>CAVZVX010000196.1:0-29510 GCA_963778775.1 uncultured Spirochaetota bacterium | reverse complement strand
CTGCAGTTGAGGGCCTTGGCCAGGATGCGCGCCGTGCTCGTCTTCCCGCAGCCTCGGGGGCCCGAAAAGAGATAGGCGTGGGCGATCCGCCCGCTGGCCAGGCTCGCTTCGAGCGTCGCCGAGACGAATTCCTGTCCGGCGAGCTCGCCGAAGCTCTGCGGCCGCTTGCGAGTGGCGGTGATCTCATAAGGCATGGCAGCAAAATAGCACAAGGACGAAGGTCGGTAAAGACTTCGAGCGCTCGAAGCCAGGCGCTCTGCGAACCGCGCCTACCGCTTACCGTTGCTTCCTTCCGGACCTGGCGGGTTTGGGCGGCGGCCACGAGCGCAGTGCCTGGCTTCGGGCGCTCGAAGGGCGAAATCAAAACGGAGAGATAGGGATTTGAACCCTAGTTACCCTTACGAGTAAACACGACTTCCAATCGTGCGCCTTCGACCGCTCGGCCATCTCTCCAAGGCTCGCTTTTTTACTTCGAGTCCGCGCGGGCGCGAACCTTCGGTACGATGGCTCGAATCCCCCGCCGGGCAAGCATAGGCAATTCCGGAGAGAGGGGGATCCGTTTCGAATCCCCCGTCGCTCCGGTTTCAAAAAACTTCTCCGGAGAGAGGGGGATTCGAACCCCCGGAACCCTTAAGGGTTCAACGGTTTTCGAGACCGCCCGATTCAACCGCTCTCGCATCTCTCCAATGGACGATGAGGCTAAGTGGATTCGAACCACCGACCTTCAGATCCGCAATCTGATGCTCTATCCAGCTGAGCTATAGCCTCATGGAACGGATCGTCATGCCCGCTAGCGCGAGCGACGGCTTCGTATCGCCTCTCCCTCCCACCGGTCGGCGAGGGCTTCGATTCGCATCCCCCGTCGTGCGCCGAAGTAATTTGGATTTTCGGAGAGGGGGGGATTCGAACCCCCGGTACCCTTTAGGGGTACAACTCCTTAGCAGGGAGCCCGATTCGGCCGCTCTCGCACCTCTCCCTTACCGAAATCGTCGTCGCGGAGCAGGAGGGATTCGGTCCTCGTCGCTTGCATCGTGCAAGCTTCCTCGGACCCGGCTCCGCCCGCTTTCGGCGGCATCCTGCCGCCTCTTCCTCGCTTCGCTCGGCGCGGGCTCCGCTTCGAATCCCCTCGCCGCCCTAATTTTTACTAGTCCGGAGCAGGAGGGATTCGAACCCTCGGTGCCTTGCGGCACAGCGGTTTTCAAGACCGCCTCCTTAGACCACTCGGACACCGCTCCAGTTAGCGCGGTAGCAAAACATACGCGATTGTCGGGCCGTTGTCAATAAGCGGGACCTTTCGCGATTCATTCCACGAGGTATCGCCCGATCTCCTTGAGTTCGGGGATCTGCGAGAAGACGGGACTCTTCTGCCCGGCGTTCTGCTTGTCGATCGCCGCCACCTTGACGTAGAGCTCATTGACCTTATCGGCGAGTATCTTGAGGTTAGGACCGAAGTTGGTGATAGCCATGCCGCGGAAGACCTTGTCGGAAGCGCTCCCCTGATCGTTGCCGCCGGAAGTCAGGAAGCGGAGATTCGGCAAGAGATCGCGCCGAGCCTGGTACACGAAACGGGCCATCGCGGTTATTTGCGAGTATAGCTCGTCGAGGTGATAGCCCTGGTAGCGATAGTTCTCCACCTTCTCGGTAAGCTCCTCGATGAGACTCCATGTGTTCGGGTCCAATACGAGCGAGGAAATGCCGCGACGAGTGAATCTGTTGGAGATGTTGGTGCGAAAGTGCTCGCCGATGCCTTCCACCGCCGCGAATATCTCGGGATTCTTGATCTGCATGTGCCTTGCAGTATAGTCCACTCAAGAGGAAATCGCTACGCCCCGCCGAGATCCCTGTCGAGAGCCGCGGGAGGCGAGCTCGGCTTCGACGGCCCGGTACAGCCGGGCTTTGTCGGGCCTGCGCCGCGGCGCCAGCAGGGTGCCCGCGGGAGCGTCGGCGCGGAGTCTGATCACCTCGCACGCGGGATCGAGCAACTCGAGGCAATCCGCCAGCAGGCCGGGAAGCCTCGAGGAGTGCATGAGGGAGATCTCTCCCGACAGGTATTCCGACGAGAGGACGCTGCCCTTCGGGATCAGGAGGTCGTGGAACTTCACGCCCTCGAGCGAGAGCGAAGCGACGCGCGAAACGGTTTCTCGCATATCGGACTCGCCCTCGCCGGGCAGGCCGAGTATCAGATGGACGGCCGTCCGCAAGCCGGCCTCGGCGAGCGTCCTGCGGGCGCGGAGGAAGCAGGCGTAATCGTGGCCGCGATCGATCCTCGAAAGCGTGGCATCGTGCGAGCTCTGCAGCCCGAGCTCCACCCAGACTTCGAGACCCTCCTTCGCATATGACGCGAGGAGGGCGGCTTTCTCCTCGTCGATGCAGTCCGGCCTCGTCGACACCGCGAGGCCCCGGAGCCCATCGGGAGCCGCCCTCCTCGTCGCGCGCAGGGCCTCGTCGTAGCGCAGGCGCATCTCCTCGATCTTCGCGAATGTCGAGCTGTAAGCCTGGAAGTAGGGAAAGAAAAGCCGCGCCCCGTAGCGCCGTCGAAGGTAGTCCACGCCGACGGCGACCTGTCTCTCGATGGGGGACTCGCCCTCGGGGAGGTAGACCGCCCTTCCGGCCTCCGGCGAGCAGTAGATGCAGCCCCCCGCGCCGCGGCCGAGCCGTCTATTGGGACAGGAGAAGCCGCCGTCCAGGCCGATCCTCCACACTCGGTCGCCGTGGCGCTCGCGCAGCGCGTCGGCATGGCGATTCATCAGGCTCATCGCTCTTCCTGCCACCTGAGGAACAGTGCCTCGAACTCCTCGACCGAGGAGGCCCTGACGCCGGCCCCGCGCAGCTCGGCTCCGCCCTTCGCGCCCCTCGTATACGCGCAGAATTGCTTCCTGAACTCGATGCAGGCGCTTTTCTCGCCGAGAAAGAGCGCGGCCAAGGCGAGATGCCTTCTCGCCGCGTCGGCAAGCTCGCGCCGCGAGACATCCTCCGGCGCGCCTCCCTCCATGACCGCCCTCGCCCTTCGGAAGATGAAGGGATCGCCCATCGCGCCCCGCGCGATCATCACCCCCGCGCAGCCCGTCTCAGCGATCATCCGCGCGGCGTCGCCCGGCGCGAAAACGTCGCCCGAGCCGAATACGGGCACCGCCAGACGCGATGCCAGATCCCCGATACGGCTCCAATCGGCGTGGCCGGAATAGCCCTGGGCGCGCGTCCTCGCGTGCAAAGTCACGGCCGCGGCGCCGCCCTCGACGGCCGCGTCGGCCGCCTCGCGGTAATCAGCTCCGCCTTCTTCCCAGCCCGAGCGGATCTTCGCGGTTACGGGAGGGCCGCACGGGCCGAGCGCGGCGACCATCGCCGCGACTATGCGACGGATGAGGTCGGGGTCCTTCATGAGCGCGGAGCCCGCCCCGGAACGCACGACCTTGGGGACGGGACAGCCACAGTTGAGGTCGATGAGAGTCGGCCCGCGCGCGGCCGCGATGCGGGTCGCCGCGGCGAGCGTATCGGGCTTCGAACCGAAGAGCTGGATCGCGTAGCAAGTCTCGTTTTCCGCCCTGTCCATGAGGAGGCCGGTCTTGGGATGGCCACGCGTCAGGGCCTCGGCGCTCACCATCTCGGTGTAGCAGAGGTCGGCCCCGAGCTCGAAGCAGACCGATCGAAAGGCCGCGTCGGAGTAGCCCGCCACCGGCGCGAGGAACAGGTTCCCCGGCAACCTGACGCCGCCCACGATCACGGGGTGATACAGGTTCACATCCTATCCGTTACTGCTCCGTGTCTTCCGCTCGCCCGACCGTCATCGGGGCCGTCAGGACCAGACGGGCACCGGCAGCTTGAAGAACCTGCAGGCGTTCTCGAAGACCGTCCGCGAAACGACCTCCGGATCCATCTCGACTATCTCGGAGAGAAAGGCGCAGGTAGAAGGCAGGTATTCGGGCTTGTTGCGCTTGCCGCGGTACTCGGCGGGAACCATGAAAGGCGCCTCGCTTTCTATGAGGATGCGGTCGAGGGGCAGGACGCTCACCGTCTCGTGCAGGTTGCGCGCGTTGCGGTAGGTGAGGTTTCCCGCGAAGGAGAAGTAGAGATTGAGATCCAGGGCGAGGACTCGGCGCGCGTACTCGCCGTCTTCGGAATAGCAATGAAGCACCCCGCCGGAAGGAGGAAGGCGGTCCTTGAGTATATCCAGGACGTCCTTGCCCGCCTCGCGGTTATGCACGATCACGGGGAGATCGAGGCGCGCCGCCAGGTCGAGCTGGTCTATGAAAAGCTCGATCTGGCTCTTGCGATCGCCGAATTTGTGGTAGTAGTCGAGGCCGATCTCGCCCAGGGCGACGACTCGAGGCAGCTTGGCGGCCTCTTCTATCGTCCTGTGCCAATCCTTTCCGGGATTCTGGACCTCCGAAGGGGAAACGCCGGCAGCGTGGAAGACATGCTCCATGGTCTTGAGGTTGTCGTACACCTGCTTGAAGTCGATGAGGCTGTTGCAGATGCTGACTATCCTCGTGACTCCGGCCTGCTTCGCCTCTTGGCAAACTAAAAGTTGTTCGATCGGGTCATCGTAGATGAGCCCGATGTGGGCGTGAGTGTCGAAATACTGCATCTGTCTTCCGTAGAGAAACTGGTGATGATGTGGATCCCGTACTGGGCAAGGATAAATGTAACACGAGCCCGCCGCGTCGTCAACTCGCTATAATCGACGACGCCCAGGCCGTAAAAGTGGGTCGGGAAGGATCCCGGAGGACTTCTTGTGGTAACTATATCGATTTCGCTTCGCACGCGTCAATATGCGCGCGCCTTTCCGGCTACATCCTGAATTCCTCGCCCAAATAGATCTTACGGGCCATCTCCGAGGCCAGAACCTCGTCCCTCGACCCCGAAACGACGATATTGCCCAGGTTTATGACGTGAGCCCTATGCGTGATGTCCAGAGTATCCCTCACGTTGTGGTCGGTGATGAGCACTCCGATGCCCGCGTCCGAGAGCTTGCGTACGATTTTCTTGATCTCGTGCACGGCGATCGGGTCGATGCCCGCGAAGGGCTCGTCCAATAGGAGGAATTTCGGATCGAGGGCGAGGGCGCGCGCGATCTCCGTGCGGCGGCGCTCGCCGCCGGAAAGCGTGTAGGCTTTTTGCCTGCGCAGCCTCGCGATGCCGAACTCTTCCAGGAGTTCCTCGAGCCGTTCGCGCTTGCGCCGAGCCGATATGTCCGCCCTCGTCTCGAGCACGGCCCGGATATTGTCCTCGACCGAGAGGCGCCTGAAGACCGAAGGCTCCTGAGGCAGGTAGGCTATGCCCAGCCGTGCCCTCTGGTACATGGGCAGACCGCTTATCTCCTGGTGATCCAAGGCTACCGTGCCCGCGGTCGGCCTTATGAAGCCGACGATCATATAGAAGACGGTCGTTTTGCCCGCCCCGTTGGGGCCGAGCAGTCCCACGACCTCGCCTGTCGCCATCGAAAAGGACACCTCGCCGACCGCGACCTTCCTGCGGTAGAGCTTTCGTAAGCCCGTCGCCTCGAGAACATGAGGCCCGCCGTCGCCCGAGATCACTTGGCGCCGCCTGAGTCGGGAGCGACGACGCTCTCCGGAGCCGTCGCGGAGGGAGAGGTCGTCGCGGGCGGGGACGACTGATCGGGCGGCTTCGCGGCGGCCGGCGATGCCGTCGGGCCTTTCGCCGGCTCTTTCTTGTCGACGACGCTGCCAGAGACATCGCCCTCGAGCTGGATATCCTCCGTGTCGGTGTTTACGACCATCCTCGTCGCCGCGTAATTGTCTCCCCCCTTCGACGCCGACGGCGCGCCCGTCAGCTCGAGGATGTTGTCCTTGCGCCGGTAAAGCGCGTACTCCGCGCGGCAGGCGAGCTTGTCCTTGACGATGCGGACCGCGACCTCGGCGAGAGTGACCTCGCTGTTGTTGTCGCTCTCGATCCATTCGGCCTTGAGCACGAGCTTGTTCTTGTCGTCCTGGAGGATGGAAGGGCCTACGGCGCGCAAAAGCTTCTTGTCCCTGTCGTAATAGAGGCTGGGCGACTCCAGTCGTATCTTCTTGTCCGTATCCACGACGGCGACAGAGCCCGTGCACTGCATGTAGGTGAAGTCCTTTCCGAAAAGCTCGATCCGGTCCGCGAGGATGGAGATCGATCCGGTCTTGACGCTGGCCCTGCCCGACAGGATCGTCCGCTCCTTGTCCTTGGCGAGGCTGGCCTGCACGCTGTCAGCGCTGAAGTCGATCGGCTCCGGAGCGGCCGCGAGGAGGGATCCGCACGCGAATGCGAGATAGGCGCAAAGAGTCAGGCGCGAAGCCTTCGAGCTCCTCACTTATCCTCCGCCTTCGGTTCGATCCGCCCCTCGACGCTCTCGCGGAAGGAAAAGGAGCGCGTTCGCGCCTCGGCCTCGAAGCCCGCGCCGCTCACCCGCGAGCCGTCGGCCCTGCTTATCGTGACCGTCCGGTCCAGCCGTCCCTCCAGCCTCCTGTCCTTGTCGATCCAGCGCAGATATTCGCCCTGGAGGATCGCGTCCTGTTTCTTCGACTCGAGGCGCACGCTGCCGGAGAACTCGGCATCCTTGGTGTCGGTATGGTAAATCGCGCTATCGGCCTTCCCGAAGGACAGAAGCTCGCCCGAATCGGGATCGAATTCCGAGAAGCTCACGTCGGTGAGCACCGTCTTCTTGCTCGTCTCGTAGATCTCCGCGCGCGCGGCCTTCAGCTCGAAGCTCTTCTTGCCCCTCACGACGAGCGTATGCGAGTAGTTCGTGAAGACCAAGGACGGCAACTCCCCCTCCTCTTCCTGCCGAGGGGCGTATCCCGCGAGGCTGCATCCGGAGAGCACGGCGGCCGCGACGACCGCCGCGGCGAAGGAGCGCGCGGCGAGGAGCCGGTGCTCAGGCTTTAGCATTCTTTATGCATGCCCCGATGAAGCTCTTGAACAGCGGCGCCGGCTGGACGGGCCTCGACTTGAACTCGGGATGGCACTGCACCCCGAGGCCCCAGGGATGGTCCGCCCATTCGACGGCCTCGACGAGGCTTCCGTCCGGAGTCATCGCGGTGACCAGGAGGCCCGTCCTCTCGAGGTCGGCCCTGAAGGCGTTGGAGACCTCGTACCTGTGCCTGTGCCGCTCCCATATCGAGTCGGTCCCGTAGATCTTGCGTATCAGCGTGCCCGCCTTGAGTACGCTCTCGCTCTTCCCCAGGCGCTGCGTGCCGCCGTAGCTCTTCACGTCCACCTGCTCCTCGAGGAGGCTGATGACGCCGTGCCCGCTGTCCTGGTCGAACTCCGTCGAGTCGGCGTCCTCCCACCCGAGCACGTCGCGCGCCCATTCGATGACCATCATCTGCATCCCCAGGCAGATCCCGAAATAGGGAACCTTGCTCTCGCGCGCCCACTTCGCCGCCCGGACCATGCCCGCCGATCCGCGCTGGCCGTAGCCGCCCGGCACCAGGATCCCGTCGATCCCGGCGAATACCTGGGCCATGTCGGCTCCCTCGGCTTCCAGCCTGCCCGAGTCGACCTTGATCGCGTCGACGGCCGCCTCGTTGGCGATGCCGCCGTGGGAGAGAGCCTCCCAGACGGACTTGTAGGAGTCCGTGAGGTCCATGTACTTGCCGACTACTCCCACGCGGACCCGGCGCTTCGGCTCCCGGTACTTGCGCACCACCTCGATCCACTCCCTCAGGTCCGCGTGCCGGCTCTCGATGCCCATCTTCTTGAGGAGGAAGGTGTCGAAGCCCTGGGCGTGGTAAAGGAGGGGCAACTCGTAGATGGTGGTCTTCGCGTCGTGGCCCGAGATCACTCCCTCGAATTCGACGTTCGTGAAGCTCGCGATCTTGCGCCGCATCCCCTCGTCTATGGGCTCGGCCGCCCGGATGACCAGGGCGTCGGGCTGGATGCCGACCTCCTGCAGCTCCTTGACGGCGTGCTGCGTGGGCTTGGTCTTGAGCTCGCCGCCCGAGACCGCGGGCACGAGGGTCACGTGCACCGAGAGCGCGTTCTGCCTGCCCTCCTCGTGGATGATCTGCCGGGCCGCCTCGAGGAAGGGTATGGACTCCATGTCGCCGACGGTCCCGCCGACCTCGATGATGGTGATGTCCACCTCGGGGTCCTTTCCGGGAGCGAGGACGCGAGCCTTGATCTCGTCGGTCACGTGCGGGATCACCTGCACCGTGCGCCCGAGGTAGCGACCCTCGCGTTCCTTGTTGATCACGGCCTGATAGACCTGGCCCGTCGTGATCGAGTTGACCTTGGAGAGGGGCGAATGAGTGTAGCGCCCGTAGTTGCCGAGATCGAGGTCCGTCTCGGCCCCGTCGTCGGTCACGTAGACCTCCCCGTGCTGGTAGGGACTCATCGTGCCCGCGTCTACATTAAGGTAGGGATCGATCTTCACCATGCGCACGGACAGCCCGCGCGATTCCATGAGAGCGCCGATCGAGGAGGCGGCCACTCCCTTGCCGAGGGAGGAGCACACGCCCCCCGTCACGAAGATAAGCTTCTTCATGGGTCTTCAGTATCCCGGAAGGGACGGGGACTGTCAATTGAGGGACGGGAGGCCGACGTGCTATCCTGGGAGGCATGGACTACGTAATCACTCGCGAGGAACAGGACAGGGCGGCCTACTACACGGTTCGCTGGTCGCCCTTCGCCAAGGCGGACAAGTACATGATCGCCCGCTCGGTCCCCGCTATCGGCGGCATCGCCGAGATCTATTACCGGGACCGCGAGGGCAAGCTCAACCTCTTCTGCCTCCAGAGATCCTGGTACGGAGGCCTCCGCGCCGTCCTTCGCGAGCGCTGCGACGCATCGCTCGAGAAGGACCCCTGGCGCCTCTCCATCCTCGTGAAGTGGCGCGATCGCATCTACTACCGCTGGACCAACAGCGAATCCTTCGCCGACATGGCCGACGTCATGTACTTCCTCATGGAGTCGAGCCGCGCCGGCATGGGAGGCGAGAGCTCCGGCCGCTTCGATCGCATCTACGTCAAGGAGATCGATGCCGGCAAGCTGGTGACGATCTAGCGACTTCGGCCCTTGGCCTAGAGGAATGGATTGTATGTCCGCTATCGCAAGCGCGGCCTAGTCTAGGACGGCCTTCACGGCAACCAAGACTCGCTCGGCAGCCGCGAGCGCCTCCAGGGCCTGGGATTCAGATATTTCAGGTGAAAAAGGATACCTGAACTCGGCGCCATAGGAATTTAGACGCTTTAAATCGGCTGAATTAATCAGCAGGGAAGGTGTGAGGTTCAGAAGCAGAGCTTTGAGCCTCTCGAGGTCGTGGATCCTCGGAATATCCTGATCAAAATTTGCCAGAATCGACTTCAGTGCTTTTTCAGCCGTCTGTTGGCTATGTACACAGATGATTTCGAGAGGGGCTGGCCTCATATTCATTAAAAAACGAGCGCTCTCCAAGTCGCGATTGGAATATTGCAGCCATTCGTTGGCGTGTTCACGCGCTTTCATATAGTAATAATCCTTCGCGAGAAATCACTCCCTCAAGAGTGCTCCTCAAGGTACTTCGGTCACGAAAAACTTCGTCAGTATAAACCAGGAGGTCAAAGGGTCCATCGACTGCGCCAGATAAAGTATTACGTATAGCCATCGAAGCATCAATCCATTCCTTTTCGAATCGATCCACAATCACGCAGATGTCCGTATCGCTGTCCGGCCTGTCGTCGCCGCGAGCCTTGGAGCCGAAGAGTATGATCCTCTTGGGCTTGACCGCGGCCGAGACGGCGCGGACGATGGCATCCCGGTCAATCCCTTTCGGCATTTCTTTCATGGCGATAACTATAGCCCCCTGCGCCAAAAGGGGTCAACTTCGGTCCCCGCCTTCCGATACTCCAAGAGAAGGGGGGAGGCAACGTGATCCGAGGCCTGTTTACCGGAGCGAGCGGCATGAGCGCCCAGCAGGTGCGGCTCGACGCCATTTCCAACAATCTCGCCAACGTAGATACCGACGGCTACAAGCGCGACGTCGCCGTGCATAAGGCCTTCGCCGAGCTCCTCCTCAGGCGGACGAACGACGACGGCGTGACCCTCAATCCCTTCGGCTCGGGCGACGTGGCTCCGATCGTCGGCAAGGTCGGCACGGGAGTCGAGAATAACGAACTCTACACGGAATTCGAGCAGGGCGCCCTCAAGGAGACCGACAACGACTTCGATCTCGCCATGGACGGCAAGGGCTTCTTCGCGATACAGACCCCCTATGGCGAGCGCTATACGCGATCCGGCGACTTCGTCCTCGGCAAGGAAGGCTTCCTGGAGACGAAGGAGGGCTACCCCGTCCTCGGGGAGAACGGCCCCCTCCAGGTGAAGGCCAACAACTTCAAGGTCGACAAGGACGGCAACGTCTTCGTCAACAAGACCTTCCAGGACGACCCCTTCAGGCTCGTCTCGCGGGAGGAGAACACCTGGGACGGCCTGGAGAAGCTCGACGCGCTCAAGATCGTAGGCTTCCCGAAGGATCGCTTCATCGCCAAGCAGGGCGACAGCCTCTGGCGCTCGACCGAGCTCTCGGGCGACGCCGCCGTCCTGGCCAAGGGCTCCCGACCCACGATCACGCAGGGCTTCGTCGAGGCCAGCAACGTGAACCCCGTCCTCGAGATGGTGCAGATGATAGAAGTCAATCGCGCCTACGAGGCCAACCAGAAGACCATTCAGTCCGAGGATTC
The DNA here is from genome assembly GCA_963778775.1 of uncultured Spirochaetota bacterium. Classification (GTDB taxonomy): domain Bacteria; phylum Spirochaetota; class Spirochaetia; order Treponematales; family Rectinemataceae; genus UBA1306. Next base: position 18,864 of record CAVZVX010000196.1, on the reverse strand, counting down.
CATGCTCGGGAAGCTCATCAACGAGACCGTGCGCGTCGGATGATCGCCGCGATTACCTGGGAGGATTTAGCATATGGTCCGTAGCCTTTGGAGCGCCGCGAGCGGCATGATCGGCCAGCAGGCGAGCATCGACACCATCTCCAACAACCTCGCCAACGTCAACACCTCGGGCTTCAAGAAGATGCGCGCCGATTTCGAGGATCTCATCTACCAGACCACCCAGGTCGCGGGGACGCCCGCCACCGAGGATACCGTCGTGCCCGTGCCCATTCAGATGGGGCACGGCGTCAAGCTCGCGGCCACCCAGCGCGATTTCACCCAGGGCCCCCTGCAGAACACCGAGAACATCTCCGACCTGGCCATCGAGGGCGACGGCTTCTTCCGCGTCATGACCTACGACGGCTCCTACGCCTACACCCGCGACGGCTCCTTCAAGATCGACTCAAGCGGCCAGTTCGTGACCGCCGACGGCTACAAGCTCATGCCCGAGCTCACCCTGCCCCAGGGCTTCATCCCCGATACCCTCGCCGTCTCCCAGGACGGCCGCGTCTCCGTGAAGGTACCCGGCCAGGACAACCCCATCCAGGTCGGCCAGCTGGAGCTCTACCGCTTCCCCAACCCCGAAGGGCTCTCTTCCGTCGGCGACAACCTCCTCAAGCTCTCGAACGCCTCCGGCAACCCCATCGCGGGACGCCCCGGATTCGACGGCATGGGCAAGAGCATCCATAAGTTCCTCGAGATGTCCAACGTCTCCGTCGTCCGCGAGATGGTGAACATGATCGTCGCGCAGCGCGCCTACGAGTTCAACTCCAAGGCCATCCAGACCAGCGACAACATGCTCGGCACGGCGACAAGTTTGAAGAGGTAGCATGAAATGCAAATCGACGCGGGCCTGCTCCTATTCAATAACCGGCCGCTCCGCGTCCCCCAAGGCCCGACCCAGGTCCATCGCGAACCTCCGGTCGCCGCTGCGGGGAGTCGCGTCACGGGCGCTCGCGCCGAAGGAGGCGCGGCCCGGATCGACAAAAAATCCAAACTCTACGAGCAGTGCCAGGCCTTCGAGGCGATCTTCGTCAAAATGATGCTCAAGGAGATGCGCAATAGCGTGGACAAGTCCAATTCGCTGATATCCGGCGGCTGGGCCGAGGACATCTATTCCGACATGCTCGACGACGAGTACTCCAAGTCCCTGGCCAAGAACGCCGGCTTCGGCCTCTCCGACGAGCTCTACAAACAGCTGGCCAAAGCCTGATTCAGCTCACGGTCACCTGCAGTCCCGTCTTGTTCAGCGAGAAGTCCACGATCCGGGCCCGCTCGTCCTCGAAGCGATCCGCGAGGACCTTCCTCAGCCCGTCGGCGCCTTCCCGATCGGAGGACATGAACAAGGCGAAGCCTCCGCCCCCCGCCCCGAGAAGCTTCATCCCCTCGCAATAGGGCGCCGTCGCCCTCGCGAGCTCGTCGATCTCCGGGTTCGTCGTGCTGGCGTGGATGAGCTTGTTCTCGACGAAGGATTCCGCGACGATCCGCCCGAGCCTCGGCAGGTCCCTCAGCGATATCGCGTCGCGGGCGTCGCGGGCCAGCTCCGCCAGCCGTCCATGCGTAAAAAGATAGGCGCGCTCCATCCCGTTGACCCGGTCGACCACGTCCTTGAGTATGCTCTTCGCGAGACGCGTCACTCCCGTATAGAAGAGAGTCATGAGACCCGTGCCCGACGGGTCCTCGAAGGCCCAGGGATCGAGCTGATGTATCGAAGGCCGCGGCTTGAGTCCGGGCCGCGACTCGATGTACTTGACCCCTCCCGCCAAGCCTCCTATCTGGTCCTGCCAGCCGCCCCCGGTGGTCAGCATCTGCTCCATCTCGAGCACCTGGAGGAAGAGCGAATCGGCGGCGCTCGGAAGGCCGAAAAAGCGCTCGAGGGCCCCGAGTATCGTTCCCGCGAGGATCGACGAGGTGCCCAGGCCGGAACCCTTCGGTATCGCGCAGAGGAGGGTGAGCTCGATGCCTCCACCCGCGGCGCTCAGAGTCGGCGCGAGCGGCGTTCCCTCCGCCAAGCCCCCTCCCAGCCCCAGGAGGACCAGGGCGGCCTTGGGCAAGGCGAAGGGCGAGGCCGGGTCCCGATAGCTCCTGAGTCCCTCGGTATCGCCGATCGTCTCGGTGAGCCCGAGATCTATCGAGTGGATGCGGATCCTGCTCTCGCTCGTGCGGCGGACGAATACCTGTATCGGGCTTTGCCCATTCAGGTCGACGGCCAGATTGACGACCGCTCCCCCGTAACGGTTCGTATAGGGCGGCGTGTCCGTCCAGCCGCCGGCGATATCGAGACGGGCCGGGGAGCGGGCCCACACGATCTGGTCCTCCTTGACCGATATCCGCAGGCTCTTTCCGCTACGCATCGGGGCGAAATCGAGCTCGATGCGCTCGTCTTGCGGAATCCCCCGGAGGCCCGCCCTTCGCAGCGCCGCCCCCCGATAGGCCTTCAAAAGGGGATCGTCGGTGGAGGCGTAACGCGCGCCGAGGGCGGCCGTATCGATCCCGCCGGCGCCCGACAGCGCGAGAGTCGCGAAATCGGCGGCCGGAATCGCGAAGAAGCCCCCGCGCTCCAATACCGCCGCCAGCTCGAGCTCCCGCATGCGCGAGCGTTCACGATCCCGCGCGAGGACGTCGGACAGCTCGTTGGCCTTGGCGAGGGAAATGCGCTCCGCGGCCTTGAAGGCGCGACCCCATGCCGCGGGATCGCTCGGTCGGCGCCAGTAGCCCGACAGGAACTCGGAGTCGGCGGCGGCGGCGAAGAGCCGCGCGTCATAGAGATCGAAGGCTCCCTCTCCGATGCCGAGGTCCTCGGGCGCGAGGAATCGCTCTTCGAGCCACTCGGCCATGCCTATGCCGCAGAAACGCGCCTCGGCGATCGACGCTTGCGGCTTGAAGCTGTCGTCCGCCATGATAGACCAGCCTGAAGGATTCCAGGCCCCGACCCGCGTCGATCCTTCGCTCGTCGACGCAGATTCCCCGCGGCAGGGGCTCGCGGAGCTCGAGCTCGCGGACTCCGACGAGCATGTTCTCCCCTTCGAGCGTCGCCCGCAGGTCGCGGCAGTTCTCCGCGTAGCAACCCCTTCCCCGCGGCTCGAGCTCGGTCCCCTGGCAGGAGAAGCGGACCAGCATATCTCCCGCCTGGGGGACGAGTTCCTCCGTCGGCAGGGCGTAGAAGGTCGCGTGCCCCTTCTCGCGCAGCTCGACGCAGGCAGCCGGATACTCGACGGCGCTCCCGAAGTGCAGGAACAGGGGATTCTTCACCAGTACGCCGGAGAGACCGCAGGGATGAAAGAGCTCGAAGAGCTCTTCCAGGTCGGGCCGCGAAAGCCTCGACCCTCGCCCGACCCGATCCAGGTACGAAGCGAGATCGAGACTGCCCAGGCAGGCCGTCATCAGCTCGAGATAGAGATCGAAGCGATAGGCCCCGTCCCCCGGCTCGACGCCCGAATCGATCATCGAGCCGAGCTTCCTGGCCGCGAGCTCCGACAGCGCCTCGAGGGCCCGCCCCCGGAAAGACGCGATGCCGAGATCCAGGGCGCAGGCGTCCCTGCCGTCGATCCGCGCCTCGCGCTCCAGAGTCTCCTTCGAAGCCTTCTGGAAAAAATCGGCGACCGATCCGGTGAGGGGATCGAAGACGTAGACCCCGTGCCGCGAGCCGCGCTCGAAGGAATCGGGGGCCGCGAAGCCGCATAGCGGCTCGTCGGGCAAATCCAGCATATCCGTGTCGAAGTCGATGACCACGTCGCCCGAACAGACGACGAACTCGTCGTCCCTCCATGGATAGCGCAGGAAGAGAGCGAGCATGTGATCGAATACGACGGGCTGGATGAGGCTGCTGGACGGAGAAGGCAGCGGAGCGAAAAGCTTCCCCTCGGGGACGTAGGCGGGCAGCCGGCGCGACTCTCCTCCCGCGTGGATGACCAGGACCCTGGCGCCGCCCAAGGGACCGCCGCCCGATCCGCCGCGGCCCGGCCCCAGGCGTCGCGCCGCCTCGCGCAAGGCCCGCAAGCTGCCTCCGCCGGAACCGACCCTGCCTCCGGGAGGATCGGCGCAGACCAGGAAATCGATCTCGCGCGGGTACAGCCCGGCATCGATCCTTCGCGCTATCAGGGCCCGGAAGGTCTCGGCCTGCCGCTCGTCCGAAGCGGTGATGACGCAGCTCGTGAAGATACTCATAGGCCACCTGGAATTTAAGCTCGAGTAACCGCTATTCTATAGCATGAAAATCCGGCGAAAGGAGGAGAATGTCGATAAACGATCTTCTCGGACGCGGCCTTGAAACCCTCGGTCTCCCTCCCTCGGGAGCCTTAGCCGAATCCTTGAGCCGCTATATGGCCGAGATCGAGCGCCTGAACCCCAGCCTGAGCCTCGTAGGCGCCTCGGGCGACGAGCTCGTCGTCAAGCACGTCCTCGACAGCCTCGCGCCGCTCGCGATCATCAAAAGCCTCCTTGCAGCCCTGCCCCGACCTCGCATCGCCGACCTGGGCAGCGGAGCCGGGCTACCGGGCATACCCCTGGCCCTCGCCCTCCCGGAAAGCGAAATCGTCCTCATGGACCGCATGACCCGGCGCGTACGCTTCCTCGAATCCCTGCGCGACGTCCTTCCCCTGAGCAACGTGGATATCGTCGAGACCCAGATCGAGCACGCGCGCGGCAGCTTCGACCTGGTCGCCTTTCGCGCCTTCCGCCCCTTCGAGCGCAAGCTGTTCAAGCGAGTCTTCGCGCTCTGCCGCGCCGACGGCAGCGGCGCCGCCGGGACCGTCCTCGCCTACAAGGGCAAGGCCGACAAGGCCCGCGCGGAGCTCTCCTCCATCTCGGGGCTCTACTCGAGCGCGGACATAATCCCGGTCGAAGTCCCCTTTCTCGAGGACGAACGCTGCGTGGTCGTCCTTAGGCTCATCGCCTAGGCTGAAGGGATGAATACCGGAAGAATAAGGCAATAAGGATGGTTTCTATTTGTGAAAATGAACAATAACGACTATTATTACTTTCAATGAAGTTCGATGAATTGCTCGATCGTTTCAATGGAGAAGCTTATTTCGATTACGCTTCAGTAGCGCTCCTCTTTCCGGAAGGAGATGAATCGATCAGGACGGCTCTTTATCGTTTTAGGAAGAGCGCTCGGCTTCTCGAGCTCCGCCGCGGCCTCTACGCCTTCGCCGAGCGCTACAGGAAAATCCCCCTCACGGGTCCGGTCGTCGCGGGGGCTTTGTATCCGCCATCCTATCTTTCAGAGCGCTGGGCCCTCTCGTTTCATGGAGTCATCCCCGAAAAGACTGTGACCTACACGAGCGTGACGCCGCGAACTACGAAGATTTTCGATAACGCTTGGGGTCACTTTACGTTCAGGACGCTTGCGTCCGCGCTCTTTACCGGTTTCGCGATCGAAACGATCATCGGAGCGCCCGTCCGGATCGCGACGCCGGAAAAGGCCCTCCTCGATCTGTGGCACCTCGAAGAGGGGGAGTGGACTGAGACCAGGATGGAGTCGATGCGTTTCGAAGCCGGCGCCATCGAGCTCGAGAAACTCGTGGCATCGGCCGAAAGCTCGGGTATTCCGCGGCTCAGGCGAGCGGCAGGGGCCTGGGTCCGCTATGCCGGCAAGACCATGGAAGGGAGGATCGACCTATGAAGGAGGATGCCATCGGCTATGCCCTCCGCTCGGAAGATCCTATCGATAGGACCAATATCCTTCGCGAATATATCCAGGCATGCGCTCTCCGCAGCCTCCACGAGTCGAGGGCCTTCGAAAATCTCTCCTTCGTCGGAGGGACCGCTCTCCGCTTCCTTCACGATCTTCCCAGGTATTCGGAGGACCTGGATTTTTCGCTCGAATCGCCCGAAGGCTACGAGCCACTCCCATGGATGACGAAGATCAAACGCGATCTCATGCGCCTAGGTTTCGAGGCCGAGCTCTCCTGGAACGATCGAAAAACCGTCCAGGTCGCCTGGATCAAAATCCCCGGCCTGCTCAAAGAGGCGGGCATCGTAGACCGCGCCGAGCAGAAGCTCTCGGTGAAGCTCGAGATCGACACCAAGCCGCCGAGCGGGGCCATTATGGAAAGGCGGCTCGTCAACAGGAGGCTCGTCTTCGCGCTCAGGTATCACGATCTTCCTTCGCTCATGGCGGGAAAGATCCATGCGCTTCTCACGAGGCCCTACGATAAGGGGCGCGACTGGTTCGATCTGCTGTGGTACCGTACGCGTCGGCCCCCGGTAGAGCCGAACGATAGGCTCCTCGAGTCTGCGCTAGGCCAAACGGGGATGTCGCTTAAAAAGAACTGGCGAGACGACGTAGAACGGCGGCTCGACGATCTCGACTTCAAGGCCCTCCGCGCAGATGTCGAGGCCTTCCTCGAGCGCCGAGAGGATGCGGCTTTTCTGACGAAGGAGAATATAAACGATGCGCTCTCAGGTTAGCCCGAAGATTCGACCTGAGCACTACGACCGATAAAAACGGTTGTATTCTTAGTGGCTAGCCATTAGTATATCGACATGATTCATCGAGATATCGAAGATCAGATACTTCCTTGGCTCAGCCGAGATAAAATCGTCATCATCAAAGGGGCCCGCCAGGTCGGCAAGACGACGATCATGAAGGCCATTCAGGAGAGGCTCGAGAAAGGCAGTAATCCGGTCCGATATATCGCTGCGGACTTGGATTTCGCCGACCCGGCCTTCGGAGACCCCAGGCTGTTCCTGCTTCGTCTCGACGATCTTTTCGGTGGCAAGAGCGGCACCGTACTCATAGACGAATTCCAGTCGATTCCCGACGCCGGGCTTTTTCTCAAGACCATCTACGACCGGGCCAAGGATCGCTATCGCTTCATAGTCTCCGGCTCCTCGAGCCTGGAGCTTTCCAAGAACGCCGAATTTCTCACCGGACGCAAGATCGAATTCGTCCTGCGGCCCTTCTCGTTTCGGGAATTCGCGCGAGCCCGAAGAGCCGAAGCCCCCGACAGCCTCCTCGATCCGCGGGACGAAGGCGCGCTGAAGGATCGCGCTGCGCTCTACGGTCCCATACTCAAGGCCCATTTCGCCGAATACCTCCGATATGGGGGCTATCCCGAGGTCGTCCTCGCGCCCGACGACCTCAAGCGCCCCCTCCTGAGGGAGCTCCTATCCACCTACATCCGCAAGGACGTGGCCGGATTCCAGCGAGTGGAGAACATCGCGGGCTTCAACAACCTGGTAAAGCTGCTCGCCTCCCAAATAGGCTCGCAGGTGAATCGGAGCGAGCTCGCTTCGACGCTCAGGCTGAACCAGGAAACCGTGGCCCGCTACCTCGATATCCTGGAAGGCACCTTCGTGCTCAAGCTCGTCGCCCCCTGGTTCACGAATCCGCGCAAAGAGGTGAGCAAAATGCCTAAGGTTTATCTCGCCGATCCCGGCATGGCCCTCGCCTCAGGGGCCCCTTGGGCCGAGGCGACTCCCTATGAACTCCTGGACGGTCACGCCGTCGAGAACGCGATATGGTCGACTCTATCCGGTCACTTTTCCCCGGAATCCGTCAAATATTGGCGGAGCGCGGCCGGAGCCGAGATCGATTTCATCGTAGAAGGCGCAAGCGGGATCATCCCAGTCGAAATCAAATTCACCGCCGCGTCGCCGAAGGAGCCGATCGCGCTGCGCAACTTCAAGCAGGCCTACGCCACGGCTCGTCCCGGCGTCGTCATATCGCGGGACTCGATCTCTATTCCCGCCTCCGAAGGCGCGGCCCTCGTCCTGCCGGCTTACCTCGCCGATTTCGTCTCGTGGCCGGAATAGAAGAGAAGGATATATCGCGAGCGATTACTTCAAGCATCTCGAGTTCTTCGGCGACCAGGCGAACATTCCCCCCGATCGAAGGCTGCCCGTTCAATGCGCCAATGCATAACCGACGAGGCCCAGGTACTCGTGGAGGGCCCGGTACGAGTCGTCAAAAGCACCGGGTGAAGGAAGAAAGTCGACTGAAGTATGGGGGCTCCTAGCGGCCTTGTAATCCGTCGGCGCCGCAAGGATCTTCAGGCCGGCTTTCTCGAAAGAAGCCACGCTCCGCGGCATGTGATAGGCGGAGGTGACGAGTATGACGGAAGCGGGACGGTACAAACGGGCGACGTTCTTCGCGCTTTCCCTCGTGGTACGGCTCTCGTCATCGAAATAGCTTTTCCCCTGGAATCCGCTTTCCGCGATAAAGCGGCGCGCGGCGGCCGACTCGATCTCCACGCCCCTCTTGGGGTATGGCTGCCCACCCGAAAAGACGAGGGGAAGGCCCAGGGTCTTCGCGATTCGGAGGCCGTAGACGAGGCGTTTCAGGGACTCGTCGCCCAGGCTGGAGCGCAGCGCTTCCTCGGGGGAGCGATCGACGTTACCTGCGTCGAGGACCACAACCAGGGCATCCTTGAGGTCCCCCGCGCCGGTTGAAGTTATTCCATAAGGCGGATAGCGGTCCTCCAGCGGGCGGATGAGGAGGTCCGAAAAGACAGGGGTGGAGAGGGAGTAGAAGAGGAGGAGCGACACGCAGACGACGATCGTCCCGGCCCGTCTTTTACCGGAAAAGAGCAAAAGACTCGCAAGCAGGAAGGCTAGGAAGAAGAGCCCCGGCGGAAGAAGGACGAAGGTTGCGAGCTTGGAGAAAAAGAACACTTGAAGACCCCCAGACACTACAACAGTTAGGGCATGGAGGAAGATTGGGAGGGATCGACGACGACGAGACCCTCAAAGTACTTCCGGTAGTACCCTCGATCGCGGGCAAGAAGAACATAGTCATTACAGCGCGCCTGAGCCGCTATTAAAAAGTCCGGAAGGACGCGTCTTGCCCTTCCCTTATTCTCGAGGTAAGCCGAATACATCGTCCCGGCAAGAAGCGCGGCACCGAGGGGACAGGATTCGAACTCGAGTCCGATATCTTCGCAAAACTCGGCGAGTTCGGCATCGCTGGAAAGAGCAGGGCGCAGCTCGGCGATGACAACTTCGCATACTACCAAGCGACCTTCATTCCGCGCTTTCTTGAGCGCGGACTCTGACGTTTCCACGAACTTCGGATCCGACACAAGAAGATCGAGAAGCACCGAGCTATCGACTACCGTTGTCACTCTCGAGTCTCGCGAAGGTACTCATCGACGGATTTTATTCCGCAAGGCAAGGTACCGCGACCATTCCATTTATGGACGGCATCCTTCTCTTCTCGTTTCCAACCGATTATCCTGCCATCGACGATGCTCAATTCCAATACTGTCCCAGCCCTAATCCCGAGATCGGTACGTATGCTCTTAGGGAGAGTGATCTGACCTCGTTCGGAAACTACCGTTTTCATACTTTTACTATACGTTTTCATACCTGAACAGTCAAGTTCAAACAATAAGGCGAGTCCCAACTATCTTTCTGGCGCTTAGAAAAAATAGTTTCGCTTAGGATCGAAGGGAGGCAGCATTAGGACGATGGACATATTAACCGCCTCGACCCCCTGGAATTGACAGGCCGGGGACTTTATACTATTCCGGAATTATATTCCTGTTTTGTATATCCGGAGACTTTATGGAGAAAGGTTACATACAACGTACACTGCAGAAAAGTGTAATCGAAGCAGCCCGGCGCCAGTCCCCGTCGATTCCCTGAACGCCTTTTTGCCGATCCAGTGCATCTAGTGGCCGGAATAGATCCTCGCCCTGCCGGGCGAGGCAAAAAAAAGGCCCGGGCAATTGCCCGGGCCTTCCTCCTGGATATCCATATGGCTTTTCCCTCAACCCTCGGTCAGCATCCCCTTGGCCCTCGCGTCGATCGAATTGAGGATCTGCATGAGGGCCTGCTTCTCTATGAGATCGATGAGCCGCGCCTCCACGAAGCGCTTGGCCTCCTCGCTGAAGATTCCCGCGGTGATGCAATAGCCCTTGCCGGCCTTGACGTCCTTGACGCGGGCATGGAAATCGCGGACGGACAGCTCGCCCACGGTCCCTTGCGAGCGGATGAAGCGGAACAGGATGACGTCGGACCATTTCGACGTCTCGATCTCCGCGAGTATGTCCGCCCAGTCGTTGCCCTGCACGGAGATGTCGGTGATCTTGACCTTGGCCTTGGGGAAGAAGAGGAGGGCGATCTTCCTGCACAGGGTGACGAAGTCGCTCATCGTGCCGAGGAGGAAGGTCTGGAGGTTGCGGTTGGAATTGAGCTCCCGGTACTTGATGAGGAGGGCCGGTACGTCCTTGAAGTTGGGATAGACCAGCTGCACGTCGTTGAGGAGGGTCACGGCCCGGCCGATGTCCTGCATCTTGAGGGAGGCCGCGGCGAGGCGGTACTTGAGCTCGACGACGGTCTCGAGCTTCGCGTTCTGGTGGCGCAGCCCTATCTCGAAATCGGCCACCGCCCGCTCGAAGAGCCTCTGGTTCAGGTGCACGGTACCCGCGAAGAGCGAGGCCGAAGGCCCCAATACGGGATCGGCGCGCAGGTGGGTGAATATCTTGAGCGCCTGCTCGAGGTTGCCGAGCTCGTAATAGCACTCCGCCGCGGCGAAGAGGGATTCCTTGTCCTCGGGCTCGTAGTCTATCGCCTTGCGCAGAGCGATGAGCGCCTCTTTGTAGGATTTTATCTTGAAGTAGGAATTGCCGAGATAGCGCAGAGCCACGGCGTTCTCGGGCTGGCTCGATACCGCCTGCGTCAGGAGGCTCACCGCCTTCTCGTAGGCCTTCTTCTGATACTCGAGCACGCCCAGGTTGTAGTCGACGTTGAAGTCGTCCTGCCTGATGGTGCGCGCGACCATGAGGCCGCGATAGGCGTCCTCCATCCTCCCCAGCTTGAGGGCCGCGATGCCGTAGCGCGCGTTGGCCTCGAACTCGTCGATGTCCGGATTGCCCGCCCCGGCCTCGGTCAGGGTCTCGTAGGTCTTGCAGGCTCGCTCCCAGTCCTGCTCGTCCCAAGCCAGGGAGCCCAGGGCCCCGAGGGCCTCGAGATCCTTCGGGTTGGAGGCGAGACGGCGGTTCGCCTCCTTGAGGATCTGCGCCTTGTCCTTGGCCCTGATCCGCTTCTTGCCCCCGCCCGCGATCTCGCCCCGCTTGGCGGAAAAGGCCAGGCTCAGGACTATCGCGAAGACGAGCACGACGACGATGACGACGACGACGGGAAGCAGGCCCATGCGCTCAATAGTGAAGCCTGGCGGGCCAGCTGTCAACTGCGCGCGTCGCCCCGAGTCAATTCCGCGACGTTCCCTCCGCCACCGCCGCGCCCAGCTCGCGCAGGAGCCGCGCGACGTCGGAGGCACCGAAGCCGCGCATGATGGCCGCCTGCCCCGGGAAACGCGGCTTGATATAGCTGTCGACGGAGTATCGCGCCAGGGTCGTCGGGCCGTCCTTCCCCTGGTCCTCCGAGAAGGTCCAGCCCCCCTTGCTCGAAAGGCAGGTATCGTCCGTCTCTATCGTCTCGAAGCTCACCTTCGCCTCGCGCGGGCCCGTCCGCTCGATCCTGTTCGCGAAGACGAGGTTGGAGACGTAGGCGAGACCGAGGAGGCGAACGGCGGTCCTCTGCTCGGTAATGGCGAAATCCTTCGACTCCGACCGCACCCGGACGGCCTCGATCCGCGAGAAGACGCGAGGGGACCGCGGGAAGTCCCAGAGCGTGGCTATCAGTTCGTCGATGCTCGCGCCATAGATACCCTCGTATTCGCAGGTCATGTGGATCCATCGCCCGCCGTCCGCGTCGCGATACTCCGAGACCTCGAAGCCCAATTGGCGCGAGGCGCGGAGCCCTCCGGCCCCGGCCGCGGCGGCCGGGAAGGAGGACGCGAGGAGGATAGAGCAGAGCATCGCGACGGTACGTATCGTTCTCGACTCGCCCATGGCAATATTGCCTCGACTTTCACGGCAGGTTATAGTACTTTCCTTGTCCCGAAGGAGCGCGCGGTTTGAGGATAGCCCTCGTTACGGATTGCTATTGGCCCCGAGTGAACGGCGTCACCGTGTCCGTCCAGAGCTATCGGGACCAATTGGAAAAATTGGGGCACGAGGTCATCATCCTCTGCCCCGAGTATCCGCCCTCGCGCGGCCCGGTTCCTCGGGAGACTTCCGTGCGGCGCTTCCCCTCCGCATCCTCTTCCGTTTCCAAGGAGGACCGCCTCATCAAGCTCTCGGCCTTCCCGGTATTCGCCCGCACGCTGGAGCGCTTCAACCCCGACGTCATCCACATCAACACCGAGCTGATGGCCTTCCTCGCGGCGCGAAGCTACGCCCGGCTCAGGGGCTACCCCATCCTCATCACCTCGCACACCGACTACGAGGATTATATCACCAATTACATCACCGTCGTGCCGCCGCGGATCATGAGAGCGACGATCCGCTTTCTCATGCGCGCCGTATTCGGGACGGCCGACATAATCATCACGCCCTCGCGCAACCAGGAGCAGAAGCTCAAGGCCTACCACATCCGCAAGCGCTTCATAGTCATCCCCACCGGCATAGCCGGCGCCTTCGTGCCGCAAGACAAAGAAAAGGTCGCGGCCTATAGAGCCCAGCTCGACGCGCGATTCCCCTCCCTCGCCGGCAAGCGCATCCTCCTCTTCGCGGGACGCATCACCGTCGAGAAGGACGTCAAGTTCCTCATTCCGGTGCTCCGGCGGCTGCGCAATTACCGGGACGACGTAGCCCTCCTCTTCGCGGGCGACGGCCCCGCCCGCGTCCAGGTAGAGGCCGCGGCCAAGCGCTGGGGCCTGGAAACGGCCTGCTTCTTCATGGGCTACGTCGGCCGCGCCGAGCTCCCCCTCATCTACGCTGCCTCCGACGTGTTCGTCTTCCCCTCCAAGACCGAGACCCAGGGGCTGTGCACCCTCGAGGCCATGGGTACCGGCCTCCCCGTCGTGGCGATCGGGGAGATGGGCACCCTCGACGTCATGCGAGGAGACCACGGCGGCTTCATGGTGGGCGACGACAAGCGCGAATTCACCCAGGCCGTTCTCAGTCTCCTGGCCGACGAGAAGCTCCATGCCAGGAAATCGGCGGAGGCCGTGGCCTGGGCCAGGCAATACCGCATCGAGGCCACGACCGAGCGCCTGGCGCGGCTGTACAAGATAGTCTCGGCCCAGCGCGCGCGAAACCTCAGGCTACGGAGCATGATCCGCTGATGGAGCCCATGCTCTCGTGGAGGCCGTCTAAACGCGCTTTTGCCGTTCGATCCGAGCGTTCAGCTTATCGTCGAAGCTGAAGACCTTCCCCTGTCCTGCCGCCTCGCGGGCGGCCAGCAGACAATCCACGAAATCGAGACTCGATTCGCTGTAGGTACTCAATGCGGCTTCGTAAATCGCGAGGCCTTCACGTTCAAGTCCCTTGTAGCCGAGAATATCGGTCAGGCTCGAGACGATCCTCGCGCGCGGAACTTTATAGAACCTCTGAAGGACATAAACGCATTCCATGAGAACGCCCTCCGTTAGGACGGCGCTCATCGAGCCTTGCCTTACCGGTTCCCAAAATTCCCGAGCCCGGGCCGAGAGCCCGGGTTCGTCGTCGAGCAGGTAGCGGAGAATCGTGTTCGTGTCAGGCAAGGACGGCTCAGGCCTCGCCACGATCGCCCCAGGTAGCTTCTCGGGCTTCCGCCAAAGGCACGTATTCGGAAGCATATTCCGACAGGCTTCCTGCCGCGCTCGATACGGGGCGTATCTCGACCCGATCATCTTCCAGTATGAATTCGATAATTCGACCCTTAAGCTGCTTTCGTACCAGTAATGGAATAGTGACCTGGCCTTTTGCAGTTATAGTAGCCGTAATGCGCATATCCGACCTCCTTACTATTCTTAAATGTAATGGATTAACGGTTAATAGCCAAGAAGGCGGTCCGCCCCCTCGCCGCGCGACCGGCGATGAATAGGAAAGGGCGGAAATATTGGGAAATATGTGATAATAGAGGTAAAGTCGTCGGAAAGCGTTGATTCCAGGAGTCTGAAGGCATACGGCGAGAGATATGCGAGCACTACCAGGCTAAAGGTCCGTTTTTCCCTGAAAAACCTGAAGTTGGATGGTACGATATTGAACATTCCCCATCGATGAGATACAGCGCGTTCCGGATCTACTCAGCTACATTCAGGTCATCGTAGATGAGGATCGATCCAGCCGAGGCCGATTCATACTGACGGGTAGCCAACAGCCGGGACTCAGGGCGTCAATATAAGCGACCTCGCGAATTCCACGGGAACAAGTGCGTCAACTCTAACCGAATGGCTGGGCGTTCTGGAAGCATCCTTCATACTGTTCCGCCTGCCGCCATACTTCGAGAATTTCGGCAAACGCCTTATCAAGTCGCCAAAGGTTTTTTTCACCAAACCTGGCTTGGCGGCGTGGCTCGTGGGCTTGAATGAAAGCGTCAGGTCGGAACGGGACCATATCTCGGAGGGCTGTTCGAAAATATGGTAGTCGTCGAGGCGCTGAAAGCCAGGTTCAACGCGGGAGCGGAATCGAACCTGTACTTCTGGCGCGACAATAACGGGCTGGAAGCGGACCTGCTCGTCAGCGGACACGACGGTTTGACGCCGATCGAAATCAAAGCCTCAATGACGTTCTCCGCCGATTTCGCGAGGGCTTTCCCAAAACTCAGGAAGGCGAGCGATAGGATAAAGGCCGGATTCCTCGTGTACGCGGGGGATCGTTTCATCAACTTCGCCAACATAGAGACGGTATTCAAAGCAACGTAGAGCTTGCCGGGTCAGGCGCCGAGCAGGGTGTCCAGGATATATGGAAGCTTAGCTACGAAATACAACGGGAGCGAAAGCAGGGAAACCTCGGTGCCGTCGATGGCGACTGTTTGCAAAGAAGGCGGATTCAGGTCGAATCGGACGGCGAGGGGCGGGGCCTTTTGCAGCGCGAATTGCCACAGGGATTTAAGGGTCCCGCTCTTGCCAGCCTTTACTTCCACCGGGATGATCGATTCCGACCAGGCGATGACGTAATCCACTTCGGCATTGGAACTTTTCCCCTCCCGTAACCAATAATACAGTTCCGGAGCTCTCTTCCCTTGATCCAGACACAAAAGCTCTTGTCCGACGAATTGTTCCGCCATGGCGCCTTCATTGATCAGCGTCTGTTCGTCCTTTCCCGACAGCTTTTCCCAACCGAGGCCCAACTGGCAATTCATCAGTCCCGTATCGATGAAAAGCAACTTGAAAACACGATCATCCCTGCCGGCGCCGAGAGGCAGACCGGCACAATCGGTGTTATACACGGGGGTACCGACGCGCGCCTTGCATAACAGGTCGATGGCCGAGCGTACTTCGGCGGAACGGTCATCCCTGGAAAAGTTGGCAAAGATCACCTTTTTGCCCTGCAATAGCGGTATGGTCCGAAATATCTTTTGCAATCTGGCCAATTCCGCCTGACGGGCATATTTGGAAAAATCATCGGCATAGGTGTCCAGAATGCTCCGATGCACTTCCTGGACGGATGAAAAAGATTCCGATTCTATGAATACTTGTACCGCCTCCGGCATTCCCCCGACGAACAGGTACTCCCTTTGACGGCGCAGCAAGCGTTGGTGATAGCTTTGGGGCAGAGGAGCGCCCCAAAGGTATTCGCGATAGAATCGATAGAGATCGGGGTCCCGCGCTTGTAGATATTCCTCGAGGGACAGCGGATGTATATGCAGGTAGGTGATTCGGCCCACCGGCATGGAAAAGGAATGATCCGCCAGGGCGAAATCCAATAATGATCCGGCCGCGATTACGGGGAGATCGGGACAGTCTTCATAAAAATAACGTAAGCATTGGATGGCTTCGGGAACGGCCTGAATTTCATCCAGGAATACCAAGGATTTTTCTTTTTGGGCTATTTCCGTCGTCAGGCCTTGTATTTCTCCCAGGATGACGGGGATGTCGCGGGTTTTAAATACGTCATTCAGGTCGAGGTGCCGTTCCAGATTGATTTCATGCAGGCGAAGGCCTTGGTCTTGGGCAAAAAGCCTGACCAGGGTAGACTTGCCCACCTGTCGGGCGCCCCGCAGGACGAGGGGTTTGCGATGCGTAGCGGATAGCCAGGAGGCGAGATGCTTCTGCGCTTGTCTATACAAAACACACCCCTATAATATCAAGCATCATGATAAATAATAGGTATGTTTGTCAATAAATTCGGACTTCGGTCGGAGCCGAACTCGATCTTGTGCAGCTTTCAGCCCCCGACCAGCGTCACCGTGCCACCCGCGGTCTCGCGCACTTCCCAGCTAAGGCGCTCCTCCCAGCTCTTCTGGCGCCCCGAGGGCGTGCGGTCGAAGACCACGAGGTAGGCGGGGCAGGCAGGGTCTATCCGTTCGCGGTACCGGGCCGTCTGCTCGAGGCCCTCCGCGACCGTCGTCTCCCGGCCGTCAGCGGGGTGCACCAACTTGATTTCGATGATCGACCATGAGCCTCCGTACTCCACCGCCAGGTCCACCCGACCCCGCCCCGCGGCGTACTCGCGCTCTATGCGGCCGCCGCCGTTCACCACCCGCTGGAGGAAAGCCATGAGGAGGAGGTGGGGGAAGGCCTCGGTGTAGTCGGCCTTGGCCTCCCAGAGCTCCCCATTGCGGCGCCAGAACTTCTGGAACTCCTTGAGCAGGGCGTCCATGTCCAGCGTCCCGGTTTCCTTCTTCCAGCGGAAATCGGGTAGGGAAATGGAAAGCTGGTAGGGTTCGCTCAGTATGCGTGGGATAATTTCTTGATAGATAGGATTGGCGATGACGGGGGTTCCGTCTTTCACCATCACCAGCCCCATGTCCAGGGTCAAGCGGAAATCATCCCCCTGAAGAAGCTCCGGGTTCGTATCCCCGGTGAGAATCAGCTCCACGATGCGCTTGATCCGAGGGTCTCGCAGGCGCTCCGCCAGGCTGTCCAGATGCACCGCCCGCTCCCGGATAAGAAGTTCTTTCGCCTCTTCTATCTGAGCCACTCCCACCGGCTGGCCGTCGGGGCAGAGCTGCCACACGCACTTTTTGCACAGCGCGTTTACGAGCCAGGGCTGACCGCGGGTCAGGTCGTACACCTTCGCCATCGCCTCTTCATTGAAGGCCTGACCTGTCTCCACGCGGTGCTGAGATATGAGCTCCACCACGTCGGGAAAGGTGAAGTTGGAAAGGCTCGCCGAATCTTCCTTGATGTTGAAGGGGCTTCCCGGGTTGAGGGGCACGCCATCCTTGCTCTTCACCAAATAATCTCGAAGGTCCCGCATGCCCACGAGGGCTACGCTCACCGGGAACTTTCCGACCCCGCGTCCGGCAAACCCGTCCCGGAGTTGGCGCAGGAAGCTCACCATGGCCTGGTCCTGCAGCACGTCTACCTCGTCGAAGAGCACCACCAGGGGTTTGGGCGACACCAGCACCGCCCAGTCCTGGAGCAACTGGTTGAGCACGCTTCCGGGGCTGACCGAGGGGATTCGCGGAACCATCTCGGATTTCAAAAACTTTCGAGCGCCGGCTACGATGGCTTCGCAGATCATAGGCATGGCCTGGGCCGCCTCGGGGAACTGCTGGCAGCGCTCCACGCTCACGTAGCAGGCCACCGCCTCTCCGGAGCCGTTGATCTTTCGCATCCAGGATTGGAGGAAGGTGGTCTTTCCGGTCTGCCGGGGGGCGTGGAGAACCCAGTAGAGCTTGGATTCGATATAGCGATCGAGCTGGGCGCCCACCAGGCGGGCTTCGGGGGGGAGGATGTAATGATCATCCGGGTTGCAGGGCCCGGTGGTGTTGAAGAAGCGGGGCATGGGTTTAAGGGTATGACGAAAAGAGGGGGGCGACAAGAGCCTTGTGGGCAACAACACGAAATTATCCGCCTGCGAAGTCGCGCTCAAGTACAGGCAACTATCCCGCCCCGATTGAATTGGCGGAAACTGGGTATACGGTTCACTCAGGTTGTTTTCCGTCGATTTTGCCGCTGGTTTTTAGCCCCGAAGCGACGTCGGCCCAGTATACAGGGTCTACTACGAGAGCTTGCTGAACCAGGCGGTAGAACAGCTTCCCTCGCTGGCGAGAGGACCTTCGGTTGAAGCGGAAAGTGAACTCATCGAGGTAATAGTCTAGATGCTTGGCTCCCATGGATCCTTGGTGGGTTCCAAGCCACCATCGCTTGAGAAGCGAGGCCACGCTATGGACTCGTGGCATGACTTCGTGGGCCTGTTTGGAAGATCGGCTCATGACGGTGACTTTGTGCTTGTAGCCCTTCGATGTCAGGCTTTCGTACGAAGGCCATCCATCAGTGCGAATTTCCGAGCCAGGTTCAATGGTCTCCTCGATAAAGGGGATCAAGCTTTCTGCAGATGCATCCGGAACGTGTCGAAGCCGTATTCGCCCCGTTCTCTTGCCATCAATTTCCGCGGCGACCACAACAAGTGCCTTTAATTCCGTTTCACGGCCATGAACGTCAGACTCGTCTCCTCCAAGATAGACTTCATCCACTTCGACCTTTCCGGAGAGGCGTTCACGCCCAGGTCGCACCATCGCCCTTCTGAGCTTGTGAAGCCATGTCCAGACCGTGTCGTACCGAGTCAGTCCAAGCTGGCGCTGAAGGGCGAGCGCACTGATCCCATTCTTTTGACTCGTGATGAGCCACATTGCCCTGAACCAAAGACTCAGGGGTTTCCGCGTTCCTTCAAATATCGTCCCTGCGGTTACCGTCGTTTGGTAATGGCAACTGGCACACTCGATAAGGCCATCCCTGCCTGTCGGCCACGACTTGTCCGAATCGCACCGAGGACAGCGGTACCCATGGGGCCATCGAAGGCGAACAAGGTAGTCGTGGCATGCCTTTTCAGTTGAGAAACGCTTCTCAAAATCGACTAGGTCGCTCGGATAATCCTCTATCGGGGGCATATGCCAGCTCTCTGCCCCTTACAATGACCCTAAAAATCGCCTGAGTCAACCGGA
>CAVZVX010000195.1:0-14099 GCA_963778775.1 uncultured Spirochaetota bacterium | reverse complement strand
CTGACGAACGCGGGAGCCTTGACGGTTACCGGAGCCAACATAAGCCAATATTCCGGTGGATCGGTGACGATAACGAATACCGGTGCGATTGTCCTGACGGGGACGATCAGCGCGGGGAACACGGGGACGATCAGCCTTGATACGGGGAACACGAGTACGATCACTGGCGGAGGGGTTTTGACCGCGGGGACGATCAACCTGCAGACGGTGACGGGGTCGGGACAGGTGGGGACGAACGTAACGCCGATAGCGACGAGTATCGGAGCAGGGACGACGACGGCGAATCTAGGGAACGGAACGACGGCGTTGAGCGGAGCATATCTATCGCAGACGGGAGCGTTGACGCTGGGGACGCTGCATCTGGCGGCGAACCAGCCATTGAATGTGGTTGCGAGCGGATTGTTGACGTTGCCCGGGGCGTCGATCAACACGGGGACGGCGGCGTTGTACTTGTCGAGCGGGACGAGCTTGATGGTGACGAACCCGTTGACGACGACTAGTGGGCAGATAGACCTGTTGGCGAACTCAGGGGCCATGGCGGTGAATGCGGCGGTGAGTGGAGGCGGGGTGGTGAACCTGACCTCGACGGGGGCAATAACGCAGAGCGGAGCGATAACGGGCGGTGCTGACGGGACAACAAGAACAACAGGTCAGCGATACGTTGGGAATGAACGAACCATTCAGCACGAGTGTAGCGCTGTACAGTCTAGATTCTACAGGTGCGATAAATGAGCCTGGAGCGATTAGGTATTGGATCGGGAGCGTGGCGGTACGGGATAAAGACGACTCGACGGTGGGCCTGACGGCGACAGCTGGGGCATAACGCAGAGCGGAGCGATACGGACGGTGTTGACGACGAGTTCGACGACGGGGACGACATTGACGCAGGCGAACACGGTCAGCTCGTTTACGGCGGCGAATACGACGAGCGGGGCTATCAGTCTGACGAACGCGGGAGCCTTGACGGTTACCGGTGCCAACATAAGCCAATATTCCGGTGGATCGGTAACGATAGCGAATACCGGTGCGATTGTATTGACGGGTACGATCGGCGCGGGGAACACGGGTACGATCAGCCTAGATACGGGGAACACGAGTACGATCACGGGCGGAGGGGTCTTGACCGCAGGGACGATCAACCTGCAGACGGTGACGGGGTCGGGACAGGTGGGGACGAACGTAACGCCGATAGCGACGAGTATCGGAGCAGGGACGACGACGGCGAATCTAGGGAACGGAACGACGGCGTTGAGCGGGGCATATCTATCGCAGACTGGAGCGTTGACGCTGGGGACGCTGCATCTGGCGGCGAATCAGCCATTGAATGTGGTTGCAAGCGGATTGTTGACGTTGCCCGGGGCGACGATCAACACGGGGACGGCGGCGTTGTACTTGTCGAGCGGGACGAGCTTGACGGTGACGAACCCGTTGACGACGACGGGAGGGCAGATAGACCTGTTGGCGAACTCAGGGGCCTTGGGGGTGAATGCGGCGGTGAGTGGAGGCGGGGTGGTGAACCTGACCGGTAGCGGGGGAATTACAATTGCCGGAGTTGACCTGTCGTCAGGAGCTGGAGGAATGACTTTCAATAGTCCCGTTTCCCTCACAACCGGTAATTTGACCTTCACTTCTACGGGTACTGTGAAGTTCGTTTCAACGGTGTCTGCCTCCTCCAGTCTTACTGTGACGATCTATTCCGGGAATGTGAATATCGGTGATGTTATCGATATGAACAACAACTCAAGCGAACTTGATCTATATCAAGATTCTCCATCGGCGGGAATGGCTTTCGGTGCGGCAGACACTCCGGGGTATGCCTACTACATCACCAATACGGAACTGGCCCTAATCAAGCGTGCGGCAACAGTTAAAATAGGGCTAAAAGGCACACAGAGTGGTCCCTTGTACTTTAATCGTGCGATATTCTCTACCGGGAAGACTGCATTGTCCGGTGGAGATGCCCTGATCATCATCGCCAGTGATAGCGGGGCCGGGCAGGTGACCTTCGATGACAACACCGCAACGACCTCCGACGGAGGTCTGTCCCTTTCTGGCCCTGGGACTTTGACGATTTGGGGCGGTACGGGTGGATTGGTCGCCGGGAATGTGAATAAAAACGGTCTCCCTGAACTCCAGACGGAAAGTGGCGGAACCATTAATTTGTCCAGTACCAACACTATCGGGTCTCTGGCGCTGCCGATTCAGCTTATGAATACTCAAACGAACATCAACTTCCTTAACCCCGCGGGGTCCCCCGGCGGGGTCTGGGTTGAGGGGATCGGCGGAAGTTTAACCCTTGGGAATGTCAATGTGCTCGGAACATTCTTCGCTGATGTCTACACTAATGGTATTATTTATCTGACTCAGAATTTCAAAACGAATGGCTGGAAATTAACCTATGGTGCTCCTGTCCGCCTGCGGCCGAATTCTGGAAATACCATTGCCATTGATACAAGTACTAGCGGAGTGGCTCCCTATGGCAATGTGACCTTCGACAGTACCTTCGATGACGATGATCTCAAACCTGCAGGTACTAACTCTTTAACAATCAATACTGGGACAGGAGCTGCCGCCGGTTCCGTGACGTTTACTGGAGCGGTTGGCAGCCTCAATCCCATCGGAGGACTCACAATATCGAAAGCCGGCGCCGTTTCCTTTGGGGCCAATGTCAGAACGGCCAAGGTCGGGACCATGATGGGCGCCATCCGAATCGACCACACAGGTCTTCTGGATTTCGGGCCTGGCAGCCCCACCTGGAACCTGGCCGGTTCCTTCATCGAGCTGAACTCCACATCTCCCTATACGGGAGGAACTGTCCATCTCCAGGGGACCCTCGACACCAGCGCCAACGGCAGCCACGGCTCATCACCTTCAACGCCCCCATCACCTTGACGGGAAACACTACCGTGAATTCCGGAACTGGGACTCAGGTCTACCAGCACGGCGCCACCATCGACAGCGGGGGGAGCCCTTTCTCCTTCGCTACCGACGGAGGCACCGGCACCAAAACTTTCGGCCTGGCGATTGGCCAGACTGCGCCGCTGTCGAGCTTCACGGTGGCGGGCGGCAGCACGGTAAGCCTTCTTTCGATGGCGACGACTGGCTCGCAGTCGGTGACGGGCACCGTGATCGACTTGAACGGAAACTATACGTCGACGGCCTCGGGCGGCAATGCGGGGAACATCGGGTTCACGGGGCCGGTTACGCTGCTGGGGACGACGGGAGTGACGACGGCGAACTCGGCGATCAGCTTCTCGAGTACGGTGAGCGGAGCCTTTGGGCTGACGTTGAACGCGGCGGGGGTTGCCGCGACGAACGGGAATGTGACTCTATCGGGGGCGGTGGGAAGCACGCCGCTTTCGAGTTTCGTGGTGACCAACGGGAACACGGTGAGCCTTCTCTCAGTGGCGACGACGGGTCCGCAGTCTGTGACCGGGGTGCTGATCGATTTGAATGGGACTTATCAGTCGACGAACGCGTTGAACGCGGGGAATATCGGCTTCACGGGGCCGGTTACGCTCTTGGGGACGACGGGAGTGACGACGGCGAACTCGGCGATCAGCTTCTCGAGTACGGTGAGCGGAGCCTTTGGGCTGACGTTGAACGCGGCGGGGGTTGACCGCGACGAACGGGAACGTGACTATATCAGGGGCGGTGGGAGCGACGCCGCTCACGAGCTTTACGGTGACGAACGGCAATACGGTAAGCCTGCTTTCGGTGGCGACGACGGGGGCGCAGTCGGTGACGGGCGCCGCGATCGACTTGAACGGGAGCTACCAGTCGACGGCCTGGAGCGGCAACGCTGGGAACGTCGAGTTCGTGGGGCCCGTGACGCTCATGGGTACGACAGGGGTGACGACTGCGGACTCGGCGATCGGTTTCTCCTCGACGGTGGATGGTGCCTATGGCCTGACGCTCGATGCGACGGGAGTCACCTCGCCGAACGGCGCGGCGACCTTCTCCGGCATAATAGGCGGCTCGAATCCCCTGGCGACCTTTATGGTTTCTAGTTCCGGAAAGCTCACCTTGAATACGGCAGCTACTATAGCAGGCGATTTCACGCTTTACTCCACGGACCTGGACATCCTCGGCGCCCTGAACGTCGGGGGGAACCTCTACATCTATACTCGAACTGGAGGGGAGACGATTGACCTGGGAACGGCCACGGGCGCGTCCATGGTCATCGACAATACCGATCTGGGGAACATCAGGAAGGCCGCGACGATCACCATCGGCAAGTCCGGAGCTCAATTCGGGTCCATCACGTCCCAAGGTGCCCTCTTCTACTCCACAGTCGGCACTTTGACCTCGGTCACTCTGAACTCCAATTCGGGAGCCGGGACTATCGTCCTCGACAATTCCGTCGCTGGAACGGCCTTGAACCTCAATGGGAACAACGTCCCAGTGAGCCTGAACGTCGGGACGGGCGGTATCGGGTCGAATGGAGCGGTGAACGCCTCCTTGGCGGGAACTACCGGGCTGATCACCCTTGCCACGAACTCGACGTCGGCCACGAGCCTGGGAACATCCGTGAATCCGGTCGTATTCGCATCGGGAATCGGTACCGTGGCGATAGCGAATTCGGCTCAGGCCTCGGGGACTCAGGGCGCGGTATATCTCAAGGGGCTGAGTGCGATAAGCCTCGGCAGCTTAGTTACTGGCAATCGAGTCTTGAACGCGACGACCTCAGCCGGGGATCTAACCCTTACGAATCAAGTCTCGACCGGCTCAGGCGATATAACCCTGTCGCCCGCGGGCAACGTGGACCTGGACTATCCCTCGCCGACGTCCGTCATAGCGCAGACCGCGGGGAATCTGACGATTACCCGGCCGGTGTCGCTCCAGTTGTCCGCGACGATCAGCCAGACGACGGGAGCCTCCACGGATACCATCGCTTTCCAAAGTACGATCGACAGTCCCGGGACGCCATACGCCTTGACCGTGACCGGCGCCGGCGACAACGTGACCTTCGCGGGGGCCATCGGCTCAGCCAACGCGCTTTCGGCCCTGACGGTGACGAGCGGCGCGGCCATATCGATGGCCAACGTAGGCAACGCCACGGGACCCATCGACGGGATGACGGGTGCGCTTTCCGTGACCGCCGGAACCTCGATCGCGTTCAGCGGTTCCTACTACCGGACGACGGGCCCCCAGCTGTGGCAGTCGGGGATCGTCTCGGCGCCCCAGGCCCTCACCACCCAGGCCTCGGCCGGAACGACCTGGATCTCGACCTCGACGACGGCCGGCCAATCTAAGATAAGCGTGTATGGCAACTTCAGCTCGACGGCCGGCAATGCCACCTTCTATTCCAATGATATGGCGCTCAACCCGGCGGGGACTACCTTCGGCACCTGGAACCTGGGGAGCAACGTACTTTCATTCTATACCTTCAATCCTGCGACGAAAATGAACGCGGGCTTCGATTCCGGATCCGCGGCTGACTGGAACCTCGACCAGAGCGAGCTGGGCTCCCTCGACTCAGGCGGTTTTTTGGCATCAAAGATCGTCTTCGGCCAGTCGGGCGTCCAGACCGGGGCCATCGCCATCCAGACCGTGAACCTCTCCGCGACGAACGGAGGAGCCGGCGTGGCCGTCGATATAGACAGCGACGCGTCGGGCGGGTCTGTGAACTTCAGCACCAACGCCAACGCGCTCGACGCCCTGAATCTCGGTACCAAGACTCTGACGGTCAATGCCTACGCTGCCATCTCGGCTGCCCAGGTCCCCAACACGACACCCACCGCTTCCCCCGCGACCTATAGCGACGTCGTCACCACTGGCATCGTCAATCTGAACACCAACGCCTCGAACGGGCTCCGCATCGGCCAGGGTCCCGTGCTTTCCTTCCCCTATACTCTGGGTACGTACTACCCGATCGTGATCAAGGCCGGGGAAACGATGGTGAACGCATCGGGCAAGAACTCGTCCGGAGTCTGGCTGATGGGCAACGGGGCCTCGGTGGATACGGGAACCATTGCCATAGCCGGAACCCTGACCCTCGACATCTATAATGGCAACGGCATCATCTACCTGACGGAAAACATCAATACGGGCGGCCAGTCCATAGATTTCGCCCAGCCGGTGCGGCTCAGGCCCTCGGCGGGTCCGGGGAACGGCATCACGATCGCCACCGGGGGCGGGTCGGTTGCCTTCATGAAGACCTTCGACGACGACGATGCCCAGTCGGCCGGGACGAACGCCCTGACCATCAATACCGGCGGCGGCGGGGTGACCTTCACCGGCGCCATCGGCAACGCGGTCTTGCCCGCCGCCAAGCCGATCGGAGGACTGAACATCCAGACCTCCGGCGCCGTCACGTTCGGGGCCAACGTCAGTACCGCCAAGCTCGGCTCGATGACGGGCGCGGTCCGGATAGACCACTCGGGGATCCTGAGCTTCGGGACCGCCAACCCTACCTGGCTCTTGGCCGGATCCTTCATCGAATTGAACACCGTGGGCACTCATACGGGCGGAAGCGTCGCTCTCCAGGGGACCCTCAATACCGGCACAAACGGGTCCGCGGTGACCTTCAACGCCCCGATCACCTTGACAGGGAACGCCGGCGTGTATTCCGGCGCCGGGAATCAGGTCTACCAGAACGGTGCGACCATCGACAGCGGTACCGGTACTGGCAGCCCCTTCTCCTTCGTCACCGACGGAGGTACCGGCACCAAGACCTTCGGCCTGGCGATAGGGCAGAACAGCCGTCTCTCGGCTTTCACGGTGGCGGGCGGGACCGCGGTGAGCCTGAAGAGCGTGTTTACCGCGGGGGCACAGGCGATTACCGGAGCCGGGATCAGCCTGAACGGGACGTATCAGTCGACTGCCTCGGGGACTATCGGCTTTACCGGGCCGGTGACGATGCTGGGCGCGGTGACGGCGACGACGGCGAACTCGAACGTAAGCTTCTCCGGCACTTTGGCATCGCCGACGACGGCCTACGCCCTGACGGTGAACAAGGGGACGGGGACCCTGACCTTCTCGGGAACGGTAGGAGTCGGAGCCAACAACTTCCTCGCGAGCGTCACGACCGATGCGACGGGCACCGTGGACATCAACGGCGGGGCGGTGACGACGAGCGGGGTTCAAGTCTACAACGGGCCGGTGACGCTGAGCGCGAATACGACGCTCGACACGACGAATTCCAACGTCGCCTTCGGAAGCACGCTGAACTCGGCTGGGACGGCCTATTCGCTGACGGTGAACAAGGGAAGCGGCACGCTCAGCTTCGGCGGGATCGTGGGAGCGGCCTCGGTTCTGTCGAGCATTACGACCGATGCGACCGGCACGGTGGTGATCGACGCGACGGGCGTGACGACTTCCGGAGCGCAGACCTACAACGGCCCGGTGACGCTCGGCGCGAGCACGACACTGAGCATGTCCTTCGTCGTTTTCGGAAGCACGGTGAGCGCCGGCGGATTCGACCTGACGATCACGAATACGGGAGCGATCACGCTCGCCCTGGGGAATATTACGGGAGTCGGTCATTTTACGAACAATGGCGGCGGCACGACGACGGTAGGCGGGCCGCTGACGACGATCGCGTCCCAGACCTGGGACGATGCCGTGAGCCTGAACGCGGCCACGACGCTGACGACGACAAACAGCAATGTAAGCTTCGCGAGCACGCTTGGCTCGCCGGGGGCGGCCTATGCCCTGACGGTGGACAAGGGGACGGGTACGGTAAGCTTCGGCGGAGTAGTGGGTGGCGGCGGGGCGCTCCTGAGCCTGACCACGGACTCCGCCGGAATCGCGGCGATCGACGCGAGCGCGGTGACGACGACGGGCGCCCAGAGCTACGGCGGCCCCGTGACCTTGGGGGCGAGCGCCACGCTGGCGACGACCAACAGCAACGTGAGCTTCGCGAGCACGCTCGGCTCGCCGGGGACGTCTTATGCCCTGACGGTGAACAAGGGAACGGGAACGGTAAGCTTCGGCGGGGTAGTGGGCGGCGGCGGGGCTCCGCTCTCGAGCCTGACCACGAACTCAGGCGGAACCGCGGCGATCGACGCGAGCGCCGTGACGACGACGGGTGTCCAGATCTACAACGGGCCGGTGACGCTCGGGGCTACGGCTACCCTCGCGACGGCGAACGCGGATACGGACTTCGGCTCGACTCTGGACGCTCAGGCCGCGGGAGCCCAGGGCCTCACGATCAACGCCGGCACGGGGAACGTGAACTTCGTCGGTCCGGTGGGCGGCATCGCCCGTCTGAGTGCTTTGTTGGTGACAGGCGGGACAGGCACGAGCGCGTTCATAAAACCCTACGCGAACATGACGGCGAGCTCGATGAGCTTCACGGGACCCGTACAGTTGCAGACTACGTTGACGATGGACACGTCGGCGGCCAACGGGAACGTCGGCTTCGGCGGAACCTTGGACGCCCTGGCCGCCGGCGCCCAGGCCCTGACGATAATGGCCGGCACGGGGAACGTGAGCTTCGTCGGCGTCGTGGGCGGCGTCGCGCGACTGGGAGCCTTGTCGGTGACGGGGGGGACGGGCACGACGGCTTATATAAAGCCTGGCGCCAACATGACGGCTAACTCGATGAGTTTCACGGGGCCTGTCCAGCTGCAGGCTAGCCTGACGATGGACACATCGGTAGCGAACGGAAACCTGTCCTTCGGCACGACCCTGGACGCGCTGGCAGCCGCTGCCCAGGGCCTGACGATAACGGCCGGCACGGGGAACGTGAGCTTCGTCGGGGTCGTGGGCGGCGCCGCGCGCCTGGGAGTCTTGTCGGTGACGGGCGGGACAGGCACGAGCGCGTACATAAAACCCTACGCTAACATGACCGCGAGCTCGATGAGCTTCACGGGGCCGGTCCAGTTGCAGGCTACGCTGACGATGGACACGTCGGCGAACAACGGGAACGTCGGCTTCGCCACGGCGGCGACGACGGTCGACGCCCTGGCCGCCGGTGTCCAAGGCTTGACGATAACGGCCGGCACGGGGAATGTGAGCTTCGTCGGAGTAGTGGGCGGCGTCGCGCGCTTGGCTGCGCTGTCTGTTGCGGGAGGGACGGGCACGACGGCCTACATCAAGCCGGGCGCGAACATGAAGGCGAACTCGATGAGCTTCGCGGGGCCTGTCCAGCTGCAGGCGACGCTGGCGATGGACACGTCGGCCGACAACGGGAACGTGAGTTTCAGCACGACGAGCACGACGCTGGACGCCCTGGCCGCCGGCGCCCAGGGCCTGACGATAACGGCGGGCACGGGGAACGTGAGCTTCGTCGGGGTCGTGGGCGGCGCCGCGCGCCTGGGAGCCCTGTCGGTGACGGGGGGGACGGGCACGACGGCCTACATCAAGCCCTATGCGAACATGACGGCTAACTCGATGAGCTTTGTGGGTCCGCTGCAGCTGCAGGCTACGCTGACGATGGACACGTCGGCCGGTAACGGCAACCTCAGCTTCGGCACGGCGGCCACGACAGTCGACGCCCTGGCTGCCGGCGCCCAAGGCCTGACGATAACGGTCGGCACGGGAAGCGCAACCTTCACGGGTCCCGTCGGAACCATCGCGGCCCTGGCGGCCCTGAGCGTGACGAGCGCGAACGCGACCGCCAACGCGATCACGCTGAGCTCGAGCGTACTGACCACGGGCAATCAGTCCTATCTGGGGCTGACGACTGTGGCCGGCGCGTCGTCGTCGGTGATCAACGCGAGCTCGAGCTCGGGCCTCCTGCTCTTCGGCGCCGTCGTGGCGCACGCGAGCGGGACCGTGCAGGACGGGCCCGGCGGCATACGCTTCGAGGCGAATTACGCGGCGTCGGGAACGGCCGCGCTCGCGGGAAGCCCCGCGGCCCCGGGCATCGAGTTCGACGCCAACGCGACATTGGCGAACTTCACCCACGACGGCGACCTGTTCGAGTTCAAGGGGACGGTCGCCCAGCAGTTCGACTCGAACGACCAGATAATAGGAAATATTCTCATTGCCGGAACCGACGTCGTTCTCGCAGGGCATAGCCTGCACCAGACGGGCGGCTCGTATACGACGACGATCCAATCCGGCATACTCGACGTCGCCACTAATGGCGCGACCCTGGGTTGGGTGGCGGACAGCGCAGCGGGCACGGCGGCGACGGCGGGCCTCTTCCACGGCATCGCCGGCGGCCTGACCCTCGACGCCGGGACCCAGCTGCTCTGCGTATCGCTGACCACCGCGAGCGGATTCGCGATAAGCAACGCGGGCGCCAATACCGTGACGGCATCGGGCAACGTGAGCATAGGCGGCGGCTTCACGCCGGCCGCCTCGGTCAACTCGACCTTCGTGATGACGGGAAGCGCGGCGACCCTGACCGCTACGCCTCAGATAGGCAACCTCACGATCTCGGGAACGACGACCCTCGGCGCCGCCCTCTCTATGGCGGGGAACATGAGCATCTCGGGCACCCTCGACGTCTCGTCCGTCGGCGATTACCAGATCAGCGTCGCCGGCAATTGGACGAATACCGGGACCTTCACGCCCGAGGCGGGCACCGTCAAGTTCACGAAGGCCTCGGGCGTCATCTACGTGAACGGCAGCACGACCTGGTACGTCTTCGATTGCGAGGCGCCGGGCGTATCCATCTTCTTCCAGGAAGCGCACACGCAGTCGATCAAGTCCCCGGGGGTCTTCAGGATCAGGAGCACCGGCACCGCCATCACCATCTCGCGGCAGTCCCCCGATGCCGACCTGGGTTGGCAGATCGCTTCAGCGCCCGACGCGACCAAGATGTGGCAACTGGATCTCAACGCGGGGGCGACGCTCGACATGGCCAACGTGCTGGTCAAGTATTCCGACGCGCGGGCCCACCCGGTCGCCGTGCCCGATACCGTCACCCTGTTCTACTGGAGCGCCGCCACGCCGCCGGCAGGTTATACCTACCTCACCGACTATCAGTGGATCAGCGGGGTCCTCGCGGTCTACAGCTATACCGAAGACTCGGACAACGACGGGAAGATCGACCGGATACGGGTGATCTCGCCGATCACCCTCAACGGCGACTTCTCGGGCTTCACCACCTCGGTGAGCGGCTATACGATCGATACCTCCAAGGGGAGCGGGGGCTACGCGATGGTCCCCTCGAGCCAAACGCTGCCGACGGGCTACGGCGGACCGGGCTATGAATTCTTCATCTACCTCGTCGAGAAGCCCTACGACGATACCGGAGCGACGCCGGCCTGGTCCATCCTGAGCAATACGACCCTCAAGGACCTCTCGACCGACAAGCTCAAGCTCATCACCTTCGACAACGGCGTCCCGAATGAGCCCGAGATCCCGATCGACGACGCCGCGCCCCGCGTAGCCTACACCCTGGCCCTGCCGGGGCAGGCTCAGGTGTTCTTCCATTTCAGCGAGCCGGTCTTCGCCGATACGACGGGAGACACGATCACGGCCGCCGCCTTCGCGGGAGCATCGTCGATCTCGCGCGTCACGACGAGCGGGAACGGGACCTCCGAGACCCTCGTCACCTATCCTTCCGCGATAACGGCCGCGTCCATCGCCGCCGCGTCCACGGCCTATCCGCTGGCCTCCGCGGTATACGACGCGCCTCAGGCCGTGAAGAACTACGCCACCGACCCGACCTGGTCCTCCTATTTCATCTCCCTCTTCGGCGGCCTGCCGCCCGCGCCCTACAATATCGGCAACCCCTCGTTCCCAACGAGCTGGCCGACGCCAGTCGCCTCCCTTACCCACCGCGTCTCGGACCTCATGATCGACCTGCCGCCGCCCCTGTCCGGCAGCTACGATCCCGCGACCTACTTTGCCTGGCCGATCTACGCGAAGGACGCGCTCACGCTCACGCTTTCCGACGCGCAGATAGCGAATCTCACGGCGGCCCAGTCGGCGGCGGAGGGGATAGGGCTCATCAGGGCCTTCGACGGGTCGCAGTGGCTCAGGCCCCAGACCGTCACGGTGCAGTCCCGCGTGAGCGCAAGCCTCGGCTCCGCGCAGCCTTCGATCGCCTACGATACCAACGTGGCCTCGACCTACAAGGGCGCGAACGGACTTTGGCTTCCGACCCATTCGCAGACGGCCTTCTCGGGTCTCGACGCCTATCCCGACACTCTGGCCGCCTCGAAGAGCGGCGCGGTCTCCGAGGCCACCGGCCTATGGAATCTGTCGGTGCCCAATACTGATGGGAAGATAAACGGCGTCGCGAACGGATCGATCTTCGACTTCTTCCTGACCCTCTCGGGAGCCCCCAGCGACCTCAATGTCGCGCGCCTGGATATCGCGAGCGGCGTATCCATCCCCTCAGACTGGTATCTCCACATAAAGCCCTTCTCGTTCTTCTTCCATAACGTGAACCTCCAGAAGGGCGGGGCGACCATCCTGAACAACGTCATCGACCCGACCAAGGGCCAGACGGCGCGACTCTCGTACCAGCTGCCGAGCGATGGCTCGGTGACGGTGACGGTCTTCACCCTCGACGGAGACGTCGTCGCCAGGCTGGTCAACGGCCGGCAATCCGCGGGAGACTACTCGGTGGACTGGAACGGCCGCAACCTGGCCGGCAACGCGGTGGCGCGCGGCCTCTATTTCGTGCGGATCGTAGCGTCCGGCGTCGACGAGATACGGAAAGTCCTCGTAGTACGCAACTGATGGCCTTCATTTAGGGCCCCGGCTTGGCTATACTGTTACCGATGGGCCTTTCCGGCCTTTCCTACGAGGAGGAAGAAATCCTATGAAGATCCTCATGGTCTCGAGCGAGGCCGCTCCCTTCGCGAAGGCGGGGGGCTTGGGCGACGCGGTCTCGGCCCTGGCCAGGGCTCTGTCCAGGGCCGGCCACGACGTTCGAGTCCTCCTTCCCCGCTACTACTCCATCGATCGCGGCGAAGCTCGAGGCGGTCCGAGGGCCCCTCGGGGTCCCGACCGGATCCGGCGAGGAATGGGCGGGCCTCTACAAGTCCTACCTGCCCGGTTCCGTCGTCGAGGTCTACTTCCTCGATCACGAGGCCTATTTCGGCCGAGACGGGATCTACGGCTCCAAGTCCGAGCCGGATTTCGCGGACAATCCCGGAGCGCTTCGCCTTCCTCTCCCGCGCGGCCTTCCAGCTCTGCCGCAGGCTCGAATGGTTCCCCGACATCATGCACGCCCACGATTGGCCGACCTCCCTCGTCCCCGTCCTCCTCGGCAACGCCGAGCGGCTCGGCGAGTTCGCCAAGACCGCCTCGGCCCTCACCATCCACAATCTGGGCTACCAGGGCGTCTACCCCAAGGAGTCCTTCCTCTCGTTCGGCCTGCCCTGGGACCTCTTCCATGACGCGGGATTCGAGTTCTACGACAAGGTGAACCTCCTCAAGGCGGGCATCCGCTCGGCCGATTGCCTCACCACCGTGTCGCCGACCTACGCGCGGGAGATCCAGACCCCCGATTACGGCTTCGGGCTCGACGGCCTCCTGCGCTTCCGCTCCTCGGACCTCGTCGGCATCCTCAACGGGGTGGATCTCGACGAGTGGGATCCCGAGACCGACCTCCGCATCCCGGCGCGCTACTCCTCGGCCAAGATGGCGGGGAAGGACAAGTGCAAGGCCGCCCTCCAGAAGGAGTTCGGCCTCGCCGTCTCGGCCGACAAGCCCCTCGTCGGCATGGTGACGCGCCTGGCGGACATGAAGGGTGTCGGCGAGCTCTTCGGTCCCCTGTACGGAAGCGCCTTTCGGATCTGCTCCGACATCGACCTTCAATTCGCCGTCGTCGGCTCGGGCGAGAAATGGTGCGAGGACGAGCTCAGGTCCCTCTCGGGCCGCCTGCCCAATTTCAGGGCCAAGATCGGCTTCGACGAGAGGCTGGCCCACCTCGTCGAGGCGGGCTCGGATTTCTTCCTGATGCCGAGCCGCTACGAGCCCTGCGGCCTCAACCAGATGTACAGCCTTCGCTACGGGACCCTCCCCATAGTCCATCGCACGGGAGGCCTCTCCGACACCGTCGAGAACTACAACCAGGAGACGGGCGCGGGCACCGGGTTCATGTTCGACAATCTCACGCCGAGGGCGGTCTAC
Organism: uncultured Spirochaetota bacterium; assembly: GCA_963778775.1. Classification (GTDB taxonomy): domain Bacteria; phylum Spirochaetota; class Spirochaetia; order Treponematales; family Rectinemataceae; genus UBA1306. The sequence continues at coordinate 110 of CAVZVX010000195.1, read as the reverse complement.
GACACCGTAGGCTGGGCGGTCTGGGCATGGTACAACAGGCGCAAGCACATAGAGGCCATGCGCGTCAGGGCGATGGAGCGCCGCTTTTCCTGGGACCATGCGGCCTCGGA
>CAVZVX010000194.1:0-7928 GCA_963778775.1 uncultured Spirochaetota bacterium | reverse complement strand
GAAGCCAGGAAATTCGTCGAAATGGGCGTGCGCCATTTCTGTATCGGAACAGATTTGGGAACTATCGGTGAATGGTGCAGGCAGCAGGCTAACGGGGGCATCGCCAGTCTGCTCAAAACGTTGTAATTGATTCCCCGTTAACTTTGCAATATCAGCAGTGACCGATTGAGGATGGTGTTTTTATGGCGAAGATTGTCATTATTGGCGCCGGCAGTCATACCTTTTCCCGGAACCTGATTACGGATGTGGTGTCTTATCCCGAATTGCAGGATGCCACCATCAGCCTGATGGATATCGATGAGGGGCCGCTGGAGTTAATTGCCGCTTTCGCTAAAAGGCTGGTAAAGCAGTACCCGCTGGCGTCTACTCGTTCAGCTCTGGTATATTGCTATACCTATTATGGCGACCTCGCGATGCCGGTGCGCACGCGATGCTCGGTACCGTGGAGCCAGGCCAACATCGATTACGACGGCGGCGTCCATTTTTGCGCCTATCCCGACTACAAGCTCGGCAACATTAAAGAAGAGAGCTTCTTCGATATCTATAACGGCAAGAGAGCGCGGCGCTTTCGCGCAGCCTTGAAGAAAAGCCCCGATGGCGTCTTCCCCGGCTGCGTTCGTTGCTACCAGAACATGCTCTGCGGGAAGAAAGTCAAGGGTTTCTGACTCGGCGGAACGCGGGGCCTCATTCGGCCTCGAGCCGGCCGCGCGTAGCAAGGGTATGGAACCTCCGGACGACGCCCTCTCCGCACGCCCTCAAGAATAGCTTCGGCCTGGACTACCTCTACCCCTACCAGCGCCTGGTCGCGGCCAATGTCATCGATTCCGCCGCGGCCGAGGCGGAACCCCTTCGCCAGATAGTCCTCCTTCCCACCGGCTTCGGCAAGTCGCTTTGTTTCCAGCTGCCCGCCCTCTTCCTTCCCCGCCCCACCATAGTCGTTTATCCCCTCCTCGCCCTGATGGAGGATCAGCGACGCCGACTCGAGTCTTCCGGGCTGGGTTGCGCGCTATTCCGCGGAGGTCAGAGTCCGCAAGAGCGGGCGAAGGCCGAATCGGCCGTCGAGAAAGGCGAGGCGAAGATAGTGATCACGAATCCGGAATGCCTCGTACGTCCCCGCTTGTCCTCCTTCCTAAAGGAGATCCGCCCCAGCCATATCGCGATAGACGAGGCGCATTGCGTATCCGAATGGGGCGAGACCTTCCGCCCCTCGTACCTCGAGCTGGGAAGGATAGTAGAAATACTCGATCCCCCGGCCCTCAGCGCCTTCACCGCCACCGCGAGCCCTATCGTCTTCGAAGCCGTAGCGCGGATCCTTTTCGGAACCTCGCCGTACCGAATAGTCGAGGGCGACCCCGACAGGCCCAATATCCGCTATGCCGTCGTGCGAACCTTGAGCCGGGAGCACAGCCTCCTGAGGCTCGCGAGGGAGATGCCGCGGCCCCTCCTCGTATTCTGCTCTTCCCGCGAGGGCGCCCAGATGCTCGCGCGCCTTCTCTCCGATCGGCTCGGCGAAGGCGAAATTCGGTTCTACCACGCGGGATTGGAAAGGGGGGAGAAGAAGGCGGTCGAGGAATGGTTCCTTGCCTCCGAGCAGGGCATCCTGTGCTCGACTTGCGCCTACGGCATGGGCGTCGACAAGAAGAACATCCGTAGCGTCATCCATTACGAGGCGCCGAGCTCGGTCGAGGCCTACTTGCAGGAGGCGGGTCGCGCAGGCCGCGACGGCTTATCCTCCCGCGCCGTCCTTTTATCGGGACTGGACGACGGAGACAGGGCGAAACGGGAGAAGAACGAGCTTCGCCGTTCGCGCTTCCGTTCCCTGCTCGCCTATGCGTCCTCGACGGAAGGCTGCAGGCGGGATGGCCTCCTCGACCTCCTCGGATCGTCCCGCGAAGGCCGCGCTCCCTGTTCGGGCTGCGATCGATGCGAGGGCGGAGGTCTGGGCCCTCGCGAGGGAGAGGCCGAGTTGCGGGATTTCGCCGCGATAAATGCCAGACGCTTTACGGGCGAGGAGGCCCTCGAGCTGCTCAGGGGCGAAGGCTCGCGCCTGAGGGAACCACCGCGCTGCGCGCTCTGGGGAGCCATGGGCGGGTGGGATGCGAAAGACGCGGCCCGGGCCATGGAAGCGGCCATACGCGCGGGGATGATCCGGAGACTGAAGCGATGGCCGTGGAAGGACCGGATCGCTCCCGGCCTAAGGCCCGCGCCTGCCTTCGCCCTGCGATTCCGGCAGGCACTTGAAGCGATATCTCATCCTACCATGCCATCGCCGGTCCCTCTCCCGGACCCGGAACGTGGAGCCGCCCGGCCTTTGCCGGGTCGGATCGCGACGCCGTTGGAGCCCCCTCCCGTGGTCGGAGGCCTCCGAATCGAGGAACGAGTCCGATAGGTGGAGCCGACATAGCGCAGCGAGACCCAAAGCAGGATGAAGGCCGCGGCGATGAAGAGCACCCGCCAATCGGCGAGTACTTTGATGGAGAGTCTGAGGATTCCGTTCAAGTCCATCGTCATGCTCCCAAGAATCCATTATAGTACCCTTCGCGTATAAAGGCATGCCTTGATGAATGGCGGGACCGCGGATATCATGTAAAGACTGAAAGGAGCCGCAGATGATCGAATATAAGAGGCTCGACGAGACGAAGGCATTCCCCAAGCTCGCCGCGCTGCCGATCCCGCGCATCGACTCTCTTCTCACCGCGGGGCGCATAGCCGCTTGCGACATTCCCCTCGGCGGCGGACTCACCTATAACTGGGCGGCATCGCCCGTCGACGACTCCGTCCTCGCCTCGCTCGGCGAGCTCGCCGAGGAGCAAGGCCTCGTCGAGAAGTACAATCTCCTCGCGGAGGGCGAGGTGATGAACACCGGCGAGGGGCGGATGGTCCTGCACCACCTGGCTCGCGGCCGGCTGGGCAAAGCCGTGCTCCGCGAGGATCGGGACCTGCGCGCCTTCTACGAAGGCGAGCGTGAGAAAGCCGCCGAGTTCGCGCGCGCGGTGCATTCGGGCAAGATAGTGGGCTCGACGGGCGACCCCTTTACGACCGTCGTCCAGATCGGCATCGGCGGCTCGGACCTCGGGCCGCGCGCTCTCTACCTCGCTCTCGAGCGTTGGGCCCTCGCCGAAGGCAGGGCCATGATGGGCGCCTGCTTCATCTCCAACGTGGATCCCGACGACGGCGACGACCTGCTCTCCGGTCTCGACCTGTCGACGAGCCTCTTCGTCCTCGTGTCCAAGAGCGGCGTCACCCAGGAGACCCTGGCGAACGAATGCCTCGTCCGCGATCGCCTCGAGGCGGCGGGCCTGGACCCGGCCAAGCACATGGTCGCGGTGACGAGCGAGACGAGCCCCCTCGCGGGCAATCCCGGCTACATCGACTCCTTCTATATCGACGACTTCATAGGAGGGCGGTATTCGTCCTCGAGCGCGGTCGGCGGGGTGATCCTTTCCCTCGCCTTCGGTCCCGAGACCTTCGCCGAATTCCTCTCGGGCGCTCACGAGGCCGACAAGCTCGCCCAGGAAAAGGACATTTCGCGTAACGCGGCCCTGCTCGACGCGATGATCGGAGTCTACGAGAGGAACGTCCTCGGCATGGGAGAGACGGCTATCCTCCCCTACTCCGAAGCCCTTTCCCGCTTTCCCGCCCACCTTCAGCAGCTCGACATGGAATCCAACGGCAAGCGCGTCGACAGGTCAAGTAAGCCGCTCTCCTACTCGACCGGGCCCGTGGTCTTCGGCGAGCCCGGCACCAACGGGCAGCATTCCTTCTATCAGCTCCTCCATCAAGGCAGCGATCCGGTACCCCTCCAGTTCATCGGCTTCCTCGAGGGCCAGACTGGAGGCGATATCGAGGTCGATGGCTCCACGAGCCGCCAGAAGCTCAACGCCAACCTGGCCGCTCAGATAGTGGCCTTTGCCCGCGGCAAGGAAGACGCCGATAGGAACAAGGAATTCCCCGGAGGCAGGCCGAGCACCCTGATACGCGGACAGCGCCTGGATCCGCGCGCCCTAGGCGCCCTGCTCGCCCATTACGAGAACAAGGTGATGTTCCAAGGCTTCGCCTGGAACGTGAATTCCTTCGACCAGGAGGGCGTCCAGCTCGGGAAGCTCCTCGCGAAGCAGGTCCTTGCCGGATCGCAAGGCGACCCGACCCTGGCGGCCTACGCGAGGATGTTCGGCCTGGCGACGTCGGATTAGGCCGAAGGCAGTGGATCGGGCGACCATAGCCTTCACCGGGGGCGGTACCGGCGGGCACGTATTCCCGGGCCTGGCCGTGGCCGAGGCCCTCCGCGACCGCGGCTTCGCCGGCCGCCTCGCGTGGATCGGCTCGAAGAAGGACTCGGACAGGAAAGCGGTCGAAGCCGCGGGCCTCGAGTTCTTCGCGATACCTTCGGGCAAGCTGCGGCGCCAGCCCTCGCTCGAGAATGCCGCCGACGCCTTCCGCGTCCTCGCGGGCTATTCGAGCGCGCGCCGCCTCCTCAAGGAGCTGAGTCCCGCCCTCCTCTTCTCCAAGGGCGGCTACGTCAGCGTCCCGCCCTGCTGGGCCGCGGCCTCCCTCGGAATTCCCTATATCACCCACGAGTCCGACCTAAGTCCCGGACTCGCCACCCGTATCAACTCCCGGCGTGCCGACATGGTCGTGATAAGCTACGAAGCGACGCGCGCGCGACTTCCGTCCGCTGCGCGAGGCAAGACAGTCGTCGCCGGCAACCCCGTCCGCGCTGCCATCCGCCGAGGCTCGGCTGCGCGCGGACGGGCCCTGCTTGGGGTACAGGATGCGGTGCCGGTGATATTCTTCCTCGGCGGAAGCCAAGGCGCCCTGCAGATCAACCGCCTCGCCGTCGCCGCTCTGCCGCGGCTCGCCGAGGCTGCATTCGTCGTCCATCAAAGGGGCGAGTCCGCGCTCGCCGAGGGCATCGACGCATTCCCTCCCGATGGCCCCCGCTATAAAGGCTTAGCCTTCATACGCGAGGAAATGCCGGACCTGCTCGCGGCGGCCGACCTCGTCGTCGGCCGCGCGGGCGCAGGCACGCTTTGGGAATGCGCGGCCCTCGGGAAGGCGATGCTCCTCGTGCCGCTCTGCGGCTCGGGGACGAGAGGCGATCAGGTCGACAACGCCGATTTCTTCGAGCGGGCGGGCGCGGCCCTGAGCCTCGTCGGGAGCGATGCCACGGCCGACCGGCTCGCCGAGGAAGCTCTCGGCCTCCTTGGCGACGGCCCTCGCCGCGCGGCCATGGGCCTCTCCGCGAAGGCCGTCGCGGGCCGCGACGCGGCCTCCGAAATCGCCATGCTCATCCTCGATCGGATAAGGGAGGTACCATGAACGTGCTCGACTGGATCTTCGTCGTCATGCTCGCCCTCCTCGGGATCCGTTGCATGATCAAGGGCTTCGTGGCCGAGATCCTCTCCGTGGCCGCCGTCCTCGTCGGCATCGTCGCCGCCCTTTTCCTCTATCAAGCCGCCGGCCAGCTCTTCGTCGCATGGGGGCTTGTCCGCCGCCCCGGCGATCCTGCCGGCCATCCTCGGCTTCGCGGCGGTATTCCTCGTCGCCTTCCTCGTAGTCAAGCTGATCGAGCGACTTCTCGAAGAGGGCATCGACGCCGCCCGACTCGGGGGAGTCGACAGGCTGCTCGGCCTCGTCCTCGGTCTCGCCGAAGGGCTTTTGCTGGTTTCCCTCGTCCTTATCGCGATGAGCCTTGCCGAGTCGACCCTGAAATCCGTTTCGGGTTTCTCGAAGCTGATCCACGATTCCTTCTTCGCTCGGTTGCTCCTGCCTATCATCGGGCCCGGTTTGGCCAAGATGACGCAAGGCATCAAGCTCGACGCGCCCGAGCTGAGGATGCGACTCGCGCCCCCCCCGCTCGAGAAGCCCTAGGTCCGCCGTGTTCGAGAACCTTCTGGGCCAGGACGAGGTCGTTCGGGCGCTAAAGATCGATGTCGAGGCCGGTCGCCTTCCGCCGGCCATCCTCTTGTACGGTCCTCCCGCGTCGGGCAAGCTCAGCGCCGCCCTCGAGCTCGCGCGCGTGCTTTCCTGCGCGCGTCCTCGCGACTCCGGCTCTCCAGGAACCTGGGCCGCCTGGAACTGCCCCTGCGGGGCCTGCACCCGTCACCGCTCCCTGGTCCACCCCGATCTCGCCCTCCTGGGCCCGCGCAGCTTTCCCGAGGAGATACCGGCCGCCCTCGAGCTATTGGGACGCTCGCCCGGTCCGGCCTCGGCCTATTTCTTCGCGCGCGCCGCGCGCAAGCTGACGCGCCGCTTCGACGCCCTTCTCTACGAAGGCGAGGAATCGCGCCTGACCAAGGCCGCAGGCCTGTTGCGAGAGCTGGAGGAAACGCTCGACGCCGTCGCCCCGGAGCGAGCCCTTCCGGGAGCCCTGGCGCCGGGCGCCGACAAGGCCGCCTCCGAATCCGCCGCCCTGTGCGCCAAGCTCGAGGCCTTCGTACCGGGAACGCCGCCCGTCTTCATGATCCGCAACATAGAATTCTGGGCTCGTCTCGCGCCGCTCGGGCCCAGGAAGACCGTCGTCATCGAAAACGCCGACAGGATGCAGGATGCTTCGCGCAACGCGCTGCTCAAGATACTCGAAGAGCCGCCGGACAGCGTGCGCTTCGTCCTGCACAGCTCGAGGCGCAGCGCCGTGATGACCACCATACTCTCTCGCGCGCGAACCTACCATTTCGCCGCGCGCGACGCATCCGCCACCGCCCTGGTAGTGGAGCGCATCTTTCGCAGCTCCGAGCCCGCGCCGTCCGTAGAGTCCTTCCTCGCGGCGCGTAGAGCCTTTCCGCCCGCGGAGGCGCGCGCGAAAGCCGAGGCCTTCCTCGGCGCGGCCCTCGCCGCCCGGCTCGAAGGGGGCGCCCTCGCGCCTCCCTTGGCCGCGCTCGCCCGGGAGGCGCGTTCCGCCGGCCATGCCCCGTCGGCTGCCTTGGCGGACCTTCTCGAGGCGACCAAGGACTTCGGGCAGAGGGACGACAGGTTCTCGTCGAGCTTCCGATCCTTCCTCGCCGCCCTGTCCGCGACCTTGGGGGACATCCTGTCCGAGGAAGGAGCGGGCGCCGACGCCGTCGGCTTCGTCGAGCGCGCCGCCGCCTTGATCCGCGCCGCCTCGAGCGACTACGAGACTCTCAATCGGAGCCCCGGCTTGCTGGCGGAATCGCTCCTGTACGCCCTGTCCGAAGGACGATCGCCATGAGGCGCTTCGTCGAACGGGCCTTGGCCAAGCTTCCTCGGCTCAATGCGGATCAGATGCGGTCCCTCCTCTACGCCCTGGCCGAGGAGAACGGCCGCATGGACGCCGCCCTCGATTCCATGCTCGACGGCATCGTCGTCTGCGACAGGGATCACCTGCCCATCATCTACAACAAGTCGGCCGAGCGCATGCTCAGGTTCTCCGGACCCGATCCCTTCGAGAGACCGCTTTGGCACAGTGTCTCGGACGAGGACCTCGCGGGCTTCTTCCGCAAGACCCTCGAAGGGGAAGAGACGGTGCTCGACCGCGAGTTCGGCTTGGAGGCCAAGGGCTCGACGAGGCTCGTGGCGGTGTCGGTGAGCACCCTCGTCTCGCAGGGCCGCATAGAGGGCGCTATCGTCCACATGGAGGACATCACGGAAAAGCGGCGCAAGGAGGCCCAGCTGCGCAGGGCGGAGAGCCTCGCCTCCCTGACCACCCTCGCCGCCGGCGTCGCCCACGAGATAAAGAACCCCCTGGGCTCCCTTTCGATTCACATACAGCTCATCCGGAAGGCCCTCGCGGGGAAGCGAAAGGTCGAGGTTCCCTTGATCGAGCGCCACCTCAAGGTGGTGGACGAGGAGATCGATCGGCTCAACAAGATCGTCGTCGATTTCCTCTTCGCGGTCCGTCCCATGGACGTCCAGCTCCGGGAGTCCGATCCCGGCGAGCTCGTCGCCAAGATAGCCGAATTCATCAAACC
>CAVZVX010000193.1:0-14355 GCA_963778775.1 uncultured Spirochaetota bacterium | reverse complement strand
GGTCACCGCGTCGCTATTGGCGGCGATCGTAGCGTATTGGAGCCAGCCGTCTCCCTGCTTGTCCTTGGCCGCGATGCCGACGGCGGTCACCAGGGCCTTGAGCGCGTCGATGCCCGCCGCCATCGCCAGGGAGGCGGGAGTCTGGCTGTCCTTGTCGCGGGCGAAGACGTCCGCGCCGGCCTTGGCGAGCCGGGCTGCCGTGTCCTTGTCGCCCGCGCGGAGCGCCGCGTGCAGGCTCGTCGCCGCGAAGCGGTCGCGCGCGTCGAGCTTCGCGCCGGCGGCGATCGCCAGGTCCAGGACGTCGGCGCCGGGCTTCATCTCGACTATGAGGCGAAGCGGAGTCTTGCCGTCGGGGTCGGCGCGATTGACGTCGTCCCGAGCGAGGATGAATTTGAGCACCGCCGGATTGCGCTTGACGGCGATGGCGAGGGGCGAATCGCCGTCGCCGTCGCGCGCCATGATGTCGGCTCCCGCGCCTACGAGCATCCGCGTCGAATCGGCGTCGCCTTGGCTCGCGGCTTCCAGGAGAGCCGTCCTGCCCGCCTGATCGCGCGAGTCGACCGAGGCTCCCGCCGCTATGATATCGCGCTCGATGTCGTATGCTCCGGATTTGACGGCCAGCGCGAGAGGCGATGTCCCCCCGTTGTCGCGCGCGTCGGGATCGGCTCCCTTGGAGAGAAGGTAGCCGAGCGAGTCCCTGGCGCGCTTGCGAACCGCTTGATGGAGGGGAGTCTCGCCGGCGAAATCGTAGGCATTGACGTCGGCCCCGGCCTGAACCAGGACGGGAAGGCATTTGTCGGCCGTCCAGAGGACGGCGACGTGAAGCGGAGTGTCGCCCATCGCGTCCCTGGCCGAGAGGGAAGCTCCCAGAGCCAGCAGGGAGCGCGCCGCGTCCACGGCGTCGGCCTTTACCGCCTGGTGAAGGGCGGTCTCGCCGCTCAGGTTCGTAGCCTCCAGGGCGGCGCCCTTTTGCGCGAGGAATTCGACGGCCTTGGCGAGATCGCGCTTGGCGGCGTGATGGAGGGGAGTATCGCCGTTGGCGTCGTGCGCGGCCAGGGTGCTCGGAGTGAAGAACCAATCCATGGGTCCGCCCGGCGCGGTGAGGGCCAGGGAGAGGGGCGAATCGCCCTTGACGTTCGAGGCGAAAATATCCGCCTTGGCGAGGAGGAGGGCCTCTCCCTGGGGCCTCAGGCCCCCTCGCACGGCGATGTGCAGGGCCGTGTCGCCCGCATTATTGCGCGCGTTCACGTCCGAGCCCTTCGCGATGATCATCGCCACCTCGTCGGGGGCCGCCTGGAGATTTATGGCGATCGCGAGAGGGGCGTCGCCGTGGTCGTCGCGGTCGCGGACGTTCGAGGGGGTGAGCACGGCGTCGAGAGCGTCGGGGCCCATCGCAACGGCGATCGAGAGCGGACTCTCGCCGACGCCGTTCACGAGGAAGATGTCGGCGCCGGAGTCGAGGAGGACTTTCGCGTAGTCGTATCGCTTCGCCCTGAGCGTAATGTGGAGCGGCGTATCCCCGGCCGCGTTCTGCGCATTGACCGGGGCCTTCGCGGCGATGAGGGCCCGAAGGACCTCGATCGGGTAGCCGACCTGGGCCGCGACGTGGAGGGGGGTGTTGCCGTTGCGGTCCTTGAGCGAGGGGTCCGCGCCATGCTCGAGGAGGAGGGCGACGGCCGCGCCGCGGTCCTTCTCCGGCATCACTATATGGAGGGGCGTGTTGTCGAAGCCGTCGCGCACGTTGGGGTCCGCGCCGGCCTTCAGCAGCATCTCTGTCCCTTCGAGCCAGCCCTCCCTCACGGCTTCGTGAAGGGGCGCGGATCCGGCGCCGTTATGGGTGTTCGGGTTGACCTTCCGCTCGAGGAGGAATTCGACGAAGCCTTTCTGCCGGTGCTCGACCGCCTGATGCAGCGGCGTGCTTCCGTCCTCGTAGCGAAGCGAGTCGTAGTTGAGCGACCGCGCGGCCTGGGTGAACCATGCGAAATCCGGGAAGGAGGTGGTTCCGCCCTTGAGGACGAGAAGCTCGGCCAGGCGGGCGGCCTCGACCCGGTCGGGGTGCAGGAGGGCGACGTCGAGGGCCGTCCTGCCCGAGCCGTCGCGCAGGCCGGGGTCCGCGCCCGCGGCGAGCAGCCTGGCGCAAGGGTCCTCGAGGAGCCTGTCCGCGGCCATGTGAAGGGCGGTCTCGCCGTCGGGGCCCTTCGCGTTCACGTTCTCGGCGTTGAAGGCGGCCGAGAGGACGTCGCCGCCCTTCGCGAGCGCCGCCTCGAGGACGGTGACGCCCGTCTGATCGGCGCTGAAGATGTCGGCGCCCTTATCAGCGAGGACTTTGACGCAGTCGATGGCGCCTTTGTCGATCGCCAGCCTGAGGGGACTGAGACCGGCCTTGTCCTTTACCTCGGGCTTGGCGCCGAGGGCGAGGAGGAGCTCCACGGTCTTGGCGGAACCTATCTCCACGGCGCGGTGGAGGGGATAGGAGCCTTGGTCGTCGGGGGTGTTCATCTGGTCCTGGCTCGCGAAGAAGGTCTTGATCCCATTCAGGTTGCCGGCGGCTATGAGGTCGGCGAGGTTGGGCTTGGACGGCTCGGGGGCGGGCAGGGGCGCCGGAGCCGGCTTGGGCGAGGCGGCGCAGGAAACGACGAGCGAGGCGGCCATTGTCGCGAGGGCGATCGTCGCGATCGTTACGATCATAGCGATCGCCCCGCGAAGGGCCTTTCCGCGCACGTGCCCGCTCGGTATCCGGGGCTTTCGTTCGGCTCGCTCCATCATCCTGTCTCTCCTTGCGACCCTCCGCCCCGGGCCCCGCGCGGCCTGGGCGGATTGCCGCCCGCTCGTTTAATTCTCGATATGCGACGAAGGCGATTTTAGCACTATTACGCGAGCCCGTGTAGGCGTACACTATCGCTCATGACCGTCGGATCATTCATGCCGCCGGGCTCGTCCTGGACGGCCCGACTCGAGTCTCTGGCGTCGGCCTTTCCGGAGGACGAGATCATCGTCGACCCGGAAGCCTCCCGCGCCTCCCTTCCCAGGCTGGACGCCATCCTGGCCCTCCGCCTCGACCCCGACGACTACGAGGCCGCTTCCTCGCTCAAGGCCGTGTTCGTCCCCTTTACCGGCCTCAACCACTTGCCGACCGACCTGTTCCTCGAGCGCGGCGTTCGGGCCTTCAATGTCCACGGCAACGCCGAGTCCGTCGCCCAATGCGCCATGGCTATGACGCTCGCCTTCTATGGTCGGACCGTCGAGTACCACAATGACCTTCGCGAGACGAAGTGGCACGGCTTCTGGGTCGGGAAAGGGGTCGAGGACGAATGGTCCTCGATCGCCCGAAGGTCCTGCGCGATCTTCGGCGTCGGCGCCATAGGCCGCGCGATCGCCCGCATCCTCAAGGCTTTCGACTGCGGCGTCGCGGGCTATCGCCGGCGCTCGGAGCTGCCCTCGCCGCCTTTCTTCGACCGGATGGAATCGGACCTGGGGGCCGCGGTCGACGGAGCCGAGCTCCTCTTCGTGGCGCTGCCGCTCACCCCGGCTACCAAGGGCCTCTTTACGAGGGAGCTCCTTCTCTCGGCGCGGGGCAAGTTCCTCGTCAACGTCGGACGAGGGCCCGTCGTGGACGAGGAAGGGCTCTACCTAGCGCTACGCGACGGGATCCTCAAGGGCGCGGCGATAGATACCTGGTACAGCTACCCTCGCGCAGGCGAGACTAAGGGACGGCCGTCGCGCTTTCCCATCCACGAGCTCCCCAACGTCATCCTGTCGCCCCATGTCGGCGGCAGCACGCGAGAGGCCTCAGCCCTCGCCGTGGATCAGACCTTGGACAATATCGCCAGGTGGCTGTCGGGGGAGAGCTGCGCGAACGAGGCGGATCTGCGGGAGCTATACTGAACGACGCAGCGCCCGGAGCCTTCCGCCCACCGCCCTCGCGGGGTCGCCGGCCGTTTCGAGAGCCTTTCTCGCCTCGTCCACGAGGACCGAGCCGACTATGGCGCAGTCGACCGAGCCTCGCAGGGCCTCGACCTGGCTAGCCTCGCGGATGCCGAAGCCCGCAGCCAGGAATTTCCCGGTTTTCTCCTTCAGGGCCGCGAGGCGCTCGAAGGAGGCGGAATCCAGCTCGGTCTTCCTTCCCGTCACGCCGAGGCGGAGCACGATGTAGAGGAAGGGGGAGTCGCCGCCCGAGGCGAGGGCCGCCGCCCGCTCGAGGCTCGTCGTCGGCGCGACGAGGGGTACGAGGGCGAGGCCGGCGGCGGCGCACTTCTCCGCCAGGCCGAGCTCGGGCTCGTCGTCGGGATAGTCGGGCACGATGAATCCGTCCAGGCCCGATCGCGCCGCCCGCTCCACCATCGCGTCGACGCCGTAGGCGAGGAAGGGATTGAGGTAGCTCATGACCAGTATCGGCGCCGCGGTCCCGGCGCGCAGGGATTCGAGGAGGGCCAGGCAGTCCTCCGTACTGGAACCCGCGCGCAGCGCGGCATGGTTCGCCTCGACGATGGAGCCGCCGTCGGCCGAGGGATCCGAGAAAGGCAGCTGGGCCTCGACGATATCCGCTCCCGCGGCGACCATCTCCCCGAATATCCGCGCCGACGCCTCCATGCCCGGATAGCCGCAGACGGCGTGGGCCATGATTTTCATGTCGACCCGCGCCTCGAAGGCGCGCCTGATTCGATCGATGCCGGTCATTCACCGTCCTCCGACTTCATGCGCGCGACTTCGGCCTCGAGGAAGCCCAGCCAATCCTCGCGGTCGAATAAGGGCGCGGTGATGAAGAGGTCCTTGTCGCCCCTGCCGGATACGTTCACTACGACGATCGATCCGGGGGGCAGGTTTCGGGGCTCCTCGCCGGCCGGCCCCTCGCCAGCGGCAGCGCCGCGCGATTCGCGAAAGGCCAGTCCAAGGGCGTGGGCCGATTCGAGGGCCGGAAGTATGCCTTCCGATCTGGCCGTACGCGATACGGCGGCCAGGGCCTCGTCGTCGGAGACGGTAGCGAAGCGGACTCGGCCGGTTTCTCCGAGATGGGCGAGCTGGGGCCCGATGCCGGCATAGTCGAGCCCGGCGCTCACCGAGTGGGTGGGAAGGAGGGAGCCGTCTCCGTCCTGGAGGAAGAGGGACTTATAGGCCTGTACTATCCCTACGGATCCCTTGCCTCCCATCCGCGAGGCGTGCATGCCCGGCTCGCCGCCCCGTCCTCCCGCCTCCGCCCCGACGAGCTCCACCTTCTCCTCCAGGAAGGCGGCGAAAGCGCCTATCGAGTTGGATCCGCCGCCGACGCAGGCGTAGATCCTGTCGGGCGGCCGCCCCTCGCGCTCGAGGAGCTGAGCCTTGATCTCCCTGCCGATCACCGACTGCAGCTCGCGCACGATGGCAGGGTAGGGGTGGGCGCCCAGGGCCGAGCCGAGGACGTAGTGGGTGTCCGATACTCGCTCCGTCCAATTCTTCATCGCCGCGTTGACCGCGTCGGTGAGGGTTCGGGTGCCTTCGCGCACGGGCGTGACTTTCGCGCCGAACATCCTCATCCCGAAGACGTTGGGGTGCTGGCGAGCCATGTCGATCTCGCCCATGAAGACCTCGCACTCGAGGCCGAGCTTGGCCGCGGCCGCCGCGGTCGCGAGTCCGTGCTGCCCCGCCCCGGTCTCCGCGATGACCCTCGACTTGCCCATCCGCTTGGCGAGGAGGGCTTGGCCCAGGGCATTGTTGATCTTGTGGGCTCCGGTCTGCGCGAGGCCTTCGAGCTTGAGGTAGAGCTTGATCCCTCCGAGCTGGGCGCCGAGGGTTTCCGCCAGGTAGAGAGGCGTCGGCCTGCCTATGTAGTCGCGGCCGAGGCTCTCGAGGAGCTCCCAGTAGCCGCGGTCGGCGCGCGCCTCGTTCCACGCGGCTTCGAGCTCTTCGAAGGCCGGCCTCAGGACTTCGGGGACGTAGCGGCCGCCGAAGCGGCCATAGTATCGCTCATCGTGTCGCATTCGGGGTCCCCTCGGCCTTCGCCGCGAAGGCGCTATTGATCTCGCGGAACAGGGCTTCGAGCTTCGCCCGCGACTTCCGCCCCGGAGCCTCCTCGACTCCGCTGGAGACGTCGATGCCGTCCGGGGAGAGCGAGTGGATGACGCTGGCCACGTTCCGGGCCTTGATGCCGCCCGCGATTACGTACTCTTTTCCCGCCGCCCGCGCCAGGGCGCGGGCGGCCAGGGCCGCCCAGGTGCCGATGCCGCTGCCCGAGCCCCCGTAGCTTCCCTGCGCCGCCGAATCGACGAGAAGGCGCGGGCAATCCCAGCCGGCATCCGCCAGCCTCAGGGCATCGGCCACGGAGCCGATGCGCAAGGCCCGATACCAGGGAAAGCCGAAGCCCGCGCAGGCCGAAGGCGCTTCGTCGCCGTGTATCTGCGCGACGTCCAGGCCGGCGAAGGCAATGATGTCGCGCATCGCGTCCGGAGCCTCGTTCACGAAGACGCCCACCGCCCTGAAGCCGGACGGGCCACCCTCGCCTCGGAGCTGGGTCAGCATGCCGCGGACCGCCTCGGGCTCGACCCTTCTCGGAGAGGGCGCGAGGACGAAGCCCAGCTCGTCCGCCCCGAGCTCCAGGGCCATTCGGGCATCCTCGAGCCGAGTGATGCCGCATATTTTCACTTTCGTCTTCATCCTGCTTTTGTCCCCTCCGTGATCTCTTCGGCCGCCTCTCGATTCCTCTCCTCCGATAGCGCGGCCGCGAATTCCCTCGTCCGCGCCTCCGGGTCGGCCGCCGTGGCCAGAGCCTCGCCGACGAGGAAGCCCTCGTAGCCTGCCCCGCGCAGGGCCGCGGCGTCCTCGGGCTTCCGCATTCCCGATTCGGCGACGCGCAGCGGACCCTCAGGAAGCGAGGCGAGCATGGCTCGAGCCCTGCCTCCGTCGACGCTGAAATCGCGCAGGTCGCGCGCGTTCACGCCCAGCGCGCCCGGTCTCGCGGCCATCGCCTTCTCGAGCTCCGATTCCTCGTGGATCTCGACGAGGACGTCCAGGCCTAGCTCGCGCGCGGCAGCGGCCAGTTCGCGGATCTGAGCCTCGGAAAGGGCGGCGGCGATGAAGAGGACCGCGTCGGCCCCGATGGACCATGCCTCGAGGACTTGGTAGGGATCGACGATGAAATCCTTTCGGAGGAGGGGCAGGCCGACGGCGGCGCGGACCGCCGTCAAGTGCGCGTCGGCGCCGAGGAAGCGTCTCGGCTCGGTGAGGACGGAGAGCATGCCCGCCCCGCCTCGCTCGTAGGACGAGGCGAGGGCGACGGGGTCGTAGTCCTCTACGAGCAGGCCGCGCGAGGGCGAGGCCCGCTTGCATTCGGCGATGAGGAGGGCCCCGGCGCGCGGCCGGAGCGCGCGCCGCCGGTCGGCGAAAGAAGGACGGATCGCCCCACCGCTCCGCTCGAGCGAGGAGGGTGGCCGCTCGCGCTTTTGGCGCGCCGCGTCGGCCTTCCTCTCCGCGCAGAGCTCCTCGAGTATACCCATGGCTTCAGCCCTTGGGGGAGCGCGACAGCTCGCGCAGGGAGCCGAGCACGCGGGCGGCCGCTCCGGAGTCGATCGACGCGCGGGCGGCCTCTATCGAGGCGCCGAAGTCCGGGGCGATGCCCGCCGCCATGATCGCAGCCGCCGCGTTGAGGACGACCACGTCTCGCTTGGGTCCCGGATCGCCCGACAGCACCCTCTCGACGATGCCGGCGTTCTCCGCGGCGTCGCCTCCCTTGAGGTCGGCGGGCGCGCAGAGCTCGAAGCCGTAGTCCTTGGGGTCGAAGAAGTAGGTCCGGGTCCATCCGTCCCTGAGCTCGGTGACCTTGGTCGAGCCGGTGAGGCTGATCTCGTCGATCCCGTCGAGGCCGTGCACGACGAGGGCGCGGTCGACGCCGAGGTTGGCGAGGATTCGCGCGACCGTCTCCGTGAGCTCGGGGGAGTATACGCCCACGACCTGGGCCTTCGCCCTGGCCGGATTGAGCATGGGGCCCACCATATTGAAGATCGTCCGGAAGCCCAGTTCCCGCCTCGGGCCCATGATGTTCTTGAAGGCCGGATGGTAGGCAGGCGCGAAGAGGAAGGCCATCCCCGCCTCCTGGATCGACTTGGCGGCCTCGGAGGGCCCCATCTTCGTCGAGACGCCGAGGGCGTCGAGGACGTCCGCCGAGCCCGAGCGCGAGGTGATGGAACGATTGCCGTGCTTGGCGACGCGCGCCCCCGCGCCGGCCGCGACGAAGGCGGAGGCGGTCGATATGTTGAAGGTTCCCGAAGAGTCCCCGCCGGTGCCGCAGGTATCGACCGTCGCGAGGCCGGCCGGCAGGGGTACCCGTATCGCCCTGTCGTAGAGGGACGAGGCGAATCCCGTCATCTCCTCGATGCTTGGGCCCTTGACCGTGAGGGCGGCGAGGAAGGCTCCCACCTGGGCCTGCGAGACCGAGCCATCCGCGATCTGGTCCATGAAGCTCCGCGCCTCGGCGCGGAGCTTCATCGACCAGATCGCCGAGGCTCGTCTCGCAGGCCCAGGTGGGACCTTCCTCGCCGCCCTCACGGTCAAGGGCCCGTGCATGAGGAGATGACGGGATTGGCCTCGTCCCTCTACGACAGGGGTACGGGTACCCCTGCCGGCCGGCCTCGCGACGGTCGATACCTGCGGCACCGGGGGGGACTCTTCGGGAACCTTCAACATATCGACCGCCTCCGCCTTCGTCGCGGCCGGCGCGGGGGCGCGCGTCGCCAAGCACGGCAATCGTTCCATCACCTCGCGCTCGGGCTCGGCGGACGTCCTCGACGCCCTCGGCGTCTCGACGAAGATGGGGCCCTCCGAGGCCGCCAAGTCGATCCAGGAGGCGGGGATGGCCTTCCTCTTCGCGCCTGCCTACCATCCGGCCTTCAAGAACATCATGGGCCCGAGGCGGGAACTGGGCTTCCGGACGATCTTCAATATGGTGGGCCCCATGCTCAATCCGGCCAGGGCGAAGGCCCAGGTCGTGGGCGTATATTCCCCCGAGCTCACGGAGACGGTCGCGCGAATCCTCGCCAACCTCGGCGTCGACCGCGCCCTCGTCGTGCACCGCCTCGACGGGATCGACGAGATCAGCCTCACCGGCTCGACCAAGGTCACCGAGCTCAGGGACGGATGGACCCGGACCTACTTCTTCGACCCCAAGGACTACGGCTTCGAGCTCTGCGCGCCCGCCGACCTCAAGGGAGGCGATGCCGCGGAGAACGCCGGCATCGTCGAGAGGGTGCTGTCGGGCGATCCGGGACCCAAGCGAGACGTGGTCGTCCTCAACGCGGCGGCTGCGATCATGGCGGCGGGCATCGCCCCGGACTTCGGCGCCTCGATAGAGGCCGCCCGCGCGTCGATCGACTCCGGAGCGGCCGCCCGCGTGCTCGGCTCCCTGCGCGAGCTGTCGCGCTCCCCAAGGGCTGAAGCCATGGGCATACTCGAGGAGCTCTGCGCGGAGAGGAAGGCCGACGCCGGCGCGCCAAAAGTGCGAGCGGCCACCCTCCTCGCTCGAGCGGAGCGGTGGGGCGATCCGTCCTTCTTTCGCCGACCGGCGGCGCGCGCTCCGGCCGCGCGCCGGGGCCCTCCTCATCGCCGAATGCAAGCGGGCCTCGCCCTCGCGCGGCCTGCTCGTAGAGGACTACGACCCCGTCGCCCTCGCCTCGTCCTACGAGCGAGGCGGGGCGGGCATGCTCTCCGTCCTCACCGAGCCGAGACGCTTCCTCGGCGCCGACGCGCACTTGACGGCGGTCCGCGCCGCCGTCGGCCTGCCCCTCCTCCGAAAGGATTTCATCGTCGATCCCTACCAAGTCCTCGAGGCATGGTCCATCGGGGCCGACGCGGTCCTCTTCATCGCCGCCGCCCTTTCCGAGGCTCAGATCCGCGAACTGGCCGCTGCCGCACGCGAGCTAGGCCTGGACGTCCTCGTCGAGATCCACGAGGAATCGGAGCTCGAGAAGGCGATGGCCGCGAGACCGGGCGCGCTGGGCGTGAACGCGCGCGACCTGCGCGATTTCAGCGTCGACGGAGGCAGGGCTCGAGCCATGCTCGCCTCGCTTCCTGAGGGTCCGCTGCGCGTCGCCGAATCGGGAATGCGGAAGCCCGAGGACGCCGCGGCCCTGCGCGGGGCAGGCTACGAGGGCTTCCTCGTCGGCGAGGCTCTGGCCACGGCGGCCGACCCGGAGGCGCGGACGAGGGAATTCGCGGCCGCGCTATCGGAGGAGAGGAATCGAGAGGCGGCCGAAGAGATCACGGAGGGGACAAAAGCAGGATGAAGACGAAAGTGAAAATATGCGGCATCACTCGGCTCGAGGATGCCCGAATGGCCCTGGAGCTCGGGGCGGACGAGCTGGGCTTCGTCCTCGCGCCCTCTCCGAGAAGGGTCGGGCCCGAGGCGGTCCGCGGCATGCTGACCCAGCTCCGAGGCGAGGGTGGCCCGTCCGGCTTCAGGGCGGTGGGCGTCTTCGTGAACGAGGCTCCGGACGCGATGCGCGACATCATTGCCTTCGCCGGCCTGGACGTCGCGCAGATACACGGCGACGAAGCGCCTTCGGCCTGCGCGGGCTTCGGCTTTCCCTGGTATCGGGCCTTGCGCATCGGCTCCGTGGCCGATGCCCTGAGGCTGGCGGATGCCGGCTGGGATTGCCCGCGCCTTCTCGTCGATTCGGCGGCGCAGGGAAGCTACGGGGGCTCGGGCAGCGGCATCGGCACCTGGGCGGCCCTGGCCGCCCGCGCCCTGGCGCGGGCGGCGGGAAAAGAGTACGTAATCGCGGGCGGCATCAAGGCCCGGAACGTGGCCAGCGTCATCCACTCGCTCTCCCCGGACGGCATCGACGTCTCCAGCGGAGTCGAGGAGGCTCCGGGGCGGAAGTCGCGGGCGAAGCTCGAAGCCCTGTTCCGCGAGATCAATAGCGCCTTCGCGGCGAAGGCCCGCGAGGCGCAGGCCGAGGGGACCCCGAATGCGACACGATGAGCGATACTATGGCCGCTTCGGCGGCCGCTACGTCCCCGAAGTCCTGAGGCCGGCCTTCGAAGAGCTCGAGGCCGCGTGGAACGAGGCGCGCGCCGACCGCGGCTACTGGAAGCTCCTCGAGAGCCTCGGCCGCGACTACATAGGCAGGCCGACGCCTCTCTACCTGGCGGAAACCCTCGGCGCCGAGCTCGGAGGGATCAAGCTCTACCTCAAGCTCGAAGGCCTCGCGCAGACCGGCGCCCACAAGATCAACAATGCCCTGGGCCAAGCCCTCCTCGCCAAGCGGATGGGCAAGTCGAGGGTCATCGCGGAGACCGGGGCGGGGCAGCACGGACTCGCGACCGCGGCGGCCGCGGCCAAGCTCGGCCTCGAGTGCGAGGTCTTCATGGGCGAGATCGACATGGCTCGCCAGCACCCCAACGTCTTCGGGATGAGGATGTTCGGCGCGAAAGTCACGCCCGTGCGCGAAGGCACCCGAACCCTCACCGACGCGGTCAACGCGGCGATGAAGAATTGGACGGAGCGAGTATCGGACACCCACTACGTCCTCGGCTCGGCCCTGGGCGCCCACCCCTACCCTGCCATCGTGCGCGAGCTGCAGTCGGTGATCGGCAGGGAGATCAAGGCTCAGCTCCTCGAGCGCGAGGGGCGGCCGCCCGACAGGATCTACGCCTGCGTCGGCGGCGGATCCAACTCGATAGGCGCTTTCTCCGCCTTTCTGGAGGAGAAGGTGGAGCTCGTCGGGGCGGAGGCGGGAGGACGGGGCGGCGAGCCGGGCATGCACGCCTCGCGGATGGGAGGCAAGGGATCCGTAGGGATAGTACAGGCCTATAAGTCCCTCTTCCTCCAGGATGGAGACGGCTCCCTCCTTCCCACCCACTCGGTGAGCGCCGGGCTCGACTATGCCGGCATCGGGCCCCAGCTCGCCCATCTCGGAGAAACCGGCCGAGTCCGCTTCGCTACCGTCTCCGACGACGAGGCCCTGGCCGCCGTATCGCGTACGGCCAGATCGGAAGGCATACTTCCGGCCCTCGAATCGGCCCATGCCCTTGGACTGGCCTTTCGCGAATCGCGCGGCGCTGCCGCTGGCGAGGGGCCGGCCGGCGAGGAGCCCCGAACCCTGCCCCCCGGATCGATCGTCGTAGTGAACGTATCCGGCAGGGGCGACAAGGACCTCTTCATCACCGCGCCCATATTCGACCGCGAGGATTGGCTGGGCTTCCTCGAGGCCGAAGTCGCGCGCATGAAGTCGGAGGACGGTGAATGACCGGCATCGATCGAATCAGGCGCGCCTTCGAGGCGCGGGTCAACATGAAAATCATGGCCCACGCCGTCTGCGGCTATCCGAGCATGGAGGCGTCGGCGCGGATATTCGGGGAGATGGTCGCCGCGGGAGCGGATATCGTCGAGGCCCAGCTGCCCTTCTCGGATCCCTCGGCCGACGGCGGCTCCATCGTCGAGGCGAACCATGCCGCACTGCGCGCGGGTTCCAGTACGGAGGACTGCCTGGTCCTCCTCGAATCCCTGCGCGCCGGGACCGCGGCGCCGATACTGGTCATGAGCTACCTCAATCCCATCCTCGCCTACGGCGTCGACGCGATGGTGGAGCGGGCGGCGCGATCGGGCCTGGACGGATTCATCGTGCCCGACTATCCCGACGACGAGCCCGAGCTCGGCCTGGCGGAGAAGTGCGCCGCCGCCGGCCTCGCCCTCGTACCCCTCGTCGCGCCGACGACGAGCCTCGAGCGGGCGGCGGCCCTCGCCTCGGGCGGCGACTCCCCCTTCCTCTACGTCGTGCTCCGCCTCGGCGTGACGGGAAGGAAGACCGAGCTGGATTCCGCCTCCTTCGAGCGTCTCGCGGCCCTGAAGGAGAAAACCGGGAAATTCCTGGCTGCGGGCTTCGGCATCCGCGAGGCTAGCCAGGTCGAGGCCCTGCGAGGCTCGGTCGACTGCGCCATAGTCGGCTCGGTCCTCGTGGACGAGGCGAGAAAGGCTCTCGAAACGGCCGGCGACCCCGCGAGGGCGGTGGGCGGAAGGCTCCGGGCGCTGCGTCGTTCAGTATAGCTCCCGCAGATCCGCTTCGTTCGCGCAGCTATCCCCCGACAGCCACCTGGCGATATTGTCCAGGGTCTGTTCCATGGCCAAGGCGGAAGCCTCTCTCGTACTGCCGCCGACATGGGGCGACAGGATTACGTTGGGGAGCTCGTGGATCGGAAAGCGCGACGGCCGTCCCTTCGTCTCGCCTGCGCGAGGGTAGCTGTACCAGGTATCTATCGCAGCGCCCTTGAGGATCCCGTCGTGCAGCGCGAGGTAGAGCCCTTCCTCATCCACGACGGGCCCTCGCCCGACGTTGACGAGGAACTTGCCCCGCGCCGAGAAGAGGAGCTCTCTCGTGAAAAGGCCGGTGGTCGCCGGCGTAAGCGGCAGGGCGAGGAAAAGGAGCTCGGCCCCGTCGACCGCGGCTCCCAGATCCGATTCCATCCGGTCGAAGAAAGGCGGCGCGGGCAGCTCCGAGCGCCGGCGATAGCCCGCGACGCCGCAGTCGAAGGCTTTGAGGATGCGGGCGATCGCTCGGCCGATGGCGCCGACGCCGAAGATCGCGCAGGACGTTCGGGCGATCGAGGACCATTCGTCCTCGGCCCCTTTCCCGACCCAGAAGCCGTGCCACTTCGTCTCGCGAAGGTCATTGTGGTACTCGATGGTCCTACCATAGAAGGCGAGCGTCATCGCAATGGCGCATTGGGCGACGGATTCGGCGTTGCCGTGGACGTTGAAGGCCCGAACGCCGCGCTCGAGGAGCAGGTCGGTCGGCAAATGGTTGAGGCCGGTAAAGGGGACGAACACGGCCTTGAGCGAGGAAGCGGCCTCGTAGTCGGCGGGGTCGAGGCGGAGGGCCAGGATGGCGTCCAGCCTGGGAAGGGAGGCGCGGGAGGCTTCCGGGTCGACGATGATCTCGTCCTCCGGAAAGGCCGACGCCAGAGACTCGAGTCGGGCCGTCCAGGACGAGCCCGGCGGCATGAAGGATCCGACGGTCATGAGCGATAGTGTACGCCTACACGGGCTCGCGTAATAGTGCTAAAATCGCCTTCGTCGCATATCGAGAATTAAACGAGCGGGCGGCAATCCGCCCAGGCCGCGCGGGGCCGGGGCGGAGGGTCGCAAGGAGAGACAGGATGATAGAGCGAGCCGAACGAAAGCCCCGGATACCGAGCGGGCGCGGGCGCGGAAAGCCCCTTCGAGGGGCGATCGCGACGATCGTAACGGTCGCGACGATCGCCCTCGCGACAATGGCCGCCTCGCTCGTCGTTTCCTGCGCCGCCTCGCCCAAGCCGGCTCAGGCCCCCTGCCCGCCCCCGAGCCGTCCAAGCCCAACCTCGCCGATCTCATAGCAGCCGGCAACCTGAATGGGA
>CAVZVX010000192.1:0-75550 GCA_963778775.1 uncultured Spirochaetota bacterium | reverse complement strand
AAGTACCGCGACTCGCTCTCCGGCGCAGAAAAGACGCTGGCTGACTTCGAGCGCCGGAACGGCACGGCGGCCCCTCAGGTGGAGCGCGACGTGCTCCTGCAGAAAGTCGCGGAACTTCGCGTTTCCAGTGCGCAGGCTACGGCCGCGCTGGAGTGACGGCGGGTAGTGCGCTGTGGCTTGCTCGCCGCCTCCGTCGCCCTTCTGGGCCGCGGAGGCGGCTGAATAAGAGATAACAAGGAGGGTCCGCGCTCGAGCGCGGCGATGCCGGTCCTGGCCAATTCGCGAATGCCGTAGGGGGCGAGAAGCTCGATGAAGCCGTCGATCTTTTCCTGATCGCCGGTGACCTCGATCGTAAGGCTGTCAGCGGCGACATCGACGATGCGCGCGCGAAATATCCCCGCGATCTGTACGATATCAGGACGGCTTCCGTGCGATGCCGCCACCTTGACGAGCGCAAGCTCCCTGTAGACCGATTTGGAAGGATCGAGGCGGCGGACCGCGCCGACCTCGACGAGCTTCTCGAGCTGCTTTTCGATCTGCTCGATAGTCGCCTCATCTCCACGAACCACGATGGTCATTCGCGAGACACCCGGCTCCTGGGTCTCCCCCACGGTAAGACTGTCTATGTTATAGCCCCTACGGCTGAAGAGCCCGGACACGCGAGAGAGAACGCCCGCATGGTTTTGGACCAAGGCCGAAAGGACATATCGATCCATAGCACTCCCATTCAACAGTTAAAGGGTATAGGGGCACTACCGTATCGCATACCAAAACGCTTGTAAAGAGGCAAAAGCAATAATAGTCAGGGAATTGTGGAAACACCAATGATCGGCCATGTTTCCAGCGGTCCTTTCAAGAGTTGCCTTACGATTTGGAGGAAAAAGGCTTCATGCAAATTGAGTTGATTTCATTTATTGAAACAATCCGATCTAGAGATTAGAAATTCGAGTCGAAAGACTTTTCCTCCAATCTTTCTTCTCGCCTTCCTTTTCCCACTGTATCCGGCGCCTAACAACGAAGGCGTTTGCGGTTTTATCTTTATATTCGACCACTCCGAAGGCCCCCGAGCCGAGATATACGAGTTTTTCCCCTGTGGCAAGGCTTTCGGATGCGCTAACGCGTTCGAGTACACAGTCAAAATGGGCGGGCTCGCCCGCCTCTCTGCTGGCGCACAGGGCTGTGGAAAGATCGTAGACCGGCTTCCCGCAAAGGGGACAGGCGGGCATGTCGCGAGCATCTTCGGCTCGAGAAGCCTGAGGCCTCGGTCCCTGGTCGTCTCGCGGCCCTTGACGCCCCCTGACCCCCCTATGCCTGCCGTTCCTCCTGCCTTGCCCCTCGTCCCTGCTCGATGCCGCTCCAGGCGGTGTCCCCATGCGACTTTCGGGCTTCTTATCGTCGGCCATCTTTTGATACTCCTCGATATAAATCAAGCATATCATTTCGCGTCGCGTTAGCGAAGCGTCAACCGCGCGCTGAGCACGGTGGCGATTCGCAAGATAGCTCCATTCATGTAATCCTCATCGCCCAGCTTGGCCTTCAATTCCGCCAGGCGGTTCTGATCCGAGCGGGGGATGGCTCGATTCGAAGCGCGACTCGGGACAGGGGAGAGGGCGCTTTCCGGATTCCTCACCCGGCCCTTTGTCTCGGCTATGGCCGACTGTCCGAAGCTTTTCGCCATGGGCATGCCGGTCGTGCGCATCCTTGCGATACTATCTGTCCGATTTCGCCTCGTCATAGCTCTCCCGTAAAGGCCGAAGGATAGCGTTCGACGACTTTCCCTCCCCTAACGAGGATGACGTCGAATCGCACGCTCCAATCATTATATTCTCGATGTCGGGAGAGGAAGATTTTAGCCGTTTCGATAATTCTGCGTCGCTTATCGGTTCCGATCGACGCTTCAAGCTCGTCCGGCCCGATGTTTTCCCAGGATTTTACTTCCGTGAAGACGATCAAGCCTTCCTGCGCGGAGGCTATATCGATCTCGCCGCCCTTCCAGCGGATGTTGCGGCCGACAATCGACCATCCCTCCGCTTGGAGGAAGGCCGCCGCGATATCCTCGCCAATGCGCCCCTTCGCCGCGCTGGAAAGGTCTTTCCGCGATGCCTTGCCATCGCCCATGCCCCGGCTCACGTGCCTGCTAGCTCCTTCGGATCGAGGGCCCGGGCGATGAAGAGGCTCTTTTCGGCTACGAGATCGACCGAGTCGCCCTCGTCGGATTCGTATCGCTTGCCGAATTCGTCCACGATGATCCGAAGCTTGGGCCTCAAGGGGGCGTCAGGGTGGGTCTCGATGACCTTCGCGATGGCGGCATTGTTGAGAAGGACGAGTCGATCCCAGGGGATAAATGCCCATGCTCTTGATGAAGGCCTTGATGACGTCCGGATCGAAGCGGCGCGAGTTATCGGAAAGCAGGGCCTTCATGGCCGCGTAGCCTATCATCGAGTTGCGATACGCCTTCGCGCTCACCATCGCCTCGAAAGCGTCCGCGACGGATACGATGCGGGCCAGGATATCGATTTCCTGGCCGGCGGTCTTTCGAGGATATCCTTCGGCATCCCAACGCTCATGGTGCTGCAGGCCTACGAGACCGACGTCATCGGGGTACATGAGTTCCTTCGTGATTATCCGATACGACAGGAGAGGGTGAGCCCGCACTTTTTGCGATTCGTCCTCGCTCAAGACTCCCTTCTTCTTGACTATCGAATCCGGGAATCCTGAGCATGCCCGAGTCGTGAAGGAGAGCGCCCGAGACCAGATAGGCGAGCCGATATGGAGGCAGCTTGAGGGTCATGCCGATGACCGCCGAAAGTATGGCGGTATTGACGCCCGCCCTGGCGAGGTCGGGGCCCGTATTCTGCGAGCCGAGTATGGCCGATATCGCGGAATCGCGCTCCTCGCGGACGAGAGCGAGAACGCCTTGCGATATTTGGTCCACGGCCTTGGACTCGATCGCCTCGTTCTTGCGGATCTTCTCATAGATCTGGGATAGGCGATCCACGAGCTCGGTATATCGCAAGTAGAGTTCCCTGCTTCCCGTGAAGCCGGTTGGCTTTGGCCTCGCCGCCTCCGACGTCTCGGCCGAAACCGTCGAATCCTCGACAATCGCGCCCTCGGTCAGGACGAAAGCCACGCCCCAGCGCTTCAGCGCGTCTATGTCCTTCTGCTTAACCGGTATGTTGGCGGGAACGAGGAGGTTCTTGTCGTCTATGAACACGTTTTCGGAAAATCGAGATCCTGGTTTGATCTGATCCAAAGCGATTCTTTTCTTCATACTTCCTCTATCGACTTAACGAAGGCGAAGACCCTCGCAAGGATCTCGAAGCACTCTTCAGGGACGAAATCCCCGACCTCCACCGGAAAGACCGCTTGAACGAGGGAACTGTCCTCTAGTATCGGTAGGCCCGCTTCTATCGCGATGGCCAATAGGCGATCGGCGGCCCTGCCCTCCGCCTTTGCCGCCAAGAAAGGAGCAGGAAGCCCGACCCAGTAGCGGAGCGCCACGGCCTTGCGCTTCGCGGTTCTCCCCTCACGCATCCAGGTCGAACCCTTCGCTTCCGGCGCCCTCCGCCTCCCTTCGAGGCCCTATTCTCAGCGAACAGCGCATCGCCGCGAGTTCCGCCGCGAAAGCATCGAAGGAATCGCCCGCCATCGAGCTCGTTCGGCTATCAGGCGCTTCGATCCTCAGCATCGAGTCTCGGCCTCCGCCAAAGCCCAGAAAGATCGTCCAATACTCGGGCTCCTCGCCGCGCGACACGGAAAAATGAGCTTCGACCAGGCCCGCACCGCCGCGGACATAAGGCAATTGTATACGAAAGTTTCCGGCGAAATCAATCGCATCCAGGGCGAAGCAGAATGGAACGATAACCCAACTGCCCTCGGGTCCTCTCAGATGGTTGAAAAGCGCCAGACTTGCGCCTTCGTGACCCGGCCCGTCGACTTCCGGACCCGTACGGGTGGCGAGGGCGCGCAGGAAAGCGGCGAGAACGCGCGGCAACTCGGCCGCGGGAACCGAACGTTCGATGTCCCGCTCGAGATCGCCGAATTCCGCCCCTCCTTCCTGGCGGGCCGACCCTGGATTCGTCTCTCCTTCCTTCGAGTCGCTCGCGCCGCGACCGCCGAACGAAAGGGCCGCGGCGCATCCTTTCAGAAGGCCGTCCAGGACTTCCCCTTCGGCGGGAATCCCTTTCGCCTCCATTCGCGCCGCAAGCCTGATTCCTTCGCCGTCCTCCTTCAACGCGACGCGTCTGACCCGGGCCAAGGAGCGCGATTCGGGCGCCATCCCTTCGCGAAGGAGGGCCGTGAGAGCGGAAAAAGCGGCCGCGTCCGGCGGAAGACCCGCCGCGGAAACGAGGGTGGATGCTTGAGCCCGCGCTTGACCCCGCGACGGCGAGGAGGGTTCTCGGCTCGACATTCGAAGAAGAATCGTGTCGCCCCTGCGCTCGACGCGGGCTTTCATGAGCGAGCCCGGCTCCAGGGAATGCGTGGAGGATGCGACGAGAAGGCCTTTACCGAAGATCGCTCGATCCGATTCCGAGCGCATGGAGACGCGATAGAGCATGGAGCCGGGCCTGCCGCCCTTCGGATCGGGGCCGATGCGTTCGTGGACGCGTATTGAAACGAAGGCGCCGGACTCGAGACTCTCGCCCCGTCCGGCGCCCGCGGATGAGTCTACTATCCTTAGCGAAGCTTCGTTCGGGCCGGCGGTTCTCATCCGAGCTATGGCCCGGGAACTCTATGA
This sequence comes from uncultured Spirochaetota bacterium, assembly GCA_963778775.1. Lineage (GTDB taxonomy): Bacteria > Spirochaetota > Spirochaetia > Treponematales > Rectinemataceae > UBA1306. Next base: position 70,812 of record CAVZVX010000192.1, on the reverse strand, counting down.
GTTGGCTTCCGGCACGACCTCTTCCTTTTTATTGGGGAGGAGGATCTTTACCTTCGACTTCTTGCCGACCTTAGTGCGGATGTAGTAGAGCTTGGCTCGGCGCACCTTGCCGGCGCGCACGACTTCCACCTTTTCGATCCTGGGGGAATTGACCGGGAATACGCGCTCCACTCCGACGCCGTAGGAAATCTTGCGCACCATGAAAGTCTGGCCGATGCCGGCATTCTTCATGGCGATGACGAGGCCCTCGTATATCTGAATACGTTCGGTCTTGCCCTCTACGATCTTGAAGTGTACTTTTACCGTATCGCCGACCTTAAAGCCATTCGTTCGGGCCTTCATCTGCGGCGCTTGGATTTTCTGTATTAGGTTCATCGTCTCCCCCTTCGGTAATTATCTCGCGCAGGAGCTTCAGGACATCGCCGGGAAACCTATCCACCGCAAGAAGCTCCGGACGGTAGGCCAGGGTCTTCTTCAAGCTTTCCCTGAGGCGCCATCGAGCAATATTCGCGTGGTGACCCGAAGTCAAAATCTCGGGAACTCGGACATTACCATAAATCGCCGGACGTGTATACTGGGGATACTCCAGCAGCGCCGGAACGCCGCCCGAAGCGCCGCCATCGGCCTTGAAGCTTTCCTCGGCCAGGGATTCTCCCGAAATGACGCCAGGGACGAGACGGTAGACGGCATCGATCAGGACGAGGGCCGCGACCTCGCCCGAGGAGAGCACGTAGTCGCCGATGGAGACCTCGTCGGTTACGTAGCGGTCGATAACCCTCTGGTCCACCCCCTCGTAGCGGCCGCATACGATGAGCAGCTCCTCCTCGCTTGAAAAATCCGCGGCCATCTCCTGGTTGAAAAGTCGACCCGAGGGCGTTACATAGACAGTACGCTTATTGGGAGAACCGAGGGCTTCCAGGGCGCCGCACAGGGGGCCGGGGAGCATGAGCATGCCCGGGCCGCCGCCGAATACCTCGTCGTCGCACTTATGGTGCTTGTCCGTGGCGTAGTCTCGGATGTTCACGAGCTCGTACGACACGAGCCCTCGTTCGACGGCCTTCGCCATGACGGAGCTTTCGAAGAAGCCGCGAAGTATCTCGGGGAAAAGACTGAGGACGATTAACTTCATTCGTCGAGGAGCCAGGGAGCCAGGAGCTCTATCGTGCCGTCAGCGATGTCGACCTCGCCGACGAATTCTTTGCGGAAGGGCACTAGCGAAACGCGTTCCGCGTTTCGCTCGGAAACGCGTTCCGCGTTCCTCTCGGAAACGCGCACCTCGAGCCATGGCTCTGCTCCGCCCTCTAATACTGAAACCACTTCGCCGATACGCTCCCCGCTCGCCCCGACCAAGGCAAGGCCGATAAGATCGCTTATATACCATTGATTGGGTCCGAGAGGGGCCGCCAAGTCGCGAGCTACGATTATGTCCATACCGGTCAAGATACGGGCGTCTTCGGGGCAAGAGTAACCTTCGAATGCCATGGTCAGAGAACCGGCATCGCCCTCGACGCGCAGAACCTTGAGACTCAGCGTCGTAGGCGCCGCCGATTCCACCGGCCCGGCGGCATGCGCCGCAGGTAAATGGTTACTGCTTCGCACCCTCGCCACGAAGCTGGACTCGGTCGAGCCTGAGGAAATGCTCGCTCTCGCCGGAATAAGAATGGATTTTCAGGTCGCCTCGGATGCCTTTAGGCGGACCGACGCGACCGATCGAGACGAAATCGCTGTCCACGCCCTTAGTCGAGGATTTCAAGGACGACACGCTTTTCCGACGCGCCGGCCGAGGCGGAAAGAATCGTACGCATCGCCTTCGCGATACGGCCGTGCTTTCCGATGACCTTGCCGATGTCTTCGGCGGCCACCCTGAGTTCCAGGATAGTGGACTTATCGCCCTCAACGACCGCCACGGAAACCGAAGCGGGGTCGTCTACGAGGGACTTGGCGATATATTCGACGAGATCGCGTTCCACGACCCCTCCTTTTACTTTATCTGTATGCCTTTTTTATTGAGGAGGCCTCGGACGGTATCCGAAGGCAGCGCGCCCTTGGCTAGCCAGGCCTTGGCCTTGGCCTCGTCGATGATAATCTGCTTTTCGACCTTCTCGATCGGGTGGTAGAGCCCTATTTCCTCGAGGCAGACGCCATCGCGAGATTGATGGGAATCCATGACGACGATACGGTAGAAAGGTCTCATCTTGGTACCGAAACGCTTGAGCCTGATCTTGACGCTCATACTTCTGTCCTCCAGAGTTCGTTACTCTTCGATTGGGCCCACCCTTACGACGTCCTAACCAGCGAGCCTAAAGGCACAAGCCGGATCGGCGATGTCCCCGGACGGGGGGCCCGGAGCGGGGCGTTCAGAGGTTATACAATAAGGAAGGGGCTAGGGTCAATAACGACCATGGCATATACTGTTTCCTCCATGAACCCGCCCTTTCCCATCGGATCCCTTTTCCTCGCGCCCATGGTGGGACTGTCGCACCGGGCTCTCCGCGAACTGATACTGGAGTTCGGCGGCCTGGACTTCGCCTATACGGAGATGGCGAGTGCGGGTGCGGCCGTCTCGGGCTCGCCCTACGAAGGATGCTACCTCGATTGCGGCCCGGCGCCGGAGAAAGTGGTCTATCAGCTCTACGCCACGAAGCCTGAGCGCCTGCCTGAAGCCCTCTCCCATCTGAGCGATCGGCCGGTTTTCGGCGCGGATATCAACTTCGGCTGCGCCGCTCCCCATATCACGAAGGTTGGCGGCGGGGCGGCGTGGATGCGCGAGCCCGAGAAGGCCTTCGATCTCGTCCGGTCGGCTCGCGCCGCCTGGGGCAAGGTCCTATCGGCTAAGATACGGCTCGGTCCGGACGAGGACTACAAAAGACTCGCCGACTTCGTCAGGGGCCTTGCCGAGGCGGGCATCGATTACGTCGCCCTGCATCCGAGATTCGAAGGCCAAAAATTCAGGCGTCGGAGTCGATGGGACTTCGTTGCCCGCCTCGCCTCCGAAATGCCCTTGCCCATCGTCGGTAATGGCGATATACGCTATTGGAGCGATTATAAAAAAAGGAGCGAAGAAGCAAGGCCGGCGGGCATCATGATCGGGAGGGAAGCGGCGAGGCGCCCCTGGATTTTTGCCCTTTTGAGAGGCAAGAAAGCGTCCGAGGACTTTTCGATGGTCGTTGACCTTCGCGCGACGGCCTTCAGGATGCTCGAGCTTATCGAGACCCGGCTTATCGAGGAATTTCGGCTGACTAGAGCCCGGCGATTCTTCTTCTACTATGCCGACAATTTCAAGTTCGCCCATTATATGAAATGGAAACTCGTAAACAGCCCCAGCCTAGGCACGATGCGTAGCGAGCTCGACGCATATTTCGACGAACTGCCCGGCGATAGAATGGTAAGCTGTACGGAATGAGCCGATTTCAAAACTCGGTTGGTTTTGAAATCGGCTCGGTAGAATATTAATTGCACAGCCTTACATCCGATGTTAATATGTAAACATAGAAGGAACCTACATGGCCGACACCATTCCCCAGATGTTCCTCGAGCGCGTGGGATCCTATCCGATGGTTCCGGCTCAGTATTCGAAAGACGGGTCCGGAGGATTCAAGACCAGGACATACTCCGCCCTCCTTGCGGACATAGAGATATTCGCCGCTGGCCTTCTCGAGCTCGGAGTGGCCCGGGGCGACCATATTGGCCTCATCTCCGACAACCGAAGGGAATGGCTCATCGCCGATCTTGCGATACTCGGTCTCGGCGCCGCGGACGTTCCCCGCGGCTGCGATGCCACCGAACAGGAAATATCCTACATACTGGGCTTCAGCGAATGCCGGATCGCCATCCTCGAGAACGAGAAGCAGCTCGGCAAGGTAGTCGCGCACAGGGCCGAAATTTCCGGACTTACGATGACCTTGCTGTTCGAGGATGCCTCTCCCGAGATCGCCGCGTCGGCAAAGGCCGCCGGACTCCTCGTTCGGACCTTCGCCGAGGTATGCGCCCTTGGCGCCCCTCGAGCCGCCGCTCGGCCGACCGAATACGAGGAGGCCGTGGTAGCGGGTAGACGCGGCGATCTCGCGACCATCATTTACACGTCGGGCACGACTGGCGAACCCAAGGGCGTCATGCTGAGCCACGGCAACTTCCTCCACCAGACGGACTTCCTCCCTTCGGTCCTGCATATCCTCCCGGGACACGCCTTCCTTTCCGTCCTTCCCGTATGGCATTCCTTCGAGCGCGTAGTCCAATACATCGTCCTCGCTTCCGGGGCCGGGATAGCCTACTCGAAGCCCATAGCTTCGGTGATGCTCGCCGACATGCAGGAAGCGAGGCCCCAATGGTTGACCTCGGTTCCGCGAATATGGGAATCGGTCAAGGACGGCGTCTATCGGACCCTAAAAAATCAAAGCGCGATCAAGAAGGCCATTTTCTCCTTCTTCGTAGGCATCGGCGAGAGCTATGCGTATTTTCGCGAGCACCTTCTCGGCCGGGTCCCGCAATTCCTGCCGCGCATCCGCTCCCTCGAAATCCTTTGGTCCATCCTTCCCTTCCTTCTCCTTTTGCCGCTACGAGGCTTGGGGGGGATGATCGCGTTCAAGGCGATCAGGGCCAAGCTCGGCGGCCGCTTCATCGCGGGCATATCGGGCGGAGGCGCCCTACCCTCCGGCGTGGACCGATTCTTCAGCGCGATCGGTATCCTCATCCTGGAAGGCTACGGCCTCACCGAGACCGCGCCGGTCATCGGCGTACGCTACCAGGACTGGCCAGTGATGGGTACCGTCGGGCCTCCCATCCCGGGCACGGACATCAAGATCGTCGACGAGCTCGGCGAGCGGCTCCCTCCCGGTTCGAAAGGCCTCATCATGGCCCGAGGTCCCTCGATCATGATGGGCTATTACAAGAGGCCCGACCTGACGAGGAAGGTGCTCGACGAAGATGGCTGGCTCGATACCGGGGACCTCGGGATGCTGACGTATAGAGGCGAGCTAAGGATAACGGGTAGGGCCAAGGACACTATCGTCCTCCGCGGCGGAGAGAACGTCGAGCCTGCGCCGATAGAGCAGAAGCTCGTCGAGAGCGAGTATATCAGACAGGCGGTCGTACTGGGCCAGGACCAAAAATACCTCGCTGCCCTCATCGTGCCCGACGAGGCTGCGGTGACGGCATGGGCCGAGGAGAACGCCATCCTCATCGTCGACTACGAGAGTCTCCTGCAGCAGCCGGAAGTGGTGGAGCTCATCGATTTCGAGGTCAACGAGCTGGTGAACGCACGCAACGGCTTCAAGAGCTTCGAGCGCATATTTCGCTTCATACTCCTTCCCTCTCCCTTCGAGATAGGAAGGGAGCTATCGGCCAAGCAGGAGATAAAGCGCTACGCCATCGTCAAGATTTATCCCAAGGAAGCGAAGAGGCTCTTCGAATGACCCGTGGTTGCCTCGAGTCTTATCCTACTTCTCTATCTCGATATCGCCCGAGACCGACCTGACGTGTAGGCGTCGGCCCCCCTCTCCGACCTTGAGGGCGCATCGGCGCGGCCCGGTGGTGATCGGCTGCTCGGCGCCCGGGGCATCGAGCTGGCCGGAAAGAGTCTCCGCGCGGAGATCCAGGTCGGACCCCGCCAGGGCGAGGCTCACATCGCCGGTCGTCGTACTGATCTCGCCGCCCGCGAAGCGGCCTTGGACCTCGAGCTCGACATCGCCGCTTCCTCCCGCCACTCTCAGCCTTCCCCCCGGGCGAAGGACGGCGATGTCGCCCGAAGCGCTGACGACGACGACGTTGCCGCCCGAAGCCTCTACGGTAACGTCGCCCGACTGGGTCTCGGCGTGTATCGAATCCGATATCTCCCGACAGCGGAGAGTTCCCGACACCAGCTTGGCGCTTACTCTGAAGGCTTTTTCGACCTCGACTCCGCCCGCGGACGAGGATGCTTCGACTATCGTGCCGCCGGAGACGAGAATGTCCCCCGTTTCGGTGGCTGCGAGAAGATCGACGGCAAGCCCTCGGATCTCGATGGAGCCCGATCCCGCGTGAGCCTCGATATCGCGAAAGACGGCCGGTACATGGATGCGCGCGACGGTCGCGACCACCTGGTCATGGGGTTCATCGGCCACTACCAGGATGCCTTCGCTGCGACGGATCGATGGCTTCCATCCGGGGAGCTGGCTCGGACTGCCCCTCAGCTCGAGTTCAATCTCGACCTTTCCGTCCTCGGAGGGAAGGACGATGAGGTCTCCCTTGGGGAAACGGAGGACAAGCCTTTCCGCGAGCCCCGGATCGAGCGTATCGCTATAGTAACCCGGCTCGATCGCGTTCTCGTCCCTGCTCATGATGTTCTCCCTCCCCATTCATCGCGCGCGATCGGCGATGAGACGGTCGATTAGTATATCATGGAGTTGCCGCCAAGGCGAGCCGCTTTTCACGGGACCGATGTTCGATGGCGCGAAGGTTATCGGGGCGTTATCACGTAGCTTGCCATAGCCTCGGCCTTTTCCTCCGTACCGGAGGCGTTCACGGCGATTCCTCGCGTCATCGCGCCGCGAAGGTCCTTGCCCAGCCTCGCGAAGAGCTCCCCCCGGCTGAAGCCGTCTCGTCGGCGGAAAAAGGCTGAGTCGAGGCGATGACCTTTATAAACTCCGTACCGAAGGGAGGAGTCATGTCGAAGGAAAAAGCGTCGCCAGGGCCGGGGATGCTCATTACGGAGCCCGGATCGATACGCCTTCCGGCGGTATAGGCGTTCGGCCAGATCAGCCGCGCGATGCCCTTGGCGTCGACATGATAGACCTTGAGCCATGCCTTCTTATTGACCGTGACGAGGACGACCATCTTTTCCCCTTCGCGATAGACGGCCCCTGCGCCCCTCTCCGTACTAACCGATACTTTTAGCTCGCCCCTCCCCGAATCCGCCGCGAGACTGTCGATACTCGATGCCGTGACGGACGCGGCGGCGCTCGGGTCGACGGTAGCGTCCGAAGGAATGGCCGATTTCGGAATACTCACGTCGAGGGTGCCTATGAGCACGCCGTCGGAGAGGCCCGTGAGCTCGAGCCGGGCCCTAACCTTCGGCCCCTCGTCGTAATAGCGTCCGGAAAGGAGGGCGTCGACGCTGTTGTTCCTGAAAAAGTCGCCGTAGATCGCGCGGAAAGCGGGGTCCATCGCGGATGCCACGGATTTGTTGAAGAGCTTGAGGCGCGTGCACCGGGTCATCGCCGACTTGAGGCCGTCCTCGAGGAAACGCGAGAAGGGACTCGGCAGGGCAGTGTCTGCATAGGTGAAAGTGCCGAAGGCGGTGAGAAGGCTCGGCTGCCACGCGTTGGCCGAAAGCTTGTCCAGGCTCGCCGGGAGCTGGGCATCCCAGCCTTGGGCTGCGGATGATCCTATCAGGGTGGAGAGCATCGCGACCGCGAAATAAAGACCCTTTCTATTCATTATTATGCTCCGATCGAATAACGGGTAGTATACAACAAATATACGGAGGAATCATGGTACATAGTTTCGAGGGCGAGAGGCCCGATATCTCGCGGGCCAGCTTCATCGCCTGGAATGCCGAAGTATCCGGCCGAGTATCCCTCGGCGAGGGCGCATCGGTATGGTACGGCGCCGTTCTTCGCGGGGACCTCGCGGCGATCACCGTCGGCGCGGGAAGCAACGTCCAAGACGGGGCCGTCCTCCACGTCGACGCCCGGACTCCCTGCGTGGTCGGTGAGTACGTGACCATCGGGCATAGGGCGGTGGTCCATGCCTGCGAGGTGGGAGATCGCTGCCTCATCGGGATGGGCGCGGTCATACTGAACGACGCGGTCATCGGCAAGGACTGCATCGTGGGAGCGAGCGCCCTCGTGACCCAGGGGAAGGCCTTTCCGCCACGCTCGATGATCCTGGGCAGCCCGGCCAAGGTCGTCCGCCCCCTCACCGACGATGAGGTCGCGCACTTGCGTCCTCATGCGGAAGCTTACATCGATCTCGCCCGCCGCGCCGCATCGGGCTGTCGCGAGATGTAGGAATTAAAGGAGCCTCCGGCGCCCTCCGATATTCAAGCAAGGAGGATGCGCATGAAACAGTTCGCCATCAAATCGGAGGGTCCGGATCCCTCCTTGCTGGAACTTATAAACGAGACCGAGGGAGGATACTTCGTCCGGATCGTCCACCGCCATGTGGATTGGGATGACGTGAAGGAAGATTTTCTCCCCCGCGAGCTTTTCGACACCTGCGTCCGCACGGGCTACATCGCCGAGCTGTCGGCGTGAGGCCGGGCAACATCGAGATTATCGCAGGTCCTCAGGCGGATCCGGCCGCATCGAACCGGGCTCCGCGACTTTAGCCGCAACGACGGCATTCTGGGGCGTCCCATTTCGGAAATGATTGCCAACCTGGACCCGCCCCGAGGGAAAGCCGGCCTGGGCCTCAGCTTATAGCGACGCCGGGGGCGGGGACGAGGGCTCTCCCGTGGCGACGGCGATCCGATTGTGCGCCCTCGCCGCCGCTCGCGCGGATGCCTCGACGCGCCAGGCGAGGGTCTCGGTCGCGAGCCGCTTCGTGGCGCGACCCAAGGCCTTCTCGGCGCGCTCGCGGTCGATCTCCTCCGGCCATTCGGCGGCGTCGACGAACAGATCGACCTTGCCGGCCTTCACCCTCGCGAAGCCTTCGGTAACCGCGGCGGTCCGAGCCTTGCCGCCGACCACCAGCCTAAGCTGGCCTATCCGAACGGGCGCGACGAGGCTCTCGTGGTTCGCGAGCACCTCCACCTGGCCGTCGTGCGTCACGAAGGTGATGGACTCCGCCTTGCCGCTATAGAAGCGCCGATAAGGCGTCAATATCTCGCAGTTGAATTCCGGCATGGCTCATTCCCTATAGATTCTTGGCGCGCTCGCGGACTTCCTCGATCGTGCCGGCCATGAAGAAGGCCTGCTCGGGGATCTCGTCGCACCTTCCCTCCGCGATCTCCTTGAAGCCCTTGATCGTGTCGGCCAAGGCGACGTATCGGCCCGGGAGGCCGGTAAACTGCTCGGCGACGTGAAAGGGCTGGGAGAAGAAGCGCTCGATCTTGCGGGCGCGATACACCGTAAGCTTATCCTCGGCCCCGAGCTCATCCATCCCCAGGATCGCTATGATGTCCATGAGCTCCTGGTATCGTTGGAGAATCTCCTGTACCCTCGTGGCGACGGAGTAGTGCTCGTCTCCGACGACGCGAGGATCGAGAATGCGCGAGGACGAGGCTAGGGGGTCGACTGCGGGGTAGATGCCCTTCTCGACGATCCGCCTAGAGAGGACCGTGGTCGCGTCCAGGTGGGTGAAGGTGGTCGCGGGCGCCGGATCGGTAAGGTCGTCGGCCGGGACGTAGACCGCCTGGACCGAGGTGATGGAGCCCTTCTTCGTCGACGTTATGCGCTCCTCGAGGGCGCCGATCTCGTTCGCGAGCGTAGGCTGATAGCCTACCGCGCTCGGTATGCGTCCGAGGAGGGCGGACACCTCGCTGCCCGCCTGCACGAAACGGAAAATGTTGTCGATGAAGAGAAGGACGTCCTGGCCGAGAGTGTCGCGGAAATGCTCGGCCATCGTAAGACCGGCGAGGCCGACGCGCATGCGCGCCCCGGGCGGCTCGTTCATCTGGCCGAAGACCAGGGCGGTGTTCTTGATGACGCCCGAGGCTTTCATGTCTGTCCAGAGGTCGTTGCCCTCGCGGCTGCGCTCTCCGACGCCGGCGAACACCGAATAGCCCGAGTGCTCGGTGGCGATGTTGCGGATGAGCTCCATGATGATGACGGTCTTGCCGACTCCCGCGCCGCCGAAGAGGCCGATCTTGCCTCCCTTGGCGTAGGGCGCGATGAGGTCGATGACCTTGAGGCCCGTCTCGAGGATCTCGGCGCTCGGATTCTGGTCCTCGAGGGCCGGGGCGTCGCGGTGTATGGGCGAGCGAGCCGCGATGACGGCCGGACCGCCGTCGATGGGCCTGCCGGCCAGATCGAACATGCGACCGAGAACTTCCTTCCCGACGGGCACCGAAATGGGCGCGCCGGTGCCGCGCGCGACCAAGCCGCGCGAGAGGCCCTCGGTGGCCTCCATGGCGACGCAACGGGTCACTCCGTCGCCCGTGTGCAGGAGGCACTCGGTCAGGACCTTGGTCCCGTCCTTGCGCTCGATCTCTACCGCATCGAGTATGGACGGCAGGGATCCCCCTTCGAATCTCAGGTCGAGGATGGGTCCCGTCACTCGCACTACCGTTCCAACGCATTCGCCCATTTCCATCATTCCTTTCCGGTACGCGCCCCTATCTTCCAGGGCGGCGGCGCCATCGGCGCCGCGTAAGCCTCTGTCGCGACCTCGCCTTCGGCTCGGTCGCTCAATCCTCAAGCGCGGCGGCGCCGGCTACTATCTCGGAAACCTCGCTCGTTATCGCGGCCTGTCGAGCGCGGTTATAATGCAGAAGCAGGCGGCCGAGCATCTCGTCGGCGTTCTTGGTCGCCGCATCCATGGCGGTCATGCGCGCCGCCTGCTCGCTCGCGAAGGCGGAGACGAGGGATCCGTAAACGATTCCCTTCAGGTATTGCGGTACGAGGGCGTCGAAGAGTCCCTCCTCGCTCGGCTCGTAACGGTAAGTCTCGTGGTCTACGGGCGCCCGTGGGGGTCCCGCGATATTCTTCATTTCGAGCGGGAGGAGGGTCTCCATAGCCGGCTCGAGCCTCACGATCGAATGCATCCGCGTATACACGACGTGGAATTCGTCTATCTTGCCCTCGAGGAACTGGCTGGCCGCGAAAGCCGCGACCTCTTTCGCCTCATAGACCGTCGGCTCCTTGGTGGAGACCGCGAAGTCCTCTACGAGCACGTAGTCCTTTTCGATGAAATAGCGCTTGCCCACGTTGCCGATCGGCAAGAGCATCGAGCCTGCGGGGCAGGATTCCTCGACGAAGCGGATGATCGAGTGATTGTACCCGCCCGCCAGCCCCTTGTCGGCGGTGATCACCAGGGTGGCGACCTTCCGCTCGGCTTTGCCTTCGCGACGGTCGAACCACTTCTGTCCGCTCTCCTCGGAGTGGCCGATGATGTCGCGCATCGCTTCCGATATCCCGTCGAAGTAGGGAAGCGTATCCTCGAGCCTGCGCCTCGCCTTGCGGAGCTTGGACGTCGAGATCAGCTTCATCGCGCCCGTGACCTGCCTGGTCTGGCGGACGCTCTTCATCCGGTTGCGGATATCGCGCATCGTCTCCATGGCTAATCGGCCTTCCTATGGCTGCGATATTCGTCGAGGGCCGAGTGCAATTCCGCCTCGGATTCGGGCGACAGCTCTCCCTTGGCCTGGAGGGTCTCGAGGAGGGCCTTGTGCTTGTAGCTCATATACTTGATCGCCTGCTCCAGGAAGGATCGTACTTCTTCGACCTTCACTTCGGCGAGGTAGCCGTTGACGGCGGCGAATAGGACCACTATCTCGCTGGAAAGGGCCATCGGCGCGTATTGCGATTGCTTGAGGACCTCGACGAGCCTCTTGCCATGGGCCAATTGGTCCTGCGTCGCCTTGTCGAGGTCCGAGCCGAACTGGGCGAAGACCGCGAGCTCGCGATATTGGGCCAGGTCCAGACGCACGCGACCGGCTATCTTGCGAACCGCCTTGGATTGGGCGGCTCCGCCGACGCGCGATACCGATAGGCCGACGTCCACCGCGGGACGGACGCCGGAGAAGAAAAGCTCGGAGAGGAGGAATATCTGCCCATCGGTTATCGAGATGACGTTGGTCGGAATGTATGCCGAGATATCGCCGCCCTGGGTCTCCACGATCGGGAGGGCGGTGATCGAGCCGCCGCCCTTCTCGGCCGACAGGCGCGCGGCTCGCTCCAAGAGTCGCGAATGGAGATAGAACACGTCGCCCGGGTACGCCTCGCGTCCGGGCGGCCTGCGCAGGAGAAGGGATAAGGCGCGATACGCGACGGCGTGCTTCGACAGATCGTCGTATACGACCAGGACGTCCTTGCCTTCGTCCATGAAGTACTCGGCGATGGCGCAGGCCGAATAGGGGGCCAGGTATTGGAGCGCGGCGGTGGTCTTGGCCGTGGCGGCGACGATGATGGTATATTCGAGCGCGCCGTAGCGGCGCAGAGTCTCGACGACTTGAGCGGTCGTCGAAGCCTTCTGGCCTATGGACGCGTAGATGCAGATGACGTTCTGGCCCTTTTGATTGATGATCGTGTCGATCGCGAGGGCGGTCTTGCCCGTCTGCCGATCGCCAATGATGAGCTCGCGCTGCCCTCGACCTATCGGGATCATCGCGTCAAGGGCGAGAATGCCGGTCTGAAGCGGCACGCCGACGCCCTTGCGGTCGATGACCGAAGGCGCGCGGCGCTCGACTAGCATGGAGCGCTTGGCTTCCACCGGGCCCGAGCCGTCTATCGGCACGCCGAGGGGATCGACCACGCGGCCGAACAAGGCGGGACCGGCCGGTACCTCGACGACGCGACCGGTACGGCGCACCGTCTCGCCCTCCCGGACCTTGTCCTGATCGGAGAAGAGGATACAGCCCACGTCGTCCTCGTCGAGATTGAGGGCCATGCCCACGCCCCCCGATTCGAACTCGACGAGCTCGCCATACGAGCAGGAGTCGAGCCCATAGACGCGAGCGATCCCGTCCCCTGCCTGGACGACGGTCCCCACCTCTTCCCTGTCGAGGCGATCTTCGAACGCGCCGAGGCGCTCACGCAGGATACCGGTGACTTCATCGGGTCGAAACGGCATATTTCATCCTTCCCCTCGCGCTACGCCGCCGTAAACCTCGGACGTCCCAGAAGGTTTTCCGAGCGGCCGCGCGAGCTCGCGCCTGAGCCGCTCGAGGCGGCCGGCGATAGAGTAATCAATGCGAAGCGAGCCCGCCCTTAGGCGATAGCCCGCGATGAGCGCGGGATTGACGCGGACCGACGCCCGCGTAGTCTTGACCCCGGAATAGATCGTCCAAGCTTCCGATACCCGCCGCAAGGCCTCTCCGGCCATCTCGCGAGCCGCCTCGACATCGAGCCTTGCGATGCCCTCGTCGGCGTCGCGCAGCTCGCCATAGGAGCGGGCGATCTCGGGTAAAAGCGGTATGCGTCCTTTGTCGACGACGAGGGAGCAGAAGCGCTCGAAGACGGCCGAGCCCGCCGGGCCGCAGGCGGCGGCGACGATCTTGGCCTTCGTCTCCTTATGGACCGAAGGATCGGACAAGAAGTTGCGGATGCGCTCGTCGTCTTCGATCGACGAACTGAGGCCCGCGAGGGCGTCGCCGCATGCGGCTCGGCCATCGGGCCCGGGCGCGGCGAGGAAGAGGGCTTTCGCCCACGCACGTCGCCTATCGGGCACGTGTGGCCTCCAGCTCCCGGACGAGATGCTCGGCCGCCCTGACGTCCTCGGCCTCGGCCGCGCGACCGACGAGGCGGCCCGCGACTTCCGCAGCCAGGGCGGCGATGTCGCCGACCAGCTCTTGCCGCGCTTTCTCGCGCTCGCGCTCGGCGGCTTCCTCGCCGCGGCGCCTGGCCTCCACGGCCTCGGCGCTCGCCTTGTCCAGCAGGGCCTTGACCTCTTCCCGCGCGCGATCCTCGCCTTCCTTGACCAAGCGCTCGGCCTCCGCGTCGGCGTTCGCCATGAGCCCTTCGTAGCGGGTAGCCAATTCCTCGGCCTGGCCCTTCTTGACCGCCGCGTCGGTAAGAGCGTCCTTTATCTTCTTCGCCCGAGTTTCCATGAAATTGGTCACGGGTTTGAAGAGGAGCTTCCTCAACACGAGAAAAAGCACCAAGAGGTTGACGATGGTTATGAAAAAGGTGACCGTAAAGTTGAGCACGACCTGACTCCCTTAGCCTCTCCTACTTGAAAATGAGCAGAAGGGCGACGACGAGGCCGTAGATGGCCGTGGCCTCGGCGAGCGCGATGCCGAGCAGGAAGGCGCCTTGTATCTTGCCCGAAGCCTCGGGCTGTCTCGCGATGGCCTCCGAGGTCTTGCCGGTGGCGAGGCCGATGCCGAAGCCGGCGCCGAGGCCAGTGAGGACCGCGACTCCGGCCCCGATCAAAGCAGCAGATTGAACGTCCATGATTCCTCCTATTCGATTGCCTCGGCGATATAGATCGTCGAGAGAAACGCGAAGACGACCGCCTGTATGAGGCCGTCGAAAAGGTCGAAGTAGAGCCCCGCTATGGGCGGAAAGATAACGGGAGCGACCGCCTCGATGAGCTGCATGATGATGTAGGCGCCCAGGATGTTGCCGAATAGCCGGAGACAGAGGGATAGCGGCTTGATCGCGTATTCGAGCAGATTGAAAGGCAACATGATCGGCGACGGCTGCACCAGGCTCTTGAGCCAGCCCAGAGGGCGCTTGTAGACGAGGCCCGCGAAGAAGACCGTCACTATCACGGTGATCGCGAAAGCGGCCGTGACGTTGATGTCCCGCGTGAGGGGCTTGATGACGAAGGCGGGCTCGAAGCCGAAGCCTCCGATCGGCGTGAGCATGGGCGCGAGGTTGGCCGCAATGAGGAATATGAAGATCGTTCCGAGGAAGGCGGCGAAGTCCTTGCCGTGGTGCCCGGCATTCTCTTTGACGAAGTCGTTGATGAATCCGATGAAGGCCTCGAGGAGGAGCTGAGGTTTCCTGGGCATCTCACGGAAACGCCGCGTGAGAAGGTACGAGGCCAGGATGAGCATGGCCATCACGATCCAGGTAGAGACGACCGTGTCCGATATCGGAATCGCCAGGCCGAATGCGTGTAAGGTAAAAACCGTCTTTATGCTGATGCCTTGAGTGATCCTCTCGCTTATCGACATGGCGTGCTCGGGGGCGCTCATCGTTTGGCTCCGAGGCCGCCGGCCGGCCTGGAGGCGAGGGCGGCGATGCCCGAGCCCAGCGCCAACGCGGACATCCCGAGGGGACCGACGAATGAGGCGGCAACGGCCCATGGCAGAGAGGGCTTCGAGCGCAACGCAACCGCCGCTACCGCCGCGATCAGGGCGGCGAGCCCGAAGATCCAAGCCGACGCCACGAGGGCGCGGAGCCCGGCCTTGGAGGAATATCCTATCATCGACGCGAAGCACGCGATGGCTGCGTAGCGTCCCAGAGCCAGAACCCCGAGGACCCCCGCCGCGAGCGCGGCGGTCCTCGACGTAAAGAGCGCGGCAAGAAATACCGCCACCTGGAGAAGGGCGATGACCAGGAGGCGACGAAAGGATAAGGCATCCATAATCGGCTCTCTATCAATCCTTGAAAAAGAAATCATCGGGAAAGTACCTGTTTAACGTTTCGTCGTCAAGGCTCTGCTCGCATTGCATGCGCTTGAAGGTATCCTCTAGGTAGCCTTTCGTGAGGTAATAGGAGCCGAGGAAGAAGAAGTCCCCTACTTGATCGAGCGCTTCCATGAGGGCATAGATGCGATGCGCTCCCTCGAGCTCCTCGCCTTCGATAACGTGCTCGGTCACCGATTTTCGTCCGAGGTTGAGCGAGAAGGTGAGCTCGGACAGAGGGATGCCTTGAGCGCAGTATTCCTTGCCCATCATTACGAAGAAGGCGCCTATCTCGTTCTTGTCGGCGCTCTTGTCGAACCAACGGCCGAGCTTGCGTATGATTTCCCCATAGACGGAAAGCAGTTCCGCATCCAACACGGCGTTGAGCGCCGAGACGTTCTCGGCCTTTCGGAGCTTGGCGAGCCAGCGTCTCCCGACGCCGGGAGCGGCCCCGACGAGAATGTCGTCCAGAGATTTGAGCAGCATATCGGCTCCTACTTTCCGGCCCCAGCCTCGACTCGACCGAAGAGGACGAGCGCCTCTTCGACGGTGGCCTTTCGCTGGGTCGTCCCCGGTATCTCGGCGTGACCGTCCCCAGGCTGGGGGCCGTACTCGCCGAACTGCGCATGATTGCCGCCTGCGATCTCGATATAGCGGCTACTCGAAGGCAAGCGTCCTCGCGCCGCGGCTATTTTCGCGGGAGCTACCAAGGCATCGCATGAGGCACCTACAGTAACGACCGGAAGAGATTTAGTCGAGAGGTCGGCATTGCCGTCCGGATAGGACGCGAGGAGCAGAAGACCGGCGACCGGCAGGGCCCCTTTCTTCGCGGCCGCGTTGCGGGCCACGAAATCCGCGGCGACGCGCCCTCCGAGAGAATGGCCCGCTATGATCCAGCGCGCCACGCCGGGATTTTCCGCCGCCGCCAGGACGGCCCTCGACGGATCGAGAGTAGCAAAATTGAGCGGCATGGAAGCAAGGACCGTCGCGAAGCCGGCCTGCGCGCATGCGCGCCCAAGATATGCGTAGGCCTCGGGCGGGATGCGAGCGCCGCAATAGAAAATCATGCCCGAGGCTTTGGCGGCGCTCGCCGGCAGGAAGAGGATTCCGGCCTTTCTCCTCTCGACGCGGACGAAGGAGTCGGAATGAAGGAGACTCGCGTCCTCGAGCGCGGGCAAGGGCTTGAAATAAAGAGCCGCGATAACAGCGCCCGCCCCGAGCAAAGTCGCGGCAAGGACGGAACTAGGGCGACGTTTCGCTCTCATTTTCGATATTCAGACTAAAGCAAGGAAGGAATCGTGTCAAATACCGTGGAGCCAAGCGCATAGCGGGCTTGTGGCGGATGCGAACACTTCCCCGTCGGCTTCTTTTTCGATACAATTGTTCCATAAATTCATGAAAGGCACGATGCATTAACGAAAGAGACGAGGAGACGGATTATGCCCGAACATAAGGATTGGAAGCAACGGTTGGAAGACAAGGCGGCCAGGAAGGCGCTCGCCGAGCTTTACGGCGGCGACGGCGAGAGCCAGGCGAAACGGTACATCGGCCTCGCCGAGCTCGCGGTTCGAGACCAAGCCGGCGCGCCGGGGTCCGAGCTCCGATTCTATTCCGCCCCGGGCAGGACGGAGCTCGGCGGGAACCATACCGACCACAACCGCGGACGAGTGCTATGTGCGGCCGTCGGCCTCGATGCCGTCGCCTGCGTCGCGCCCTCGACCGGCAAGATCGTCAAATTGATCTCGGCCGGCTACTCCGATCCCATCATCGTCGACCTCTCTTCCCTCGAACCCGTCTCGGCGGAGCGAGGTTCGACGGCCGCCCTCGTGCGCGGCGTCGCGAAGGCGCTGGCGACCGCCGGCGCCAAGCTCCGCGGCTTCCAGGGAAGGATCGCCTCGAATGTCCTTCCCGGATCCGGTCTATCCAGCTCGGCGGCGCTAGAGGTCCTCTTCGGCACGATAATGGCCGACCTCGCCGGCCTTCCCGTTTCGCCCCTGGAGATAGCCAAGATCGGTCAATTCGCCGAAAACGAATATTTCGGCAAGCCCTGCGGCCTCATGGATCAGACGGCGAGCGCGGTAGGCGGCATCGTGGCGATAGACTTCGCCGAGCCGACGGCTCCCAAGGTCAAGCGCGTCAAGTACGACTTCGCTGAGGAGGGCTACGAACTTATCGTCGTGAACACGGGCGGCAGCCATGCCGACCTTACATCGGATTACGCTGCGGTCCCATCGGAGATGAAAGCGGTAGCAATGTCCTGCGGCGCCCATTACCTGAGGGAAGTCCGTCTCTCCGAAATCGTCGCCCGCGGGCCCGAAATACGGAAGGACTGCGGGGACCGCGCCTTCCTCCGCGCCCTTCATTTCGCCGCCGACAATGAGCGCGTAGTCGAGATGACGAAGGCTCTCGAGGACGACGACCTCGGCGCCTACCTGAAGCTGGTGAAGAAATCGGGCCGTTCGTCCTGGCAGCTTTTGCAGAACGTCTACGCGCCGTCCTCGCCGTCCGAACAGGGAGTCTCGGTGGCCCTCGCTCTGAGCGAGGGCTATATCGGCCGCAGAGGGGCCTGGCGCGTCCACGGCGGGGGCTTCGCCGGCACGATCCAGGCCTACGTGCCCAAGAAACTTTCCGCCGGATACGCGGAACTCATGACGCGCTATTTCGGTTCAGGCTCGGTCATCCCGATCTCGGTCCGCGACAAAGGCGCGCTCAGGGTATTCGAATAGACGATCCGGGAAGGGAAGGCGCGATGGCCGAGGGGAGGCGAGAATTCGGAAAGCATCTCGGCAGCACCGCCCTGATCAGTCTAGGCTTCTTCACCATGGGTCTGATGGATCCGCTTTACGACAACTTCGTGCCGCTTTTTCTCAAGAAGTACATCGGCTCGATGGGCGTTCGCAACGTCATCATGACCATCGATAATGCCTTCGCCCTCTTCCTCATACCCTTGGTCGCCGTCTGGTCCGACAAGACCAGGACGAGGATCGGACGGAGAATGCCCTATATCCTCGCGACCCTTCCCCTCAGCGCGATTCTCTTCGCGTCCCTCCCCTTCGGTGCCGCCGATTCCCTGGCCATGCTTATCGCGCTCATCGTGGCGCTCAACGTTTTCAAGCAGGGAGCCCGAGGACCCGTGGTGGCCCTCATGCCGGATATCATCCCCGGGAAATTCCGCTCGGAAGCCAACGGCATCATCAACATGGCAGGGGCGGCCGCCGGCATCATCGCCACGCTGGCCCTCGGTCCGCTCATGAATCCATCGATACGGCTCCCCTTCATCGGCGCGACGACTGGGAAGGCGCCTTTCGTCCTGGCGGCCTTCCTCGTCCTCGTAAGCGTGGTCCTACTCTTCTCCTTCGTAAGGGAGCGAGGCGGAGGCGAAGAGGACGGCGGAGAGGAGCGCGCGCCTATCCTGGCCTCTCTCCGCGCGATAGCCGGGGCCGAAGAGAGGAGCGCCCTCCTCATCCTCGTCTCGATCTTCCTTTGGTTCTTCGCCTACCAAGGAGTGCTGCCCTGCCTCAGCACTTACATGCTCGAGAGGGTAGGCGTTTCGGTGGGGAAAACGTCCTTCGCGATGGGCGCGGCCGCCGTCGCGATGATCGTTTTCGCCGTACCGGCAGGCATCCTCGCGACGCGCTTCGGCCGCAAGCGGGTCGTGCGCTCCTCGCTTCTGGCCCTTGCAGCGGTATTCGCCGTCGTCTTCGTCCACGATCCGGTAACCAGGGCGCTCGGGCTTTCCGCCTCCGCGCGGCTTTACAGCTTCCTTGCGCTGATGTTCCTTTTAGGGGCATTCTGGATAGCGGTCATGGCCAATTCCTTCCCCATGTTGTGGCAGATGGCGAGCTATGCCAATATGGGAATGTACACGGCCGCATACTACGTCGCCAAGGAATCCTCGTCGATCCTCTCCCCTCCGGTGACCGGTCTCTCCGCGGATCTATTCGGCATTCGTTCGATCTTCCTGATCGCCGCGGCTTTCATGCTCGCGGCCTACATAGTAATGGGCTTTGTCAAGCGAGGCGAGGCGGAGGCATAGCATGGACGCTATAGAACGTTCGATCAAGCTGCTACTCGAGTCTTACGAACGCGAAGGAGGAGTCAACCACGCGAGCGGGCCCAACCTCCCGAGCGGGGAAGCCGTGGTCCGCGCCCTCGCCGACCTTCAGACCCTGGTGTTCCCGGGGTTTCGCGAAGACGAGGGCATAGACGATACGAATATCGACTACGTCGCCGGAGAGCTCGCGCATCGAGCCGCGAAAGTCCTCGTCCGCGAGGCGACGAGGAGCCTCGAATACAAATATCGCGTACGCGGAGCGAACGGGTGTCCGGCCGCATGCCACATCGAGGCGCGCGACCTCGTCTCGGATTTCTTCGAGGCATTACCCGGGATCCGCGCCATCGTCATGGAGGACGTCGAGGCCGCTTTCAGGGGCGACCCGGCCGCCAAGACCGTCGAGGAAGTGATTCTCGCCTATCCCGGCCTCGAGGCCGTAGTGGTTCATCGCATCGCCTATTTCTTCTGGGAGGCCGACCTGCCGCTCATCCCCCGGATGATGAGCGAGCATGTGCATAGCAAGACAGGCATAGACATCCATCCCGGGGCCACGATCGGCAAGCGATTTTTCATCGACCACGGCACCGGCGTCGTCATCGGCGAGACGGCGATAATCGGCGACGACGTCAAGCTATACCAAGGCGTCACTCTCGGCGCCCTATCGGTGCGGAAAGGCGAGAGCGAGAAAAAGCGCCACCCCACGATCGAGGACGAGGTCACGATCTATTCGGGTGCCACCATCCTCGGAGGCTCCACCGTAGTGGGGAAGGGTTCCGTCATCGGAGGCAATGTGTGGCTCACGCGCTCCGTGCCTCCGTACTCGCGGGTATACCTGCCCGAAGGCGATCATCTAGCGCGGATCGAGCTGCAGTTCCTGGATAAGGGGGCCTGCATTTAGGGATCGCTTGTCCCTACCTATTTGCAAAAAGACTCGAAGATTGTAAGATAAATGTCGAAAATCTTGTATGGAGGCCCGTGATGAAATCGCAGGACAAGCAGAAGAACGAGGAGAAAAAGAAGCCTCAGAAGACGTTGAAGGAAAAGCGAGCCGAGAAAAAGGCTAAGAAGGACACGAAGTCCTCCGAGGTATAGGTCGCCTCCTAGAACAAGACGACAGGCCCTTCTAGATCGTCCTTCCGCAAGTCGACGAGATAGCGCTTCTCTTCCTTCTCCACGATACTGGCGGGGGAACCGGTCAGCCTTTCTAAAAGCACCTTCCCCGTCCGTGCGAAGAAGAATATCTTCCTCGCTTCCTTGCCCCCAACGTCGGAGGCGAGGAGCGGTATCTCTTCCTTCATTAAGTATTCGAACGCGAACTCGATATTCCCGGACGGGATCTTGGAGAAACCGCCGTGCGCGAATGCGAGTACGGCCCCGCCGCCGAAAACCTTGGCCTTAAGCGCATGTCTTCGCGCCCCTAGTTTCATCAGGTCGTTGATGAGGAGGTCCATCGCGTACATGCCGTATTTCGCGTCGGGACTGCGGATCAAGTCCTGCTTGCCGTATTCGTGAGGCAGCATGAAGTGATTGAGGCCGCCGACCATGGCTTCCTCGTCGAAGAGGCCTACGGCGACGCAGGAGCCGAGAACCGTCGAGATTATCGCGTCTTCGACCGTTGCATAGAATTCCCCCGGGCGTATCGTGACGAGTTCCTGATCGAATCGGGAACTCCCATGCCTGAACACGGCGTCCTCGCCCCTAGAAGAGCGTGACCTCTCCCGCCTCGCCCCCTTCTTCGACGGCGAAGCGGCCGATCGTGCCTGCGGTCTTCTTGTGCGTGAAGATGGTAAAACGCTCGACCATTCGGCGAAGCCTTTCCGATTCGGCTCCTTGCGATTCGACACCAACAATCCCGGGCCCGATCGAAGATTCGAGATCCCGGAGCCTTACTCCTACTGCTCGGAGTCGGTCGATTAAGTCGCGAAGCCGTCCAAGCTCATTCCCGGAGCCTGAGATAAGGCCGATGAATTCTCCCGTATAGAGCGAAAAATCGCTGATGGCGCAGCGGAGAGCCTCCTGGGCTCGGGATAGGCGCGCCACATCTTCCTCGACCTCCTTAAGCGTCGACACAAGCCTGGCGTCTTCGTCGCCGCCTTTCGCGCTCCAACCCAGGCCTCCGCCGACCGAATATCCGCCGATGGATTCTACGGCGATCCTCGTGAAGTCCTTTGTCGTATCCATGGCCGCGCCCACGTCCATCTCGATCCGCCCGGTTAGCGTGATCATGCCTCCGACCGTCGTGGCTACGCCGGCGAGAGCCTTGGTCTTGGCGACTTCGATTCGCGAGGCGACGACGATATTTTGGAAGCGCGATAAAAGCTCCGCCAGACTCTTGAAGCTCCCATCCAAAGCCGCAACATGGTCGGTCAGGCGCGAAGCCATGGACACGACTCCTCGCTTGAGCCCGAGATAGCGTTCGGAGCCCTTCTCGAAAGCCCTCGAATCGGCGCAGGCGTCTGCCGTTGAATGCGCACACAGATATTCGGCGCGCTTGCGTTCGCTTTCTCCAACTATTGCGCTCACCATGTCGACGTCGGAGCCGAAGGAGCGCGCGGCGGCGTCGAGCCTGCTGACGACTTCTTCGACCAGGCTTCCCGAAAGCTCGGCGACGGCGGATACGAAGGTCGGATCGTCGGCCGTCTCCCGAGCTTCCTCGAGGGAAATCGCGACGTGCTGCAACGACTGCCTGACGATGTCCTGGTGCTGGATCTCCCCCATCACGCGAAACACGGGATCACGTACGCTTCGGGCCTCTCCCAGAAGGGCGGAGAAGAAGGTCGTAGCCTCCGAAAGCTCGCGCTCCATCTCCTCGTAGCCCGACCTTAAAGTCTTGTCAATCAACGCGAAAAAATCGCGCTGGAAATCGTCCAACTCGGCGAGGGCGTTGCGGAGCTTTCCGAAGAACTCGAGAAGGAAGCGACCGCTGGCGGTAACGCCCTCGCTGAGCGCGATGGTCCTCCCCGACAAGCGCTTGAGCTCGTCGGTGATGACCGAGAAAGCCTTGCCCTGAGCCCCGGACTTGAGAGCGACGGTCATAGCGTTGAGCGAGATTATCTCCATCTCCTCGGAATCGGCGCGGACACGCGAGATGATTTCCTCAAGGGCGCCGAGTCGCGAGATGCCTTCGTTGATCTTTGCGAGAAAGGAGGAGTCCCGCGCCTGGAGGGAGGCGAAGAACTGGATGGCGCCTTCGATGAAGGAAGCCTCTACGCGCTCCTGCGGAGCGCCACGACGAAGGCCCCCGAGGGAGGACAGCGCAGCGAAGGAGCTTTCGCTCTGGTCGGCGCCCCGCTCCATCTCCACCGAAAGGCGGGGCAATAGCCGCCCCAGTTCGAGATATACGGTTTCGCTCTCGCGTTCTATCCGGCCCACTTCGTCGATAAGGCCAGAAATTCGGTCCTGAAGGTCGGTCGGCATCGTTTAACTATAGACAATCAAGGGGCCCGCCGCAAGGACGGGCCCCTTAATGGAAAATAAGCGACTTTGCGGCAAGCCGCGGGGTGCGAACCCCGCGCACGAATCGAAAGTTTCTTCAGACGGGGCTTCGGCTATTTGACCTGCTCGTCCCATCTGACGGGAAGGACGGATAGCTCGGTATCCTTGTCGAAATAGCGGCCCTTCGCCATTACGGGCGCCAAAGTGACCTCGTCGCCCATCTTAAAGATGTGGTGGGGAGGAACGCGGGCGGTTATCGAGCTTCTGGCCGTGGTCGCATAAAGGTTGATATCCGCGCCGAGGGGCTCGACTACCGTCACCTTGGCCTTGAGCGTAGATCCGGGAGTGTGGGCGTCCTTAGCCTCGAGATCCTCGGGGCGGATGCCGAAAGTGACCTCCTTGCCAACGTAGGCCTTGAGAAGGGGCTGGTGTTCGGGAGCGACGGCGAGCTTGAAGGCGCCTTCGTCGATCACGATGCGACCGCCCTCTTCGAGAACTTTTACGTTGAGGAAGTTCATGGGGGGCGTACCGAGGAAGCCCGCGACGAACTTATTGATGGGTTGATTGTAAAGATACAAAGGCGAGCCGATCTGCTGGATCTTGCCGTCGCGCATGACGACGATCTTATCACCCATCGTCATGGCCTCGACCTGGTCGTGCGTGACATATATCATCGTCGCGTCGAGGCGGTAGTGGAGGTCGATGAGCTCCGCGCGCATCTGGACGCGGAGCTTGGCGTCGAGATTGGATAGCGGCTCGTCGAAGAGGAATACTTTGGGATTTCGGACGATGGCGCGGCCGACCGCGACACGCTGGCGCTGGCCGCCTGAAAGCTGTTTGGGCCTGCGCTCGAGCAGCTTCTCGATGTCGAGGGTTCGCGCGGCTTCCTTGACGCGCTTGTCGATCTCGTCTTTCGGCAGCTTGCGAATCCTGAGCCCGAAGGCCATGTTCTCGTAAACGGTCATGTGCGGATACAAGGCGTAATTCTGGAAGACCATCGCTATGTCGCGATCTTTGGGCGGAACGTCGTTGACGAGCTTGGAGTCGATATAAAGCTCGCCTTCGGTGATGTCCTCGAGACCCGCGATCATTCGAAGCGTAGTCGACTTGCCGCAGCCCGAGGGGCCGACGAAGATCACGAACTCCTTGTCATTGATGACAATGTTCGCATCGTCGACGGCGCGTACATTGCCATCGTAGACCTTCCCGATTTTCTTGAGCTCTACCTTTGCCATGGAATCCTCCCTTTAGGGGTTATGTTAGTGGTCACGAGTATATCCGGGACGGGAGCTTCAGTCAAACCAAATTATGAGTCCACGCGTACATGAGTATTCCGAACGCGACGGCGACGTTAAGCGAGCCTTTGGCGCCGACCATGGGAATGCTTACCATGCCCCTCGTGCAGTAATTCCTAGCCTGCCGCGAAACCCCGAGCTCCTCTGAGCCAAGAATGACTATTCCCTTTTCAGGAAAGGAGAAATTATCAATCCCGACCCCGCCGAGTTCGAGGGCGAAGACCGGAAGGTCTCCGGATAGACTCTCGAGGCCGGCCTTTCTCCAAGACAGGAGGTCGATGGCTCCCATGGCGCTGCGTCTGGCTCGAGGATGGAAGGGATCTGCGCATGATGGGGAAAGAATCAGTTCTTCGACTCCGAAAGCGTCCGCCGTACGGAAAACCGAACCGACGTTGAAGGGTGAACGCAGGTCCTCGAGATAGACCTTCCTTCCCGGGTATATCTTCCTCGAGGCAGGATCGGGCAAGCCCGTGCCCGGATCGAGGAGGTCCCAGTCGGCTGGAGCCTGACCTGTCGCCGCGATGAGCGCATGCCGTAGCGTGTCGACGGCTCTCGCTACGTCCATCCGCGCTGGCCAGACCGGCGCAAAGCCGTTCTGCCCGATGGCGCGATCGCAAAGGCGCGAAAGCGAGATAGCAGCCGCGGACAGGGCATCCTCATCGCCGTTTTCGGATGCGAGAAGCCTGCTCAACTCGAACCCGTAGCGCAGCACGGTCTCATCGACTTCCTCTTCGCGACGAGCGAGCAGTCCGCACTCGATTTCGCCCAGCACTAGGGCCATTTTCCTCATTCGATGACGGGGTGAGAGCTTCTGGAGCTTGTCGATGGGGATCATCGAAGGAGGATCAGAACGCGGTCTTTATGAAATCGAAGACATCGTCCACGGAGGCTGCGCGGGGAAGGTAGTTCATGAAGTCGAGCTCGCGAGCGTCGCGAGCCGACTCTACCAGGCGATCGAGGACGAGATCGAAATCCTTGAGCCGGGAAGGCACCTTTAACAGGCCGAGCCGAGTGCGCAACCATTCGACCGCCTTGGATGCCGCCTCCTGGGGACTCGATTCCGTGACATCCTCGCCGAACAGCGCGGCAAGGGCCGCTACCTTCTCGAGTCTGCTTTTCGAGGCCACTTCCATGGAATAGGGCAGGAGTATGGCGGCCAGGGCGGCCTTGGGCACGGGCCAGCGCGCGTTTATGGCCGCGGCTACGGCGCTACCTAACCCGGGCGCGCTCATACCCTGGCCGAGCGCGGCCAGGAAGGAGCCCTTCCAACCTTCTGCCCGAGCCGCCGGATCGTCGGGCCTGGCGATGAGGGCATTGAGGGCGGAAGAAAGCGAAATGGCCGCTTTTTCGAGGAGAATATCGCTCATGAACGAGGATTTCGACGAGATATAGGCTTCGACGGTTCCGAGAAGCGAGTCGATGAGACAGGTGGCGGAGACCTTCGGCGAGAGGGAGGACGAAAGCCCGGGATCTATGAGGGCGACAGCAGGCGCCGAGCCAGGTATGCGGGCGAAACGTATGCGTCTGTCGCGGCCATCGGGAAGGAGGATGCAGTCCTGGGCCAAGAAGGGGTGGCGAAGGGATGTCGGGATCTCAACGAGGGGAACCCGGCCCCCCTTGACTTCGGCGCCATCCAAGGCCGCGTCGATATCGAGGTTGCCCAAGGCGAGGGCTGCCGTAGCCCGGCCGATCATGAGCGTTTTCAACCCTCCGAGGGCGATGATGAGGGGCGAGCGGGAACCTCGAGCCAGGCGCAGGGCGTCGTCCACGGCCTTGCTCGTCGCCCGATCGACGATCTCGTCGTAGATAAGCACCTGGATGCCTCGTTCTTCCAACAGGGAATGAACGCGATCTACCGTCTTGGACTCGTAGAGAAGGGGGTCGACGACGAGCATGCATCGGGGGCGGCCTTCGCCCGAGAGCTCGCCGGCGAGGAGGGGAAGCCTAAGGAGGGCATCGGGCCCGACCCAGATGCGCGGACTTACGTGAAAGCTGAAATCGGGCACCCTCGTCATCTCCTGAGCTGATTATAAAAAAGGCGGAAGTCACGCTCCCGCCTTGAATCGACAAAAAGAAACACGTGATACCTCACCAGCAGATCGTCGATAGGCTCGTACCCCGTGTGGAACGGGAATACATCACGATCCGAGAAGCTGATCGATGATGCGATCGGCGGTCATGGACAAGACTGCATCGTCCATATAGGATGGATGATTGATCTTCGCCTTGAGTTCCTCGACTCGATCCGCCCTCGTCTCGGGCGCCGCCTTGGCCAGTTCGAGGGCATTGAAAAGATCGGCCTTTTTCGCCGCATCCGAGGAGATGGAGATGGAATCGACACGGCGAGCCTTCTCGGCCATCCCGCCAGGGGAGGGCTTCTGGGGGTCCCGGATCGGGTCTATGGAGTTCAGCCGGTCTATGGTCATCTCGCTCCCCTGCCTTTCAACAAAAGTATCGGCTTCCAGATGGAAATAGTTTACGCCAATTCCGTCCCGGCGACAAGCACCGAGAATTCTCCGCGAACCTCTGCATTGCTCTTGAGGGCTTCGAGGACCTCGGACGCGCTTCCCACCAGGAACTCCTCGTGGATCTTGGTGATTTCCCGGCCCAGGCACACCCTGCGAACGGGATCGGCCATCGCGATCTCTTCCATTAATAGGATAATGCGATGCGGCGACTCGTAGAGAACGAAGCATTCTTCGCGCCGCATGAGCTCGACTACCCTCGCCCTCCGCTTGCCCGCCTTCGGGGAAGGGAAGCCGTCGAAAAGGAAGGACCGGCCTCCCATCCCCGCCGCGCAGATCAAAGCGGCGAAGGCCGAAGGTCCCGGCAAAGGGCTGACCGAGTGCCCGTTCTCGCGCGCGCGGCGCGCGAGAACGGCTCCCGGGTCGGAAAGCCCCGGCGTGCCCGCGTCGCTGCAGTACGCCACCGTCTTCCCCTGAGCCAAAAGCCCGAGGATGCGATCTGCCCCCCTGGATTCGTCGTTTGCGTGGCAGGACAGAAGGGGCTTGCGGATCTGGAAATGGTTGAGCAGCCTGAGAGTATGGCGCGTATCCTCGCAGGCAATGGCGTCGGCGTCCCTCAAGGCCTCGAGGGCGCGAAGGGTAATATCGCCCAGGTTGCCGATAGGCGTTGCCACGAGATAGAGAGTGCCCATGTGCGGAAGTATGTGTCCTCCGGACCCGAGGGTCAAGGATGGGAGGGCTCCGGCTAGATAGCGGAGCCTCTTGCATGTATAGTACCGTTGATGGCGGTCATCATCG
Source organism: uncultured Spirochaetota bacterium (assembly GCA_963778775.1). GTDB lineage: Bacteria > Spirochaetota > Spirochaetia > Treponematales > Rectinemataceae > UBA1306. The sequence goes on along the minus strand of CAVZVX010000192.1, from coordinate 43,554 downwards.
CGGCCCTCGTTTCCGCTTTCCTGCTCGCGTTGGTCTTTTACGGCATCAGGAGCCGCGACTCGAGCTCGCGCGCTCGCCGTTCCGTCGGACACGGCGCCGCCGCCGTAGAGAAATCCTGCCCTCTCTGCCATTCCGCGCTCGGCCACGACGAACGGGTCAATTCAAGTCTCTTCCCCGGCAGGTCCGACAGGATCATGCATATATTCGGCTGTCCCCATTGCTGGCCGGTCACGCCCTCGACCCCGAGGATATGTCCCGTATGCAACCGCGCCCTGGGCGCCCAGGGCTGGGTGATCGCGCGCTATTTCGAAAGTCCGGGTAGGCGGCACGTGCATGTGCTGGGCTGCACGGGCTGTCATGGTTAATCCGCCTCAATGGCGGTCGCAGCCAAAGGGAGAAAGCCGATGGAAGGTCCACAGGTCAAGAAGTTCGGCTTACTGGCGGTATTCCTGGGCTTCTTCGTCCTCGTAGCTATGATCTTCTATCCGTTTCTCACCGTCATAATCTGGTCCGGCCTTTTTTACTCTTTCCTGTTTCCGCTATACCGCAAGCTGGTCCTGCGCAGGGACGACACCGAGAGGCGGGGTTTCGTCAGGGCTGTGATCGCAGCGATCCTCGCCCTCGGAGGTGTCCTCCTCATCGCCGTGCCCGCCGTGCTCCTGGGCCTGAGCATCGCCAGGCAGCTCAGCGCCATGATACATAACGCCCTGCTTGCCATCGAGCAGAATCCCTCCGTCATAGGCATCTCGCCGGACGGTCCTATCGCGACATTCCTTTATACGGTGAGCGATGGATCGATCGATATTTCGAAGCTCAAGATACCCGACGAGATAAGGGCGATACTGACGTTGAAGACGGACAGGATCGTAGGACTTTCCGGCCAATTCCTGAAGATCAGCGTACGTATTTTACTATCCCTCGTTTTCATGGTCTTCACCATTTTCTTCCTTCTTCTCGACGGCAGGCACTTGATCAAGGTCCTCATCAGCGCCATCCCCATCGAGAATACCTTCACCGCGATCTTCCTCCGCAAATTCAGGGATATGGGCAAGCACCTCGTAACCGGCTATATCGCGATCGCCGGAATGCAGGCCCTGGTCATGCTCGCCCTATGCTTGATCTTCAGGGTAAAGGGCTATCTCGTGATCGCCGCGTTTACCGCGATGGCATCGTTCATCCCGATGGTGGGAACCGCGCTCGTCTGGCTCCCCGTCTCGGCGGGCAAGATACTTTCGGGAGACATTACGGGGGGCATTCTCTTCTTCGCGCTCTCCGCCGTCCTCATCTGGACTTTGGACACGCTGATCCGGCCGATCCTCCTCCACGATAGGCTCAAGATACACCCTCTCCTGATCTTCTTCTCCATCCTGGGAGGCTTGCAAGTCTTCAAGTTCAATGGCCTCGTCCTCGGCCCCTTGATCCTCATCCTCTTCTTCACCTCGATCGAGCTCTACGAGAAGGCTTACGGCGAGCAATCAGGGGGACAGGGGAGAAGAAAGGAGGATCGCGAACCAGAGGCCTAGGACGCCTCATCCCGAGGTCCTACGGGCCTATCTCGTCAAGGTACTCGTCGCCGATGACAAGGTTGCCGGCGGTGCGCCCGAGCTTGCGTTCGGGACGTATCGCGCCGTGGAAATCCGATCCGGCGGTGACGCGGAATCCGCGCCCGCGCGCCATTTTTTCCAGACGCCGGCAATGACTCACCTTGGCCGTCGGGTGGTAGGCTTCGATACCGTCGATTCCAAGCTCCTTCCACTCGTCCATGAGCGAGCCGAGCCTGCCCCACGAGACGAACAGCGAGAGGGGGTGAGCGACGATAGCCAGTCCGCCCGCTTCCCTGATTATGCGCATCGCCTCGTCGAGCCCCAGGCAGTCCTTGGCCTCGTAGAAAGGTCTCCCCTTCGCTAGGTATTTGTCGAAGGCCTCCTGCCTCGTCCGTACGGCCTTCCGTTCGACGAGGAGGGCGGCGATATGCGGCCTTCCCGCGCTGCCTTCCCCGGCGACGGCCTTGAGGTCGTCCATCGTCGCGGCGAATCCGGCGTCTCTCATCCTGTCCAGGATACGCTGGTTTCGCTCCTCGCGCGCCCGGAACAAGCGTTGAAGGACATTCTCGAGCTCGCCTCCCAGTCGCTCGAGGCGAAGGCCGAGAAGGTGAAACTCGCCCGGGCCGAAAGCTATCTCGATTTCGACGCCGCGAATGAGGCGGAGGGCGCTCCCCGATGCGGCGGCCTCGGCTTCGGGAAGGCCGGAGACGGAGTCATGGTCGGTGAGGGCGAGGGCCGAGAGGCCGCGCTCCAGGGCGAGTCCCACGAGGGCCGAGGGCGAATAGCTCCCGTCGCTCGCCGTCGAATGACTGTGGAGGTCGATCATCTTCCCTTCCCTTCGGCATGGTGCGGTCCGACGACTTCGCGATCGGACGAGCGGAGAGGCTCCATCGGAGAGGTCCGGAGTTCTGCGTCGAAGCCGAAGACGCGCACCCGCAGGCCCGTGGCCTCGCGGACGAAGGCGGCGGCACGAAGGAGGGCCTCGTCCGCGAAAGCGACGCATCGACCGCCCGGGCTGGGCCGCGAGAAAGTATAGAGATGCGCCTCGTCGATGCGGGCTCCCCCCTCGGCGAGGCGGGATAGCAGGCCGGCGTAATCCGCGATATCGGCTTCGGTAGGACCGACCCCATCGACCTCGCAAAGCATGGTTTGGATGACGACCGATGATCGGCGCGCGAAGGAAAGCAGGCCGTCCGCGATCCGCTCCAGACCGACATCGGACCCGGACATGAGCCGGAAGCGGGCCTCGTTTCCCGCATCGAGCTTGGCCCAGACGACGAGGCCCTCTTCGCGGCAGGCGTCTTCGAGAAGAACTCTGGTCGCGGGGTCGAGGAAGCCGGTCGAATTGGTGATCAGGACCAGCGAAGCGGAGCTCAGGATTCCCCGGTGCGAGCGCCTGAGCCTCGAGCAGAGCCGTAGAGCCTCGCCTAGGCTCGGTGACATGGTCGGCTCGCCGTTGCCCGAGATACAGATGTCTCGGACGGGCGCGGGCGCCCAGGCCTCGGCATATCCTCGATCCAGGAAATAGGCGAATTCCCTCTCGAGCGCGACGATGAGGGAACCTGCGCCCGGAACGGGCTCGGAAGCCGCTTCCAGGAAAATCTCGCAGTAGGGGCAATCGAAGGCGCAAACTTTGCCATGGGGAAAGAGGTTGACGCCCAGCGAGAGTCCGCCCGATCGTCGCGACAACACGGGATATACGAGGCGCCCGCCCTCGCGGTCGCGTCGATGGTCCCAGGGAACAGGCATGCAAAGATAGTACAGGCGAAGGGTCGGCTAAGCAATACGCGCTATTGACAAGATCGCATGCGTCATGCGAACATTATTACCATTATGGACCCGAGGGCGCGCAACGAGCTTTCCAGCCTCACGCATCGGCATCACGGCCATTGGATTGGCCGCGCGAAGCCGTAGCACGGCGCTGACAAGCAGCGCAGTCCGCGGGAGCGCCGGCCTCGAGGGGCCGGCGCTCCGGTTTGAAACGGATCCTTTCGGAGGGTCAGGCGCCGGCAGCCCGGAGTCCCGTTTCCCGAAAGAAAGGAGAAAGCATGGACGACGCGGTATTGGAGCTCGGACTGCCCAAAGGCAGGATGCAGGCCGAGGTCCTGAAGCTTATGGCCGATGCGGGACTTCCCGTAAAGGCCGATGATCGGGGCTATAGGCCGATCATCGGCGCGGGCGAAGGGGCGGATGCCGCGGCCGGCAGCCTCGCGCGCGCGCCCCGTTTCAAGGCCAAGTTCTTGAAGCCCCAGAACATCGTCGAAATGATAGACCTCGGAAGCCGCGACGTCGGTTTCGCCGGCGCAGATTGGACGCGCGAGCTGGGCTCGGGCGCGATAGAGCTTCTCGATACCGGCCTCGATCCCGTTCGCGTGGTCGTGGCCGCTCCTCTCGGTCTCCTAGCGGACGGAAAGCTTCCTACGAGGGAAGGTCTCGTGGTCGCCTCCGAATACGAGACCATCGCCCGCGAATGGATGGCGCGCAACGCTCCCGGCGCGAGGTTCGTGCGTTCCTACGGGGCGACGGAGGTTTTCCCGCCGGAGGACGCGGACATAATCGTGGACAACTGCGCCACGGGCTCCACCCTCAAGGCCAACGGACTCGCCATCATCGACGAAGTGATGAAAAGCTCTACGCGGCTGTACGCCTCGCGGAAGGCGATGGCCGATCCGCGGAAGCGCGAGGCCGCCGAAAGCCTGGCCCTTCTCATAGGCTCGGTCCTGGAAGCGCGAAGGCGGGTCATGATCGAGGTCAACGTCCCCGCGGACCGGTTGGCCGAGCTCACCTCGGTCCTGCCCTTCATGAAGTCGCCGACCATCTCCCCCCTCAAGGGCGGCGAGGCCTTCGCCGTTCGAGTCGCGGCCCCGCGCGCCTCGCTGGCGGGCCTCATTCCCGAGATCAAGCGCCGCGGCGGCAGCGACATCGTGGTATCCGAGCTCTCGCAGCTCGTTCCCTGAGGCGAAGGATGGAAGCCAAAACCTTGAGGCTCGACGCGAACGAAGGCCGCCCATGCATGCATGCCGCGGCGATCGCCGCCCTCGTAGACTCCGAGTTACTGCGCCGCTATCCCGACGCCTCTCCCTTGGAAGCCGCCCTGGCCGCTCGGATGGGCATATCCGCGGAGCGAGTGATCGCGACGGCGGGCGCCGACGACGCGATAGACCGCGCGATCCGTTCGTACGGCCTCTCGAGGGCGACCGTCCTCTCGACGGCGCCCGCCTTCGAGGAATACGCCGCCGCCGCCTCGCGATCGGGTGCGCGCTACGTGGTCGTGCCTCGCGCCCCGGACGGTCCCTTCCCCCTGGCCGCCCTCGTCGCCGCGATCCGCGCCGAGAGACCCGCCCTCGTTGTCGTCGCCTCGCCCGACAACCCGGGCGGCGGAACGATCTCTCCGAACGAGCTGCGCGCCCTCGCAAAGGAATCCGCCGAAGCCTGCTCCGCCACGGTTCTCCTCGACGCGGCCTATTCGGACTTCGACGAGGACCGCGAGGTCTACGACATCGCCGCGGGCGTCCCGGGAGTGATTACGGCGAACACCTTCTCGAAAGCCTATGGCCTCGCCGGGCTGCGCGCGGGCTGGGCCGCGGGACGGGCCGAGGATATCGCGAGGCTGAGGAGGGCCGGCCCGCCCTTCGCCCAATGCACCTTCTCGGTAGCGGCCGCTCTCTCGGCCCTCGAGTCGGGTACCGACTCGGTCGAGGCGTTCGTCGCCGAAGTGCGGCGCGAGCGGCCTCTCCTCCAAGCGGCCCTCGCGCGGATAGAGGCCAGGACCTGGGCGGGCAAAGCCAATTTCGTCGCGGCGATAGTCCCCGATGCGGCCGTCTTCTCGGAAGCGCTCGCGAAAGAAGGGATCAAGATCAAGTCCTGGCCGAAGAAACCCGGCAGGGAGAACCTCATCCGCATAACGTGCCCCGGGGACGAATCCGAGTTCAGGACTCTCCTCGCGGTCTTGGAGAGGCTCAGGAGGCTGACATGACGACGCAAAAACCCGTTACCCTCGGCTCTGGGCGCAGGATCGCCATCAGGCGCAAGAGTCGCGAGACCGAAGTCCTCGTCGCGCTCGACCTCGACCCCGAGAGTCCCGGCGCCGAGATAGACAGCGGGATCGGATTCCTCGATCACATGCTCGGTTCGCTAGCGACCCATGCCGGATGGCGACTCTCGCTGGCCTGTCGCGGCGATCTCGTCGTCGATGACCATCACAGCGCGGAGGACTGCGCCCTCGCCCTGGGCGAGGCTCTCGCGCGCGCCCTCGCGAAGGGAGGCGCGGCGGGCGGCTCCCCGCGGCGTTTCGGCTCCGCCTACGCGCCCCTCGACGAGGCCCTGGCGCGCGCGGTCGTCGATCTCTCGGGAAGAGCCTATTGCCGTGCCGACCTGGCCCTCGGCGGCGCGCGCTTGGGCGATCTCGCTGGCGAGAACGCCGTCCACTTCTTCTGGAGTCTGGCATCGGCGGCTAAGATGACCCTCCACGTCGATGTCCTGACCGGCGAGAATTCCCACCATAAAGTCGAAGCCGCGTTCAAGGCTACGGCCCTCGCCCTGCGGGAAGCCTGCGCCCTCGCGGCCGCGGCGTCGCGCGCGCCTTCGTCCGCGTCCCTGAAGTCCGGGGAGCGATCGGAGAATACCGGTCCTGAGTCCACGAAGGGCTCGGTTCTCCTGGAAGAGATGGACGAGGCGGATTGGCCGAGGCTCAAGGGAGGACTCGATGCCTGAACGACCGATTTCGAGCCCTTCCATCGCGGTAAAAGTCCGCTTCGCGGCGACGGGAGTGGCGAACCTCGCCTCGATAATGGCGGCCTTCCGACGGGCAGGAGCGGAGCCCCGCCTCGCGGCCTCGCCCGAGGAACTCGCCGACGCTGATTTCGCCGTAGTCCCGGGAGTGGGCTCCTTCGGAAGCGCGATGGCCGCGCTCAGGGAGTCGGGCATGGACAAGGCGATACGGGATCGCATAACGCGCACCAAACCGACGATGGGCGTCTGCGCGGGTATGCAGGTGTTCTTCGAGGGCAGCGAGGAATCGCCGGGCGTCGCGGGAATGGCGATAGCGCCTGGATTTTTCCGGCGCTTCCCCTCCGACCTTCCGGTGCCCCAGCTCGGATGGAACATGATACGTCCGACGGGAAAGGGCGCCGTAGTCGAGGGCTGGGCGTATTTCGCCAACTCCTACAGGTTGTCGGAGGCCGCGGGCGGCTTCGCGGCGAGCTGGGCCGAATACGGAGAGCGCTTCGTCGCGGCGCTCGAGGGGCCGCGTCTCTTCCTCTGCCAGTTCCATCCCGAGCTTTCGGGGCCCTGGGGCCTCGAGCTGATCCGCGTCTGGCTCGGAACCTCGGCCGGCGCCGAAGGAGGGGCAACGTGAGATCAGTTGGAGCGCTCAGGGTTATTCCCTGCCTGGACGTGGATGGCGGCAGGGTCGTGAAGGGCGTCCGCTTCCTCGACCTCGTCGACTCGGGCGATCCGGCGGAGCTCGCCGCCCGCTACGAGTCGGAGGGAGCCGACGAGATCGCCTTCCTCGACATCTCGGCTACGATCGAGGGCAGAAAGACCGCCCTCGAGTCCATACGGCGCGTGCGGGAGGCGATCGGCATTCCGCTTCTCGTAGGCGGCGGGGTCCGCCGACCCGAGGACGCCGCCCGCCTCCTCGAGGCCGGAGCCGACCGCGTCGCGGTAAACAGCGCCGCTACCCGCGAGCCGAAGCTCATCGACGAGCTTGCTTCGCGCTTCGGCGTACAGTGCGTCGTCCTCGCGATCGACGCGAGAAGCGCGCAAGCCGCCGACGCGACAGGGCCGTCATGGGAGGTGGTCGTCGACGCGGGACGCAGCGCGACGGGCCTCGATCCCGTGGCCTGGGCTCGCGAGGGAGCCAGGCGCGGCGCGGGCGAGATACTCCTCACCTCGATAGACCGGGATGGCACGGGCTCGGGCTACGACCTCGCGCTCCTACGCGCGGTTACAGCGGCGTCGAGTATCCCCGTCGTCGCCTCGGGGGGCGCTTCATCGCCCGTGCACTTCGTCGACGGCGCGCGGGCGGGAGCCCGCGCCCTCCTCGCGGCTGGCGTGTTCCATCGCGGGGAGCTCTCGATACGCATGGTAAAGGAAAGCCTCGCGGATGCGGGGCTGGAGGTTCGATCGTGATAGTCCCGAGCATAGACATCAGGGCAGGTAGGGCGGTTCAGCTCCGCGGAGGCAACTATCCGGTCCTCGACGTCGGCGATCCCGAGGAAGTGGCCGACCGCTATTCCCGTATCGGGGAGATGGCGATAGTCGACCTCGACGCCGCCCTCGGCACGGGCGACAATAGCGAGATCGTCCTGCGAATAGCGCGTCGCCATCCATGCAGGGTGGGCGGCGGCCTTCGCACGAAGGAAGCTGTGCTCCGCTACCTCGACGCGGGCGTGAGGTCGGTCATGCTAGGCACGAAGGCCGAGCCCGAATTCCTCGCCGAGCTCCCCCGCGAGCGCCTCATTGCGGCCCTGGATGAGAAGGGCGGAGAGGTGGTCGTGGAAGGCTGGACCAAGAGCACGGGACGCAGGATCGAGGAGAGGATGTCGGTACTCGCGCCGTTTGTCTCGGGATTCCTCGTCACCTTCGTCGACGCCGAGGGCAGCCTAAACGGCATAGGCCTCGAACGCGCCGAAGCCCTTATCGAAACCGCCAAGGGCCTTCACATGACGCAAGCTAGTGCGCAAGGAAATGATTGTACGAGCGCGCTTCGCGCGCCGCGCATAACCTTCGCCGGAGGCGCCGCCGAGGCCCGGGAAATAGGCGCCATCGATCGGCTCGGCGCGGACGTCCAGGCGGGGACGGCCCTCGCCCTCGGCAAGCTGTCCTTGGCCGAGGCCTTCTCCGCAAGCCTCTCGTCCGATAGGCCGGACGGCCTCTGGCCCACTCTCGTGTGCGACGAAGGCGGCAGGGCCCTCGGCCTCGCATGGTCGGACCTCGAAAGCCTCGCCGCCTCGGTCGAGACCGGCCGGGGGACCTACCGTTCGCGCAGCCGCGGCCTCTGGGTAAAGGGCGAAAGCTCCGGGAATGTTCAAGACCTCATCCGCGTCGAGGCCGACTGCGACCGCGATGCCATTCGCTTCACCGTGAGGCAGAAAGGCCGCGGCTTCTGCCATCTGGCCCGGCGCAGCTGCTTCGACGACGGTTCGGGGATAGAGCGCCTCGAGCGGACGCTGAAGTCGAGGCAGGCCGACGCTCCTCCCGGCTCCTACACGCGCAAGCTCTTCGACGATCCCAGCCTCCTGGCCTCCAAGCTGCGCGAGGAGGCCGACGAGCTCAACAGAGCCAAGGGCCCTGACGAGGCCACCGGGGAAGCGGCCGACGTCATCTACTTCGCGCTCGTGAAGGCGATCGCCGAAGGCTCGAGCCTGGCGGCCATCGAGGCCGAGTTGGACCGCAGGGCCCTGCGCGTGAGCCGCCGCGGGGGCGCGCCCAAGCCCGCCCATACTCGAACCTCGGAGGGCGCGGGGATGGGGGACCGCTGATGGCCGCCGAAACGGCGAAGCCGCGCCTGCGAAGGATAGGCCTCGAGGAGCTGGCCGAGGCGCGCTCGCGGGCCCGCGATCCGGAGGCGGAGGAGTCGGCCGCGCTCATACTGTCCGACGTCGGGTCGCGCGGGGAAGCCGCCGTGCGCGAGTGGGCGGAAAAGCTGGACGGACTGCGGCCGGGAGATCCCCTGGTGATCGGGCGCGAGGGTCTCGAGTCGGCCCTAGCCTCGCTTCCCGAAACGGAGCGGGCGATCCTCGAGGGCGCTCGAGACCGGGTCTTCGCTTTCGCGAAGGCCCAGCGAGCCGCGTTGCGCGACATTGACGTCATCGTGCCCGGCGGAAGGGCGGGACACGTCTTTTCGCCCGTCGCGCGAGCGGGATGCTACGCGCCGGGCGGCCGATTCCCCCTTCCTTCGAGCGCGATCATGACCGCCTGCGCCGCCAAGGCCGCCGGCGTCGGCTCGATCTGGTGCGCCGGGCCCAGGCCGGCGCGCGCGACCCTCGCCGCCGCGGCGCTTTCGGGGGCCGAGGGCTTCCTGGCGGCGGGCGGCGCCCAGGGCATAGCCGCCCTCGCCCTCGGCGCGGGGGTTCCGCCCTGCGACGTCGTGGTGGGACCCGGAGGAAGGTACGCCGCCGCCGCCAAACGGCTCCTAGCGGGCGTCGTCGGCACCGAGGCGCCCGCGGGCCCCTCGGAGCTCCTCGTGATAGCGGGAGAGGGAGCCGACCCCGAGGTGGCGGCCGCCGATCTCCTCGCCCAGGCAGAGCACGACGTGGCGGCAGTGCCGTCGATCGTCGTCCTCGCCGGCGGCGAGGACGAAGCCTTCGCGGCCGGCTTCGCGGACGCGCTCGACGAAGCCTTCGCCCGCCGCCTCGCCGACCTTCCCGAGCCGAACAGAGCTGTAGCCTCGGCCGCCATCAAGAACGGTTGGATGCTGTTGGCCCGCGACAGGGCCGAGGCCGTGGCCGCGGCCGAACGCTTCGCGCCCGAGCACCTCGAGCTCCTCGTGGACGAGCCGCAGGGCTGGGCGGCCGAAATCGCGAACGCCGGAGCCGTATTCCTCGGCACGGGGACGGCCGAGGTATTCGGCGATTACGGCGCGGGCCCGAACCACTGCCTTCCCACCGGAGGCGCGGCGCGCTTCTCGGCCGGGCTTTCCGTCCTCAATTTCCTCCGCGCCAGGACCTGGCTCAGGATGGACTACGGCCTTATCGCCTCGGAAGCGGCCGCCTTCGCGCGCATCGAAGGACTCGAGGCCCACGCTCGCGCCGCCGAACTGCGCGCAGCCAGGTGAGGCGCAAGCGAAAGGGCATCGCGCCGGACTAGAAACGATACGGCGCAGCGCGTAGAATGTGCCTCGGAGGATCCCGGAATGGCCGAGGAAAGGCACCTCTATCTCGTCGTTCACCCGAACCATTCCCTCGTGGCATCGCAGCTCGACGCGGAGCGGTTCATAAAGCACTACGTCCGCGAGTCGGCTCGCTATTTCGAGGGTAAGCTGGTCTTCGTCGAGCTCGATCCCGACTTCCGCCATCCTTACTTCGACGTGGCCGGCGCCTACGCGCAGCTGAAGCCGCACGAGGACGGGAGCCCCAAGGCGACGAAATTCATATCGAGCTATCGTGTCCTAGAGCACGTGGACTTCGGAGCGATGGGAAGCCTCTATCTCAGCGACGCATCGGGCGGCTACGTCGCGCTCGAACCCGCACGGGACGACGCCGACGTCGCGGGAGGGACCGGCGGCGCCTCGAGCCTCATGGAGAGGCACGCCTCCGACGCCGAGGAGCTCCGCGTCATCCTCGAGGTCGATCCGGTCAAGTTCATCGTGCTCACGCGCCTCGGCCTCGCCGAATACGCCCGCTTCGCGACCGACTCCGGCAATTCCAAGGGCGCGCCCAAGATGCTCTACACCGAACTGGACGTATCTATGGATGACTTCATCCGAGAGATCGAGGAAAGCCCTTACGTGACCAGCTTCTTCCCGGGCATCCATCCCGAGCGGCTGCGCTCCGCGATCCGCGAGCTTCGCAGGTCTCCGAGCAAGGACGTCAAAGGCATCTCGCTCTATTGCCCCCTCGATCGCATATCGTACAAGTTGCTTCGTAGCGGCTTTGTCTTCGCTTCTCCCGATCGGATCAAATTCTATCCTCTCCTCTCGCTGGACGAAGTCGAAAGACGCTTCTATAAATTCTGGAAGAACATGTAGGGGGCGCGACATGAAAATAGAAGGCATATCCTCGGCGCAGGCGCCCAAGGCGATAGGACCATATTCTACCGCGGTACGGGCGGGCTCCACGGTGTATTGCTCCGGGCAGCTCGGGTTGGACCCGGCTTCGGGCGAGCTCGCAACGGGGGTGAAGGCGCAGACCGAGCGCGCGATCCTCAACTTGAAGGCCCTTTTGGCCGCTTCGGGCTTGACCCTCGCGAGCGTTGCGAAGACCACTATCTTCCTCGCTGACATGGCGGACTTCTCCGCCGTCAACGAAGTCTACGCTTCGCACTTTGCCGCGCCCTACCCCGCCCGCTCGACCGTCCAGGCAGCAGCCCTGCCCAAGGGCGGCCTCGTGGAGATCGAGGCGATAGCCCTAGCGTAGCGCTTAGCTTTCGCCCGGATCCGGCTTCCGATCACGGTTCCGGGAAGACATGCTTCTTTACAGCTCGCGTAATGGCGACTACACTGTCTGCTATGAAATCCCCACGGGGCAAGGTTGCGGTGATCACGGGCGGGGCAAGCGGAATCGGACGCCTTCTCGCGTTCGGCCTCGCGGAGAGCGGCGCGAAGGCGGTGGCATGGGATCTCGATGAAGCCGCTTTGGCGAAGCTCGAGTCGGAGGCGGGGGAGCGAAAGCTCGATATCCACGGCATCCGCTGCGACGTCTCGGATCGCGCCGATGTCTACGCGCGCGCCAAGGAGACCGCCGAACGCTTCGGGCAGGTCTGGCTCCTCGTCAACAACGCAGGCGTCGTCTCGGGCAAGAAGTTTCTCGACACCCCCGACGAGCGGATCGAGAAGCTGATGTCGATCAACGCGTTGGCGCATTTCTGGACGACCAAGGCCTTCCTCCCCGGCATGATCGAACGCGGCGAAGGACACATCGTCACGATCGCCTCGGCCGCGGGGATCATCGGCACGACGGGCCTCGCCGACTACAGCGCGAGCAAATTCGCCGCCATCGGCTTCGCCGAAGCCATCAGGATGGAGCTCCGCAAGCTTGGTTCCCCGGTGCGCAGCACTACCGTATGCCCTTTCTTCATCGATACGGGACTCTTCGAGGGTGTCAAGACGCGCTTCCCCTTCCTCCTGCCGATACTCAAGCCGGACTACGTCGCCAAGCGCATTCTCGGCGCGATCATGAAGGGCAAGAAGCGGCTCGTCCTTCCATTCTTCGTTTATAGCGTCTGGCTGCTGCGTCTCTTCCCCGTGGGATTCCTGGACGCGATGGCCGACTTCTTCGGCGTCAGTTCCAGCATGGACGACTTCAAGGGGCGCAAGAATGCCAGATAGGACGGTCGAAAATCGCGACCCCGCTACCGGGGCTCTCATCGGCAACTATCGCCTCGACGGCTCCGCCCAGGTCGGCGAAGCGATCGAGGGAGCCCGCCGCGCGCAACCCGCGTGGGCGGCCTCGCCCTATCGCGAGCGCTCCCGTGCTCTGGGGCGCGTCGGCAAGGCGATAGCGGCCCGGGCGGACGAGCTGGCCTCGATCATAAGCGCGAACAGCGGCAAGACGCGGGTGGACGCGCTGGCCACCGAGATCGTCCCGGCCGCGATGGCGCTGCGATTCTACCGCTCTCGCGGCAAGCGGCTCCTCGCTCCGCGTCGCCTCGGCGGCGGGAGCATCCTGATGTTCAACAAGCGAAGCCGCCTTTATCGAGTACCCTACGGGGTCGTGGGCGTTATTTCCCCCTGGAACTACCCCTTCGCCATTCCCTTCTCCGAGATCGCGATGGCCCTCCTTGCGGGCAACGGGGTCGTGCTCAAGGTCGCCTCGGACAGCCTGGCCGTGGGAGAGTCCCTCGCGGCCATCTTCGCGGACGCCGGACTCCCCGATGGACTCTTCGCCTACGTCAACCTGCCGGGACGTGAGGCCGGGGACGCCTTCATCTCGGGAGGGATCGACAAGCTTTTCTTCACCGGATCGACCGAAGTCGGCCGAGAACTCATGGCCAAGGCGGCCTCGCGGCTGGTCCCCGTGGTCTTGGAGCTCGGCGGCAACGACGCGGCCATAATCCGAGCGGACGCCGACCTCGACCGGGCGGCGTCGGGCATCCTCTGGTCAGGCTTCTCCAATGCCGGCCAATCCTGCGGCGGCGCCCAACGCATCCTCGTGCATGAATCCATCTACGATGCCTTCGCCGCCAAGCTCAAGAGGCGCGTCGAAGGGCTTAGGATCGGCATCGGCTCCGACCTCGACGTCGACATGGGCTGCCTCGCCTCGAGCCGACAAAAGGCACTCGTGGAGGCGCAAGTCGCACGCTGCCTCGCGGAGGGAGCCCGAGTCATAGCTCGAAGCCCTCTCGATCCCGATCTCGAGAAGGGAAACTTCCTGCCCGCCATCGTCCTGGGCGACGTGAAGCCCGATTCCCCGGCGATGCGCGAGGAAGTCTTCGGTCCCGTCGTCGCCCTCGTCCCCTTCAAGGACGACGAGGAAGCGCTGAGGATCGCCAACGATTCGACGATGGGCCTGACCGCAAGCGTCTGGTCCAGGGACCGCAGGGCGGCCCGAGCCCTCGCTACGCGGATCCGAGCGGGGGCGATCATGATCAACGACCACCTGATGTCCCACGGCCTAGCCGAGACTCCCTGGGGCGGCGTCGGCGATTCCGGCCTCGGCAGGACCCACGCCGAGATCGGCTTCCTCGAGATGCTCCAGACGCGCGTCGTCGTCGACGACATCCTGCCCGGCGCCGAGAAGGACATCTGGTGGCAGCCTTACTCCGAGAAGGTCTATAGGGGATCGCTCTCCATAATCTCGGTCCTTTCCGGACCGGGGATCGCGGCCAGGATACGCGGCCTCGCGCGGCTATCGAGGTTCTTCTTCAGGTATTGGGATAGGAGCTAAAGGAGGTAAGCCTCGGCTGGAACGCTCGATTCATCCTATCCCATTCCTGATTCCGAAGGAGTTGTGGCATGCTGCTTCCCCGCATTGGCCTTCCCCGCATCGAGATAGGGCCGGGCGAACGCTACGCGACCGCCGGAGCGGTCGAGATTAAGACGCTTCTCGGCTCTTGCGTATCCGCCTGCCTGTACGATCCGGTCGCGGGAGTGGCAGGGCTGAACCATTTTCTGCTTGCCGCGCCTCGATATTCACGGGATATGCCATTTACAGCGACCGAGGCAGGGCGATTCGGAATCCATGCAATGGAGCTCCTTATCGCCGACATGCAGAAACTCGGCGCCAAGCGCTCGAATCTGCGCACGAAGGTCTTCGGAGGGGCGTCGGTACTCGGGATCGGAACGAACGACAAATTCCTCTGCGTCAACGAAGTGAACCAACGCTTCATCCGCGACTACCTTGCGACCGAGAGCATACCGATCGAATCCGAGGATCTCGGAGGAACACAGGGCCGCGTCATCCACTTCTATTCCGATAGCTTCCGGGTGTTCAGGCGCTTCATCCGCAAGAACGAAACGGCGATCGTCGAGAAGGGCGAGCACGAATACTGGAAGGCGGCCGTGGCGGAACCGAAGCCTGCCGAAGGGGAGGCCGTCTTCTTCTAGGCCGCCGCCATTGCCGGAGCCGGGCCGCAGCGCTAGCCGAAGCGCATGAGCGGAGGCGCGGAAATACAACGGCGGCGGATTGCAGCCGACCCCGCGAGGGAGCTCGATAGCAGCCCTATGCTGCCGACTAGGATAGGGTAATGCCCGAGCGCCGGTCCTGTGGAAGGGGCAAAATGCCGAAGCCGCAGGGCTCTCGACCACTACCGGGGATCGTGAGGATGAAAGCCAAGACGAAGCGCGCGGCGCCTTGCGCCTAGTCGGGTACGACTTCGCGCTCCTTACGGGCTTTGAAGGCGAAGCCGGACGACGGCGCCCCCGCGGTTCTCGAAATGGATCTCCCCTCGCGCCTGATCCGCGAGGCCGATCATGAGGCTGCGGCCGACTTCCTTCCCGTCGCCATTGCCGAAGTTCGGGGGGAAGCCCGGGCCCGAATCGGCTATTTCCATGACCGGGCGGCCTTCTTCCCTTGCCAGTCGGATGGAAATCCGGACGCGGCCATCCTTCCCTCGTCCATACTTCGTCGAATTCGTCAGGGCCTCGCAGATGATCAGGCCGCAAGGTACCGCCTGCTCAAGCCCTATGCGGATCGGCTCGAGGCGAAGATCGAGTTTGCACTCGACCTCGGCGGCATTGGCGGCGATCCGAGCTATGCGCTCGACGTACGCGGAGAAATCGAGGGAGGAGAAGTCTCCGCTCTCGTAGAGTATTTGATGGATCATGGCCATGCTCATGATCCGGTCGGTAACCTCGCAGATGTAGTTGCGGTATCCTTCGTGGCTCTTCGAGCCCGCCTGCAGGTTGAGCAGGGAGACGATGACCTGGAGGTTGTTCTTGACGCGATGGTGTATCTCCCGCAGGAGGAGCCCCTTCTCCTGGCTGGCCTTTTCGGCGTGCTCCTTGGCTAATTCGGCGGCGTCCCTCGCGACTCTCAGCTCCTCGTTCTTCTTGAGCATTATCTGGGAGGTTATTTCGAGGGACCGCTCGAGCATCTGCCTGTCCTCGTCCGCGGCGGTATAGGCTTCATCGACGGCCTCCAGCAGAATTCGCATCTCCGGCGACTCCGGCACCGCGCCGCCGAAGGCCCGGCGGACCTGCCGTTGGAGTAGTTTGTGCATCCCTATTCCTCAGCGAACGTGGTGATCGTCATCGTCTGATTGTGCAATTCGCAGGGTCCCAGGGGCGCGAAGGGCGCGAGTTCTCCGTACGAATAGAAGCCTGCGACGGCCGTTCGGTCGCCTAGGACGTTGCGGACCGCGTCGATCTCCTCTTCGATCCTTTGCTTGAGCACGAGCTTCCGGCCGACGCAGCTGATGAGGATCGCGAGGTTCGGCGCGCCGCCGAAGCCGACGAGGCTATCCTGCGCGGCGCGGGCGGCTCCTTCCACGAGCCGGTTGAAATTCGCTTTCATGAAGCGAGCGTAGGAGCCTCGAGGGACGTCGCCGGCAAAGGTGAGGCTGCCTTCCTTCTCGTCCACCGCGAGGAGGGTGCGCACGATGGGCCCCCGCGCATCGGGGATGCGGAGGCTCAGGGGAAAGAGCAGGCCGGTCGCGGGTAGCCCGGCCGCATGGTCGCCGAGAAAGGTCCGGTACAATTCGAGGGCGGATTGACCGTCGAGCTCGTAGAGCACGCTGCCTCGGGAGCGCGTGATCTCCCATTCCACGCCGAAGGGATCCCAGCCTCCGAACGAGCCGTAGCCTACCTTCAGCCTCGTACCGTAGAAGCCGATCGCCGCGACCATTCCCGTATCGGGCGGCGAGTCGAGAAAGGAAAGCGTTCGCTTGAAGCGCGGACCGTCGCCGGCGAGCCCGCCGGTCACCCCTATGCCCGAAGGCAGGCCTTCGACGATTCCCTTGACGAGCTCGCTGCCGTTTACCGAAAGGCCGTCGGAAACGACGAAGACGTGGACTAAGCCCTCGCCGACGAGTTCGCGCGCGAGCATTCCTCCGGCTGCCCTGCTGTGCTCGAGATCGTCGACCCGGCTCATGACGCCACGGATCGTCGTGGACTTGAAATCGACCGCGGTCGCGACGACGGTCTCGTCTTCGACGCTCGCTCCGAGGATCTCCCCCGCGGTGGAGCAGCCGAGGAGACGGGCCACGGGATACGCTTCCCGAAGCTCGGCATAGCGGGCTCGGAGAAGGTCGCCCGCTCCGAAGGCGAGGACGAGTCGCGCGTCGCTCAGTTCGCGGGACCGAAGTCCGGGCGCCCACCCTCCGGAGGACGTCCATCGACTTTGCTCTATCTTCATGCTGCCCCTTCTCTCAGCCGCATCATGAAGCGGATTAGGCTTTCGTTACAACCGTCCTTATTCCTCTTGGCCGCATTCGTCGTGCCCGTGCTCCCGCCCGAGCACGACTACGCTATCTCCCTCCGTCTTGCCGATGACACCGAACGTCTCGAGTAGGACATCGGCGCGAAGGACTTGTGCCGAAGGGCCGAAGGCGACCAGTCGGCGGGCCAGGAGCATCGTGTAGTCGCACGCCGCGGCGGCCTCTATATCGTGCGTCGCTATCACGGCCGCCGCGCCCCGTCCGACGGCCTCGGCGAAGAGCCTTCGCGAGACGGCGCGCGACGCGGCGTCGAGATTCGCCTCGGGCTCGTCGAGGAGGAGGAGCTCGGCCTTTCGGGCGAGGGCCTGGGCGATGAAGACCCGCTGGCGCTGCCCGCCCGAGAGTTCGTTGAGCGGAACGTCCGCACGACTTCGGAGGCGCGCAGGGGAAGTACGAAGGCCGAAGGATGGAATTGACCGAGATAGGAGACGCTCGCGGGCTTGGCCAGGGGAAGCGCTCCGAGGACGCTCAGATGCCCGCGGAGAGGAGGTATGAGCCCGGCGATCGCCTTGAGCAGGGTGGATTTGCCGGAACCGTTCGCTCCTACGAGAGCGAGAGCCTCGCCTTGCCGCAGCGATAGCTCGAGGTTCTCGAGGATCGCGTCGTCGGCGTATCCCACCGACAGCCCCCTCGCCTCGATGACGTACCGGGAAATGCTCACGCCCGCCGCCGGGCCGCGATCATCTTGCCTCCGAGAAGGACGAAGAAGAGCAGCGTCGCGACGAGGGCGATGGAAGCGCTGCCCGCTATATCGAGATAATAGCTCGCGAGGAGCCCCGCATAGGTAGAGAATGCCCCGAAGACCCAGGCGAGCGCCATCATCGACCCGATCCTATTCGCGTAGAGCGCGGCAGCGGCCGCGGGCGCGATGAGGAGGCCGAAGACGAGAAGGGTCCCGACCGTCCTGAACGATACTACGACGGTAAGCGCGATCATGAGCAACATGATCGCGTGGTAGCGTTTCGCGGGGAAGCCCGAGACGTCGGCTTGTTCCGGGCTGAAGCTGAGGAGGAGGAAGGGGCGTCTGCAGGCGAGAGCCGCGGCCGAGACCGCGAGGGCCGCTCCCGCCTGGCTTAAGACGTCCGCCCACGAGATGCCGAAGACCTCGCCGAAGAGTATGTGTACGAGGTCCCCGGAGAAGGAGCGGGAGCGCGAGACGATGACTACACCGAGGGCCAGCATTCCGACGAAGAGAAGGCCGATCGCCGTGTCGGAGGAGAGGTTCGAGCGGCGCGTGATATAGCCTATCCCCAGGATCATCGCGAGGCTTCCCGCGGCGGCGCCGACCATGCCGGGTAGGCCGAGGAGAAGGGCGACGGCCACACCGGGCAGGACACCGTGCGAGAGGGCGTCGCCGATGAAGGCGAGCCCGCGCAGGACCACGAAGGTGCCGACGATCGCGCACGAGAGGGACACGAGGAATCCACCGACGAGGCCTCGGGTCATGAATTCGTTCCTGAGGAAAGGACCGAGGAGGATTTCGATCATCTGGCCAGGGCCTCGGTAATGGTACCGGCGAGGCTTCGGACGAACCCGAAGTAGTCGCCGCCCTTCGGCAGGGAATGCGTGACGAGGGGGACGGAGGCGACATGGGCTTCCCTGGCGAGGGCATCGGCTACCTTGGGATTCTCGCCGAGCTCCGTGAAGATGACCGATACGCGGTTGAGAGCGATCAGCCTTTTCAGCTCGACGAGATCGGAGGCCGAGGACTCGGCTTCGGTGGAGAGACTCGGCACTACCGCGCCCACGAGCTTGAAGCCATAGCGTTGCGCGAAATAGCCCATGGATTCGTGGCCCGTCACCAGCGTGCGCTTTTCCTCGGGGATCTTCGTTGCCTTCCCGGCTATCTCGGCATCGAGGGCCTCGAGGCGGGCATCGAGATCGGCACGTCGCTTGGACAGATCGACATGGAAGTCGGCGTTTATCTCCTCGGCAAGGGCATCGACGATCGCCTGCATGGTCACCGGGTCCGTCCAGAGATGGGGGTCCTGGGCGCCGACGGCCTGATCGGGATCGCCGGAAGGGATGCCCTCGCCCGCCCCCACCGTCCTCGCCAAGACATGGTCGGAAGCGGTGAAGAACTTGACTCCGGCCTTGCGGGCCTGATCGAGCGTTTTGGCAAGTCCCCCTTCGAGCCCAAGGCCGTTCTCGACGACGAGGTCGGCCCCGTCGATCGCCTCGATATCCTTGGCCGAGGGCTCCCACTCGTGGACGTCGAGACCATCGGGAATGGAGACCAGGACCCGAAATCGCTCTCCGACGAGATCCTGCACCAGGGAGCCCAGGATCGAATAGGTGACCACGATCGTTTTCTTTCCCGATGGAGCCTTGCCCGCGCAAGAGCCGAAAGATAGGGCCATAGCCACGACCAACATCGCGGCAAGGCAGGAGGTCGCAGCGGCCGACAAGAGCTTTAAGCCCGGCCTCATTCCCCTGTCTCCTCCGACATGCCGATTCCGGCGTCGAGGCCCAGCTCGCAGCTCAGGTAGACCGCCTGGCAGTCGGCGCAGCGCTCGACTCGATGATGCTCCGAAAAGCGCTTCCAATGTTCGGATTGCTCGGGGCTCAGTACGCCGGTGCCCTGACAGAGCGGACAGGTATTCGCCAGCGCGCCGAGCAGGGCGTTTCGGATGAATTCGGATTTATTGGGTAGCCTGTCGATCAGCTCGGCAAGCGAGTGCTCGACTTTAAAGGTTATCAGATCGGTCTTGGGCATTCCCATGAAGACTCCTCGTATTATTTAGTAATATATATTACGAAGTATTACCAGTCAAGCGATTCATTGAGCGAATCGATGGACCGACGGGAAATAGCTATCCGAAGTCATAAAAAATCGAAGCGGTTGAAGCGCGGCAAGAACCGAGGTCGGACTCGAGGCGCGCCGGCGTTGGGCAAGGCCGAATAGGGCTGACCGAGTCTCCGACACTCCGCCAGGCTGGAAGCCGAGGTTCTCCGGAAGCGGTAATGCGGCATCGAGGAAGTGGAGACGCGCCGGAGAGGGGAAATGAAGGGCAGCTCCTCCAGGCGCGACGAGACCGGCGATGCGGTACAATCGGAGGGCATTCTCCGTCGGAGCCGCGAGCGGGGTTAGTCGCGACGGGAGGACGACATCGGCAAGGAAGGCCAGGGGCCCCCGTAGATCGAGGCTCTCGACGCAGATGCCGATCGAGTCCGAGGCGAGACTCAGCTCTTGGACGATGGGGACGGAATCGTGCTCGTGCATCTCGAACTGCCCTCGGAACGAGGCCGGCCCGACTTCATAGGGAAGGAGCCGTCCGATCTCGAGCGAGCCTCCCTCCGCTATGCGGAGAGGAAGCCAGCCTTGGAGACAGGAGCCGAGAACGACGAGGATGGCTATGCCGAGGCAGGCGACGGGCAGGCCGAAGATAAGTGGCCGCGAACCTACGAGAAGGGCAAGGAAGGTGATAGCGAGACTCCAGGCAACAAGGCCATCGGCGAGAGCGCCGGAAGCCAGGCCTTCGACCTTGTACGAAAAGACGAGAAAACCGGCGAGGGCAAGGATGGAGAGGGCGAGAAAGGAGGTCGCGCGAGCCAGCCTCGGTGGACCGCGGCGAATCCCGGACCTGGCGTTACCCTTTCCGGGGATCAACCAGCGCAGGCACTGCCCCAAGGCCAGTCCCAAGAAGAGGGAGGCCAGCGTCGACCAGAGATAAGGATTCGTTTCAGAAAGCATATATCCGCGAGTATTTTTCGTCGAGATATGCCACGAAATGTTTGGGGTCGAGGCTCGATCCGGTGACCCGGTAAACCAACTCGGTCGGAAGGAGGCTGCTCCCCGGTTGGTGAATCTTGGCGCGGAGCCATCCGAGGACGGAGCCGAGGTCGCTCGACTCGATGCGCGCATCGAGGTCGGGCAGATCCCTTTTCATGGCCGACCAGAACTGGGCGGCATAGAGGTTGCCCAAGGCATAGCTCGGGAAATAGCCGAAGAGGCCGGCCGACCAATGGACGTCCTGGAGGCAGCCCCGCGCGTCGTCGGGGACCGACAGGCCGAGAAGCTCCTTCATCTTCGCGTTCCATGCCTCCGGTAGGTCATTGACGGCGAGGCGACCCGAGATGAGATCGGACTCGAGCTCGAAACGGAGGACGACGTGGAGGCAGTAGGTCACCTCGTCGGCCTCCGTACGGATGAGGGAAGGCTCGACCTTGTTGATCGCCCTCAGGAAGGCATCCAGTCCGATTCCCTCGAGGGGACCGCGAGCCTCGCCTCCGTTCGCGAGCTCGACTAAGCGGGCGTACCTACCCTTCCAGAAGGAGGCGGAGCGCCCGATCATGTTCTCCCACATCCTGGATTGGGATTCGTGAACGGCCATCGAGGCCGCGTCGTGCAGCTTGGTGCGCCTGAAGGCCGGGCCCGGGGCGATGCCGAGCTCGTATAGCGCGTGCCCGGCCTCGTGAACGGTCGAGAACAGGCTCGATACGAAGGAATCCTCGATGTACCGGGTCGTTATTCGGACATCGTCGATGCCGAGGGTCGTAGTGAAAGGGTGGGCGACCGTATCCAGCCTCCCGCGCCCGCGCTCGTAGCCCATGACATCCATCAGCCATCCGCTGATAACCGCCTGCCGCGGAATGGGGCAGGGCCTTCGGAGGAAGGAATCGTCCGCGGGAGGCTTGGCGGCTATCCTGCCGAGAAGCGCGACGAGATCTCCACGCAGCTTGCCGAAGACATCGGTGATCGATGCTTCGGTGCTCCCCGGCTCGAATAGGTCGAGGAGGGAGTCATAGAGAGTCGCATAGGTGCCCTCCCCGCCCCGAGCCAAGCAAGCCGCCTGCCGCTTCTTAAGCTCGACCATTCGCTTGAGGTGGGGAGCGAAGGCGGGAAAGTCATTTTTTGCCCGGGCCTCGATCCATGCGGCCTGGGAGAGGCTGGCCTCGCGCGCGAGCTCGGCCACGAGGTCAGAGGGAAGCTTCGTGTCCCTGTCGTATTGCCTCCGCATGACACGGAGGTAGGCGTGCTCCCTATCGTCGAGGAGGCTGTCATTGGAGGGCGAGCCCGAGGGCGAAGCAGTCGTTGAACCGAGGGCCTCGAGAAGATCGCCGATCTCGGGAGAAACCGCCTTTTCGTGCGCGAGGGACTCGATGAGGGCGATTTGCTCCGATCTCTCGTCCACCGCCCCGATCGGCATAAAGGTTTCCTGATCCCAGTTGAGCAAGGCGCCGATATGGCCGAGCAGGCCGAGCTCGCTGTCTATCTCGATGAGTCGCCTCAGTTCCTTTCGCATCCTGTCTCCTTCGTTTCCGAGGATCCTAGCATCGCGCAACGCTGGGGACAAGCCAAGGCTTGTCCCCGGACAAGGCTTGCCCAGATACTCGGCGGCCGATTATTATCGCGGGATAAGAGGCTAATTCGAAAGTACTCGACTTTTGAAGATGGCTCGGGAGCCGACATGTTCCTCCGCGAGATCGACCAATCGATACGGGTCCTGAAGGGCGCCGGCGCGCAGGTCGCGGCGCGCCTGGCGAAGCAGGGCGTCTACACGATCGCCGACCTCATGCTCAACTATCCCCGTGACTACGACGACCGCACGAGCTTCATCCCCCTCGCGGACTTCGCGAAGGGGCCTCGCGTGCGCAGCCTGGTGGAAATCCTCGACCATGGCTGGATCGGCTACGGAAGGATGCGTACCCTCAAGGTCAGAGTGCGGGACGAGACGGCGACCGCCGTCCTCGTCTGCTTCAACAGGCCGTACCTCGAGAGCCAGCTCCCCATCGGCGCGAGGGTTGTCGTCACCGGCAAGTTCGCCTATCGCTACGGGGACATCCAGTCCTCGTCCTTCGACATCGAGAGTCTCGGGGATGACAGGGCGCCGGCTTCGGGCATGCTTCCGATCTATCCGCTCACCGAGGGACTCAATCAAGGACAGGTCAGGCGCATAGTGAAGGCGGCTATCGCCGAGTACGGAGCGAAGGTCGAGGACGAGTTGCCGGAAAGCCTGCGCGAGCGCAAGGGCCTCATGCCCAAGCGAGCGGCGCTGCGCGCCGTCCATTTCCCCATCGGCGGCGAGGAGCTGGCGGCGGCGCGGGCGAGCCTCATCTTCGAGGAGCTGTTCTACTTCCAGGTCGCGGTCGGCCGGCGTGCGATGCGCCGCCGCGAGGTTCAGGTGGAGCGTCGGATTCCGCAGGGCCTCCTCAAGAGACGCCTCATCGAGCGCCTGCCCTTCGAGCTGACGAGCGGCCAGGTCGAGTCCTCGGCGGAGATCGCGGCGGACATGGCCTCGCCGAGGCCGATGGCCCGACTGCTGCAAGGCGACGTCGGCTCGGGCAAGACCCTGGTCGCCTTCCTCGCCTGCCTCGACGCGATAGAGGCCGGCGGACAAGCGGCGATCATGGCGCCGACCGAGCTCCTCGCGAGGCAGCACGCCTCCACGGCCGCGCGGCTCATCGAGCCCCTCGGCGTCAGGCTCGGCTTCCTCGCGGGTGGCGACTCGAACCGGCCCGCCCTTCTCGCCGCGCTCGGATCCGGAGAGGTCGACCTCGTCCTCGGGACCCAGGCCCTTTTCTCCGACGACGTCGAGTACGAGAATCTCAGGCTCGTCGTCGTCGACGAGCAGCATCGCTTCGGAGTGCTCCAGCGCCTCGCGCTCTCTCGCAAGGGTCCCGTGCCCGATCTCCTCATGATGACGGCCACGCCCATTCCCCGCACCCTGGCCCTCACCGTTTTCGGCGACCTCTCCGTCTCTACCATCCGGACGATGCCGCCGGGACGGAAGAGCATCGTCACCCACCTCGCCCGTGCGGGCAACGAGACCAAGGTCTACGAATTCGTCCGTCGCCTGCTGGCCTCCGGCAGGCAGGCCTATTTCGTCTATCCCTTGATCGGCGAGATGGAGAAAAGCGAGCTGAAGAACGCGATCTCCATGGAGGCGAGGCTCAAGTCCGAGATCTATCCCGAGTTCAAGATCGGGCTCATACATTCCAGGCTCAAGGAGGAGGAGAAGCGGGCGACGATGGAAGCCTTCTCGCGCGGCGACCTTTCGGTTCTCGTGGCGACGAGCGTAGTGGAAGTGGGGGTGGACGTGCCCAACGCCGCCGCCATGGTAGTGGAGCACGCCGATCGATTCGGCCTGGCCGCCCTGCATCAGCTCCGAGGCCGCGTGGGCCGCGGAAGCGAGCAGTCCTATTGCTTTCTGGTCTACCCGGAGGACGTGACGGAAGCGGCGAAATCGAGGCTCAAGGCCATGCTGGGCACGAGCGACGGATTCGAGCTCGCCGAGACGGACCTCCGCATCCGCGGCCCCGGAGAGATCGCTGGCACGGCCCAGTCGGGCTATCTCAGGCTGTCCATCGCCGATCCCATACGGGACGCCCTCGTGCTCGAGGAGGCCAGGGTCGAGGCCTTCGCGATGCTCGAAGCCGACCCCGGGCTCCTGAATCCGCATAACGCGCCCGTGCGCGAGGTCCTCGCCCGGGCCGATCCCTTCGGCGACGCCCCCGGCCCATGATCGGTCGCCGCCCCTGCTAGCGCTTCTTGGCGAGCTTGACCTTTTTTCCGGCTGCGGCCGACGGGCGTACGGGCTTCTTGCCGGGAGCCGCGCTCCGTCCGGCGGACTTGGCCTTCGCGGCCGCCGGACGAGCCGCCGGCGACGGTCCTGGCCTGACCGCCGCGGCCTTCTGGGCCTTCTTGAGTCTCTCGACCGCCTCCTTGCCCCGCGACAGCACGGATTCGGCGCGGAGGAGGTACTCGACCATCTTTCCCTGAGAGGCGCGAGCGCCCAAGAGAGCCTCTACCCTGCTCAGCTTTCGCCTCATATACTGGATCGAGGGTATCGTGGCGCCGAAACGCTCGGCAAGCTGCCAGTCCTTTTGCTCGTAGCGTCCGTCCGAGCCCCGGCGATTGAGCGCGAGAAACTCGGCGACGAGAGACTGATCCCATCGAACGGAAGCGCCGCCCGAATAGTCGTGCGCCGTGAGACGCTTTCGCGTGCGCTCGGCGGAGCCTTCCATCTTCTTGCGCTTCCAATATGGGTGGCGGTTACGCGCCCTGAGTATGTCCTCTTTCGTATAACCCGTCGCTTCCATCCAGAGCCTCGCGAGCCTGGCCTTGTCGGCGGGCTTGAGACGGGCTTTCAGCGAACGGTCGATGTAGTCCTCGGGCGTCTTGGACCCGAGAATCGAGCTTTCGGTCTTGGTCATAACTCAATAATAGTGTCAGGCGGGCGTCAATGCAAATTCTGCGCCTGAAAAGCCCTTCGGTTGCGCCCATCGCGCGATCATCCTTTGCGCCAGGCCGAGGCGACTAAGCCTTTCTTGCGCCTTTGGCCCTGGAGGGTCCAGCGAACGGAGGCATCGGGCTTTCGCTTCGACAGGCGCGTCATCTCCGTCGTCGGGCAATGGACGAGATAGAGCCCGCCCGGTCGGAGGAGGCGGCCCGCGAGGTCCCAGGAAGAGTCCATCCAATCCCGATCGGGTACGATATCGGGGCTTTCGGCGATCAGGTCGAAAGACGCTGGGGGGAGCTCGCGGGCGTTCAACGCGTCGAGGATCCCGTATTCGGGACGCGAACGTTCCGGGAGGGAGGCGAGGTTCATCCCCACGGCCCGGAGAGAGAGGAGATCGCGCGACGCGGCCGTTACGCGCTTCAGGCCGAGCGCGCGCGAGGCCCAAAGCGCGAGATGCCCCGCCCCGGGTTCGACGAAAAGCGCTTCCTTGAAGACCATGCCCGCGAAGGCCTCGCTCGAGCGGACCCGGGCGGCCAGCTCGGCGGCGACCGCGCTGCCGTAGCCGGGCGTATCGAACTCCGGTAGACCCCAAAAGCCCTTGGAACGGTAGCCGAGATCGGCGAGCCTAAAGCGCGCCTCGCCGCGGATATAGAACGAAAGCTCGTCTTTCTCGACCGGCGTCTCTTCCGAGGTCGCCGCCTCGGTTCCTTCTCCTTGCCCGACGCTCCGCTCGACGATGAAAGCCCGATGCATGCTCCCGCGGGCCGAGCTCACGGTGGCCAGTCCCGCGTCGGCGATCCAAGCCGCAGCCGCCTCCGCGAGCGGCTTGACGATGACAATACCCGCCCGCCCGCCAGGAACGAGGAGGGGAAAGCCACGCCTCCCCGATAGGCGATCGAAGAAGCGGGTGAGGACGGGCCCGCCGGCCTTAGCTGGCAGGTTAGAGAAGACGAAATCGAAGCCGCGCCTATCTTCGCGACCGTTCTCGTTGCCGTCGCCGAGAAGCCCCCATTCCGCTCTGGGACCGGGACGGGCCTTCCTCTCCTGTCCCGTCTCGGGGTCCGTCCAGGCGGAACTCCCCTTCAGCCTGTTGGCGAGGCGGTTGCGTTCGGCGAAGGCAACCGCGAGGCTGTCCCTGTCCCTCAGCAGGACCTCGGCTTCCGGGAAAGCCTTGGCGGCGCAGAGTCCGATGACTCCGATTCCGCAGCCCTCGTCGAGGATTCTCCGCGCGGAAGCGAGGACCGGATCGCGCGCCGCGACCTTGAGAAGCAATCGCGTTCCGACGTCGATGTCGAACGAGGAAAAGAGGGCGTGGGAAAGGTCGAAGCGAAGCTCGACCCCGTTGAATCTCAAGCCGACGCTCTTGTTGACATAGCCGGCGAGATCGGTCATTTACTTTTCCGTCCCGCCGTATCCCACCACCCTGTTGCGGCCGCCCTCCTTGGCATGGTAGAGGGCTCGGTCAGCGTTTCGCACGAAGTCATAGGGGCCATAGCCTTCGACGCCCATGCGGATCCAGCCGAGGCTGACGGTGACGCGCACGTGCTCGTCTTTCGAGACGAAAACGCTTTCCTCCACGCTCCTGCG
This sequence comes from uncultured Spirochaetota bacterium, assembly GCA_963778775.1. Classification (GTDB taxonomy): domain Bacteria; phylum Spirochaetota; class Spirochaetia; order Treponematales; family Rectinemataceae; genus UBA1306. The sequence goes on along the minus strand of CAVZVX010000192.1, from coordinate 16,703 downwards.
GATCCGCTCGCAGAAAGTCTGGACCTCCTCGTCGTCGCGCGCGTCCAAGATCACCGAGAACTCTTCTCCGCCGTAGCGTCCGGCTATATCTCCGCCGCGGACCGAATCCTCGAGAATCCTCGCTATCCCGCGTAGCGCTTCGTCTCCCGCGAGGTGGCCGAAATCGTCGTTGACTTTCTTGAAGTAATCGATATCGAGCATGACGAAAGCCACCTTCCCCTCCATTCGGCGCTTTCGACGTATCTCCAGGTCGAGGAACTCCTCGATGCGGGCATGATTGTACAGGCCCGTGAGGCTGTCCCTCGCGGCGCTGTCCTTTAAATCCTCCTCGCGCTCCCGGATGGCGGAGACCATTCGATTGAAGAACTCCACGAGCTGATCCAATTCCGTGCCCGTACGGACATCCAGCGGCTCGAATTCCTTTTCTCGTATGACGCCGTCCACGGCATGCATCAGGGCCCGGATGGGCGCGACGAGGCGAAGGCTGAGGAAGGCGGCAACGACGACGATGATGGCCATCATTACGAGGAAAAACAGCAATCCCGAAGGCAACATGGAGCTTATGGGCCTCCAGGCTTGGCTTCGCGACAACTCGACCACGAGGCCGAGATCGAGGGGCTCGAGTCGCGCATAGGACCCGAGGACCGGCGAACCGTCGTAGCCCAGGTACTGCCCCGAGCCCTGGCGCCTGGATTTCAACTCCTCGACCGCGAAGTCGCCCAAAGCCTCGCCGGCCGCATCCGCGCCCAGCTGCTTGTAGCGTCGCAGGAAGTCCGGCGTAATCGCATGCCCCTCTCCGTCCACGAGATATGCGATTCCCTGGCTCCCGAATCTCACCTCGTCGACGAGGGCTACGACGCTCTCGAGATGCAGGAAGCCCACGACGACGGAAGCTCCCTTCGCGCCGACCCTGATCGGCGCCGCTATGGCGATCTCCGCCGCCCCGCTCTCCCTGCCGCGGATGAGGCCGCTCACGAAGACCTTTCCCGAGGCCGCGGCCTTGAAGTAGTCGCGGTCGGCGATACTGACGTAGCGATCGGCCAGACTCTCCCTGGTTGCGATCACCCTCCCGTCGGGTCCGGCGATGAGCGCGTCGTCGAATACCGTCTCTACGGCCAAGAACAGGGATAGGCGCGCAAGGGCCCTCGAGGGCGCGAGGACTTCCGGCCCCGCGGACTCGAGGCTCCGCGCGAAGTATTGAACGTCGTCCACACGCTCCGAGAGCCAATCGCCGATTCGCGACCGCAGCTCCTCGCGATAGGCGGTGGTAAGCTCGAGTTGCCGAGCGATGATCGCGTTACCCACGCCGAGTATTATCGCGAGGCTCGCCGCGACGAAAAAAACGACCGTAGTGCCGAAGAGCGCGAAGAACTGGCGGCGAAAGATGCCGCTCGAGTATAGCCCGGGCTTCATAAGCATGCGGCCCCTCTCATGGCCCAGGTACGGGGAAGAATGAAAGAGGAAAAGCCGGCGGACGCGCGCGGGTCAGGTCGCCGAAAGTCAACGCGGCTTCAGGCGTTTACGGTCTCGGCCGGCGCCGCTTCGCCCGCCGCGAGGAAGTCGATCTCCTCGGCGTTGAAGATCCGGTCAATATCGAGGATAATGATGAAGAGATCATCCTTCTTCCCGACTCCTTTGATAAACTCGGCGGCAAGACGCGTACCGAAGCGGGGCGCGGGTTCGATCGCCTTTTCGTCGATTTCCACGACCTCGTGGACGGAATCCGCCAAAGCGCCGACGACTACGTTGCCGTCCTGGCCCTCCACTTCCATCACGATGATGCTCGTATCCTTGGTGACGGGAGTCTCGGGAAGGCCGAATTTCAGCCTGAGATCGATGACGGGCACCCCGGCGCCCCGGAGGTTGATGATCCCTTTCATGAAGTCCGCGGTGCGCGGAAGCCTCGTGATCTTCGTGTGCTCGAGGACTTCACGCACTTTGGCGACGCCGATGGCGTACTGTTCTTCGTCCAAGGTAAAAGTCAAGAATTGATTGGCATTCGAAGCTTCCATTTTATCCCCCTACCGATATTGTGGCGCGAACGACCGCGACAGTCAAATGCCGGACGACTATTGGCGACGCCACTATTGGTGGCGCCACTATTGGTGGCGCCACTATTGGTGGCGACGGGCCAGACCCGCGTTTCGCTTCAACGCATCTTTCGAAATCCATTTCATGCCTAGGACCGTTCCCTTGAGCACAGCCTGTATCTCCGCTGCCTGGGCCGAAACGAGCCACGAGGCAGGCAGGACGGGACCCAAGCGGCCGCGAAACGTCATTGCCGAGGCATCGGGCGAAAAGCTCGGACAAGCTTCCTGACAGCTGTCGCAGCCGTAGAGTCTGTCCCCCCAAGCCGCCTCGATCTCGGGCGGAAGGGCCCCGGGTACCGAGCTCCAATGCTGGATGCAACGTTCTCTGGCGAAGCCGCCTCCGGCATCGAGGGCTCCCGTAGGGCAGGCCGCGACGCAGGCTCCGCAGTTCTCGCATGCGGGATTCATCGGCGGGGCTGCCCGGTCCGCGGTCGCGAGCTTCGGCGTCGGCGATTGCGATACTCGGGCCGGGAAAAGGAGTACGCCGAGAATCGCGGCGCTTCCCGCGGTCGGCAGCATGACCAGACCATGCCGCCCGAGCCTTCCCAGGCCCGCCTCTAGGGCGAGCCGCTTTTCGGGAAGGGCGGAATTGACGAAATAGCGCCATTCGCGGGCCGACCCCGGATCCCTGCCCTCGTCCCGCAGTCGCTGCCTGATCCGCGACGAGGCGTCCTTGAGTCTCACGGCGAGCTCGCCGTACCAATCGGCGCGGGCGAAACGAGCCAGGCGCGCCGAAGGTCCCGGATATTCGGCGAAAAAAGACCGCAAGACCGGCGGCGGGACGAAATTCCCTTCGCAATAGGCGAGGGCAACGGCTATCGCACAGACCGGACCATCGATACCGAGGCGCTCGATGGACCCGACCGGCATCTGAGAGAAGGCCAAATGCAACGATGTCTCGTCTATTAGGCCAAATGAGCTTATTCCGGACTCACGAAAAGAAATCTCGAAAATCGCGGAGTCGATCACCAAGGCCGGCCCTCGGCAAACGCTGCGCTAGGCCTTCGGCTAACGGGCGAGCTGGGCATCCTTTCTAGCCTTCTCGATCTTCTGCATATGGCGGTAATAGCTAGTTTGCTTCTCGATCTCGGCGACGTCCATTGCCATTATCTTGTTGTCCACAAGTCGGATCTTGTTGTTCTCGAGGAGTTTATGCAACACGAGGGTACCCTCGTTCATGGGAAGACCCACCATCCCGATGAGCTCCTTGGGCCCGAAATCGAAGCCATAGGAGGAGTTGGGCTTGAGCGGTACGCGGTTCTTCTCGAGCTGTATGAGGAGCGCGTCGTAGAGACGACCCAAGGGATCCGAAAGCAGAGTGTTGGCGAGCTGCTTGTATATAAACCAGATACGTTCCGCCAGAAGGGTCGTAAGCCGCGTGACTATCTGGGCCTGAGACTGCACCATCCGCTCGAAATTGGCCTTGTTGACAGCGAGAAGATAGGCGTCCTCGAAGGCGACTGCATTGGCGGAACGCGGTTTGTTCTCGAGAAGGGCCATCTCGCCGAAGATGTCGCCTACCTTGAGCACCGCGAGGAGGACTTCGCTGTTATCGACGATCTTCGTTATTTTGACCGAGCCCTTTTGAATTATATATAGTTCGGAGCCAGGCATGCCCTCGGTGAAGACCATCGTATCCTTGGGATAGAAACGGTTGAACTCCTCGGTGGAACCATCGAGATAGACCGCCTTGGAGTACGGCTTAATCTTGGTCAGCCTCTCCTTAGCCACGTCCACGTGCTCGCCATGAGGGCAGTGCTTGAGATATTGATAATACGCGTAAAAAGCCTGGTTGTATTGGCTCTGCTTGGCATAATACTCGGCGACGCGGAAAAGATGGGAGGGGTCGGCCTCTGCGGTATTCTTGAGCGTCAGTCGGGTGAGAGCCTCGTCGAGGTAGCGCATGCGTTTTGAGAAAGCCATGATGATCTTCATCGCGACCGGAGTATTCTTCTCGATAAGAGGCCCATATTGATCACGATGAACGGATATGAGCGTACAGTCGGTCACCGCCTGCGCGGTCTCGATATGGCTGTGGTTGGACATGGTGGAGACGACGCCGAAAGAGTCGCCAGGGCCGAGGACGTTGCCGCCCTCTTCTTCGACCACTTCGACTTCCTTCGCGATGCGCACCTTGCCCGATCGTATGATGAAGAAGCGGTCAGCGTTCTGCTTCCCCTCCACGATGATATAAGAGTCCTTTTTGAAGTTGACGAACGAGAGCTGGAGCGGACTATCCATCGTGTTTCCTGGCAGTTCCTCGGTGGCCGACTTAGGCTAAGTATAGAATCGGCCTCTACGCGCTGTCAATTAAAGGTTCAGTTACGAAATCGCTAAGTTACAAGATATCGCGAAAGAGCGGGTTCACCGCGGAGAAATTCATAAAGAAACGGATCATCGAGAGAGGAATATCCATATGTCTTTCCTATCGAGTAAATTACGGCAATGGGAAAGCCGCGCTCAGCTTCAAAACCCCCTCTTTGACCCCGGCGATGATCTTGGGCTCTCCCCTAGCCTTCAGGATCTCCATGATAAAGCCGGCGATCTTTTCCATTTCCGCCACACCCATGCCCCTCGTCGTCAGGGCCGGAGTGCCGACGCGAATGCCCGAGGTAACGAAGGGACTCTTCTGGTCGAAGGGAATGCCGTTCTTGTTCACCGTGATGTTGGCCTCGTCGAGCCATTTTTCGCCTTCCTTCCCGCTTATCCCGAGATCGGTCAGGTCGACGAGCATCAAATGGTTGTCTGTGCCGCCGGACACGATACGCGCGCCGCCGGCCGTAAGGGCGGCCGCCATGGCCTTGGCGTTCTTTACCACGTTCTGCATGTAGGTCTTGAATTCGGGCGCCTGCGCTTCCTTAAGAGCCACCGCCTTGGCCGCGATAATGTGCATGAGCGGCCCGCCTTGAATCCCCGGCATTACCGAGCCATCGATAAGCTCGGACCAAAGCTTAGGCCTGTCCCCCTTGGGAGTCATGACCCCGATAGTGTTTTCCCCGTCTGCTCCGACGAAAATCATGCCTCCGCGAGGCCCGCGAAGAGTCTTGTGGGTAGTAGTAGTCGTGAAATGGGCGAGCTTGATCGGACTCGGATGCAATCCGGTCGCTACGAGCCCCGCGATATGAGCCATATCGACCATGAGGAAGGCTCCGACCTCGTCGGCAACCTCCCTGAAGCGCTTAAAGTCGATTATGCGCGAATATGCCGATGCGCCTGCTACTATGATCTTGGGCTTGGCCTCCCGCGCCACTCGGGCCAGCTCTTCGTAATCTATCGTCTCGGTATCTCCGTTCACGCCATAGGAAACGATATTGTAGAGGCGCCCCGAAAAGGAAACCGGCGATCCGTGGGTGAGATGCCCGCCATGCGAAAGATTCATCCCTAGGATGGTATCGCCCGGCTTGATGACGGCAAAGTAGACACCCATGTTGGCCTGGCTTCCCGAGTGGGGCTGGGCGTTCGCGTGATCGGAGCCGAAAAGGGCCCTCGCCCTCTCGCGGGCCAGGTTTTCGGCCATGTCGACGAATTGACAGCCGCCATAATAGCGTCTACCCGGATAACCCTCGGCGTACTTGTTCGTTAGAACGGAGCCAGCAGCCTCCATCACGGCGCGGGAGCAATAGTTTTCGCTGGCGATAAGCTCCAGATTGTCGCTTTGTCTCGCGGATTCGAGCCGCATCGCTTCGAAAAGCTCGGGATCTTTCTGCTGAATAAGGGACATCAGGGCCTCCTATCGGGCGTTGCCGGGTGGAAGGATGCCGCATGATACCGGAAAACGGGGCGTCGCCTCAATGACTTTCGGCTTACTTCTCTGTTTTGTCGGTCGCTCCACCCGACTCCGGATCCGCGTCGCTCGCGCGAACCACCGATATTTCGAGTCGTATCGGAGACTTACCATTTGCGTTGAGGCCCAGGGGAAAGAAAAGAACGGTCTCTCCATAGTCGACCGACAGGGATTCGATAGTCGTGTGATAAGAAAGCCCGCCTTGCGGAGGTCTGACCCAGACTTGTCCTTGAGCAATAAGGGTAACCCCTTTGCCGTCATCCCGCTCGAAAGGGGTGATTTGGACGATGATGGCTACATTGGAACCGATGAGCTTGAAGGGAACCGGTGTCCCGGGCACCGTATATTTGGAGCTTTCTGCTTCCCAGGGTTGCCCCTTATCGATCCCGGTACTGGTACTAGCCCCTGCTCCAGGCGTGGTTCCGGAAGTTGTTCCGGGCGTCGACCCGGACGCAGGTCCGGGAACGGTTCCGGGCGTCGACCCGGGTGTTGGTCCAGACGCGGTCCCGGGCGCCGTCTCGGACGCGGATCCGGGCGCGGTTCCCGATCCAAGGCTAGTCGTCGTCGTACCGGAGTCGGGAACTACGGCAGGTACGATCGCGGTGACACGTACGATGAGAGCCTTGTCCTTTAATGCGTCGGGAATGTCCTGAGCGCTGACGGGGAAAGAATGGGCCGCGAGTCCGGCCGATACCAAAAAAACCAAGGCCTGCCTCAAGGCGAGCTTCCTCCGACCGGCATCCCCTTCACGACCTGGCCGGAGCGCATTATGACCGGCTTCCCGGCGCTTCCGAAGGTCGTCTCATCGGGCAACTTGATAGTCAAGGTCACCTGGCCGCCCTGGGCGTCGAGATAGCGTAAGAGTTGATCCATGCTCGCCGCTTGGGCCCGCGGCTGCGAGGCCGGAGGCGCGATCTCGCCGGAGGCGACCGCCTGTATCGCTGCGCCGCCCTTGCCCGGCCTCAGCGCAAGAAGAGTAGTGGCCCCCCCGAGGAGGAGGACGAGTATGGCGGCGGCGGCGGCCAGAGGCAGCGGTAGGCTGACCGAGCGGCGCCAGGCCTTTCGAGAGACGACGAAGACCTTCCCATCGATGGCAGACGTTTCCGAATCGCCGCCGGCCGACAGGCGATCGAGCAGGGCATCGAGCCGAGCGCGTCCCCGAGCGAGGGCGGCGGCTTCGTCGGCGAGGGGATCGGCCCTGAGCCTTTCGCCGAGGGCGGCATAGCCGGAAGCAAGAGAGGCGCAATCGCCGCATGAAGCCAAATGCTCTTCGATCCGCTCGCGCCATGGGCTTGGTACCTCGCCGTCCACGAAGGCAGAGATGAGATCGCGGTCAGGACACATCCTTGGAACCCTCCCGGAGCTTATTGAACAAAGCCTCGCGCGCTCGGAAGGCTCGGACCTTTACGTTGCCCTCGCTGATCCCCAGCGCGCGCCCTATCTCCTTATAACTCAAACCGCCGTACTCCTTGAGGACGAGCACCGCCTTGAGCCCCTCGGGCAGGGATTCGAGCCCCCGCTTGAGTTCCTCGGAGGACTCGGTCCTCAAAACCACTTCATCCGCGCCCCCGACGCTTTCCTTCTCGCCCCGCCACCAGCGTTCATATGCCCTGGTCTCGCGACCCTTGCGCTTCGCGTAGTTGAGAGCGCCGTTCTTGGTTACCCGGATGAGCCAGAACTTGGCATCGTCCATCGTCGGGAAGGATATGCGCTTCTCGACAAGGCGCACGAAGGCATCATGAACTATATCCTCCCCCGCCTCGGAACTGCCGGCGATGCGCGCCGCGATTCGGAGGAGGAGGGGCGCGGCCGCGTCGTAGAGACGGCGAAGGTCTTCGGGCCCAGGTGGCCCGATACTTGAAAACAATGCCGTATCCTCCGGGTTACGACCGTGCCCACCGGAGACTCATCCGAGTCTCCAGGTCGTGCCGTCGGGTCCGTCCTCCAGGAGGATGCCCTTGCTTTTGAGTTCGGATCTGATCGCGTCGGCGCGGGCCCAGTCTTTCACCTTCTTTGCCGCGCCGCGCTCGGCGACGAGTCGGTCGATCTGGCTGGCGAGCTCGCTATTGACCGCGACAGCCTCCGCTCGCCTGGACTCGGACAGGCCCAATCCCAGAACCTCATCCATTTTACCGGCAACCGATAGCGCTTCGCCAGTGGGGACCTCGTTGTCGCGCAGGAGGCCCCAGAGCTCCGCGAGGGCGCGCGGCGTGGCGAGGTCCTGGCAGAGATGGCCGGTAAAGGCCGCGAGATAGGCACCGGCCTTCCCGCCTAAAGGGTCGATGGCCGGGGCGGCGCCGGCCTTTTCCTTGAGAGCGATAAGCCGCTCGACCAAGGATCTTCTCGATGCCTTGGCCGAATCGAGAGCCTCGAAGGAGAATTGGAGCTGGGAGCGATAATGGGCGCCTAGAAGGAAGTACCTGTAGTCGAGCGGATCGTAGCCGGCATCCACGAGGCTCTGGAGCGTGATGAAGCCGTTCTTCGATTTCGCCATTTTGGAGCCTGAAGTGACCAGGAATTCGTTGTGAAGCCAGTAGTTGACCCATTTTTGGCCTGTAGCGCCCTCGGACTGGGCTATCTCGTTCGTATGATGGACCGGGATGTGATCTATGCCTCCCGCGTGAATGTCGAACTGTTCGCCCAGGTACTTCATGCTCATGGCCGAGCACTCGATGTGCCAGCCCGGATAGCCTCGTCCCCAGGGGCTCTCCCAGACCATGGCCTGGTGCTCGAACTTGGATTTCGTGAACCAGAGCGCAAAGTCGGCCGGATTACGCTTATTGCGATCTACCTCGATGCGGGCGCCCGCCTTCAGGTCGTCGAGTTTGAGGAGGGCAAGCTCGCCGTAGCTCGGGAACTTGCTCACGTCGAAATAGAGATTGCCGCCGGCCAGGTAGGTAAAACCCCTTTCCTCGATCCTACGGATGAGGGCGATCATGTCGTCGATATGCTCCGTGGCCCTGCAGACTACATCGGGCACCATGACATTGAGCCGCGCGGCATCCGCGAAGAAGGCCTCGGTATAAAAGGCCGCGATTTCGAGGACGCTTTTGCCCCGCTCCTTGGCGCTCTTGACCATCTTGTCCTCGCCCGACTCGTCGGCATCGTCGCCGGAAAGGTGGCCCACGTCCGTTATGTTCATGACATGCTTCACCTCGTAGCCGAGGAAACGGAGGGTGCGGACGAGAATATCGTCGAAGACGTAGGCGCGGAGGTTGCCGATATGCGCGTAGTTGTAGACCGTGGGGCCGCAGCCGTAGAAGCCGACCTTGCCCGGCCGCAAGGGCTTGAACTCCTGAAGCTCGCGGCCGAGGGTGTTGTACAGACGAAGCGCGGGCATGGACTGCCTCCGGGTGCGGCGAGTAAGATCGATACATGCCCACACTAAGAGACTTCATGCAAAAAATCAATATAAGGGCCGAGATCAGATGGGACGAGCCCATGGCCCACCACACCAGCTTTCGGATCGGCGGCCCCGCCGAACTCTTCGTACGCCCCGAGGACGCTTCCTCGGCCGTCGCCCTGGAATCAGCCGCTTGGGCCGAAGGCATCCCCCTCTTCATACTGGGCGGAGGGGCGAACATACTAGTCGGCGACAAAGGCATTCGCGGCATCGTCCTGGATACCTCGCGGTTGCGCTCGGTACGGACCGAGGCCGCGGACGATCCGGCCACCGCGATCCTCATCGCGGGCGCCGGCCTCTCCATGGACGAGCTCTGCCTCGATGCCTTGGCCAAGGGCATGGCCGGCCTCGAGGACTTCGCGGGCATGCCCGGGTCGGTCGGCGGCGCGGTCTTCATGAACGCGCGCTGCTACGAGCGCGAGGTGTCGCAGGTCCTCTCCTGGGCGCTCTCCGCGCGCGCCGGAGGCGGCGCATCGCGACGCCCGATCGCCGCGGCCGAGTGGTCTTACAAGCGCTCGCCCTACCAGCTGGGCGGGACCGGGGCCGGCGAGCTCATCCTCGAGACCGCCTTCCTCTTGACGCGGATGGAGGATCAGGCCGCGGCCCGCGTCGCGCGCGTCATGCGCGAGAGGCTGGCCGATCGCGAAGCCAAGGGCCATTTCCGCCTGCCATCGGCCGGCTCCGTCTTCAAGAACGACCGAAGCCTCGGAGCGCCCACGGGCAAGCTCCTCGACGGCCTCGGGCTTCGCGGCCGGAGCGTGGGCGACGCCCTGGTCTCGCCTTGGCACGCCAATATCTTCGTCAACTCCGGGCATGCCGCGGCCGCCGACATGCGCGCGCTCATCGAGCTGACGCGGCGCGAGGCCCGCGAAAAGCTCGGCGTCGAGCTCGAGAGCGAAGTGCTGATGATAGGAGCGTTCTGAAGGGAGAGGCGGGTAGGAGACGCATCGGCCGGGAGAAATCGGTATTCGACTTGCGGGCGCGCGATATCCGCCATAAATTAAGGGAGTGCATATCACGCTCCCCCTGACCGACCCCGTCGGTGCCTTCGCCGCGCTGCTCGCGATAATCCTCGTGGCGACCTTTCTGGCGGAACGGGTAAACCTGCCGAAGATCGCCGTCCTGGCCCTCGCCGGCATCCTCGTCGGGCCTCATATCCTCGATCTGATCGCCGAGAATTCGGCGATCGAGTTCCTGGGCTCGACGGGAATCATGTTCGTCTTATTCTCCGCGGGCGCCGAGCTGGACGTCGTAGGGCAAAGGCGCGAGCCGAGATCGTCATCGATCTTCTATGCCTTCACCTTCGGCCTGCCCTTCGCCATGGGCCTGGCGACGGGCCTCTCCATCTTCGCCATGGGGATGCTCTCGGCCCTTCTCCTAGGCTGCCTATTCTCTTTCTACACTCTCGTTCCCCACACTCTCGTCGCGAGGCTCGGCGTCGCGAGGCAGCGCCCGGCGATCGCGGCGGCGAGCGCCGTGCTCCTGACGGATGCGACCGCCACAGGCGTCCTCGCCGTCGTGGCGCGCGTTTCGCAGGGAGGCGGCGACTGGCTCGGCTGGGCGCGGGCGGTAGGGATCGCCCTCGCCTGGGCCCTGTTCGTCGTCCTCCTCGTTCCGAGGGCGGCCGAGCTTTTCTTCCGCAAGGCGAAGGGGGACGGGACCATCGAGTTCGTTTTCGTGCTGGCCCTGGCCTTCATCTGCGCCTTCACTTCGCGCCTCGCCGGCCTCGAGCCCTTCGTCGGCGCCTTCGTCGCGGGACTCCTCCTCAATCGCTTCATCCCCGCGTCGGGTACCGTGATGAACCGCCTGCGCTTCGCCGGCGACTCGCTCTTCGTGCCTTTTCTCATGATCTACGCCGGCTTGCTCGCCGAGCCCGGAGCCTCCTGGGGAAGCATCGGCGCCATCGGCCCGGTTATCGCGATGACCGTCCTCGCCGTCGTCTCGAAGTGGCTCGCCGCGCGCGGCGCGGGACGCGTCCTCGGCTACGGGAAGGACGAGCGTCGCCTGCTCTTCGGCCTTTCGGTCAATCGCTCGCCGGCGATGATCGCGGCGGCGATCGTAGGCTTCAAGCTCCGCCTCTTCGGCCAACCGGTGCTCGATGGGGCGATATTGCTCGTACTGGCGAGCGGCCTCGTCGGGACGCTGGAAGCGGGACGGTCGGGCAAGCGGCTCGCGGCCGCCCGCGGGGAACGGCAAGGGACGACGGACCGAGCCCCGGAGCGCGTCCTCGTCGCGATATCCAATCCTTCCTCCATTCACGACTTGATCGCCTTCGCCTTCCTCATGCGGAACAGGCGGAGCTCGGAGCCCATATATCCGGTCGCGATCGTTCCCGAGTCGGCCGACACGAGGCTCGAGATAGCCGACGCCGAAGACGGCCTCGCCCAGGCCGTCGTCCAGGGCGTATCCGCCGGCGTCCCGGTAATCCCCGCGACGCGAGTCGGCGCCACCGTCTCGGAAGGCATCATGCAGGCCGCGTTGGAGGATCGGGCCGAGGCGATCATACTCGGTTGGAACAAGGCGCCGAAGCTTTCGCAGGCCTTCTTCGGCGGCTCGATCGATCAGGTCGTCCGCGACGCTCCGGAACTCGTGGTAGTCGCGAGGATTACGAGTCCGCCGGGCAAAGTCTCTCAGACCAGCCTCGTCCTTCCGCCCCTGATCGAGCGCCATCCCGGTTTCGGGCGCGGCATGGCCTATCTTGCCGACTTCGTATCGCAGACGGGCTCGAGGCTGACGATCTATACTCAGAAACCTGACGGGCCCGCGGTGGGCGCCGCGATAGCCGCGTATCGCTCCCGCCTCCGGCCGCAGATCGTCGAGCTTGAATCCTGGAAATCCTTCGGCGCTTCCCTGCCCCCCAGGGGCCAGGGAAGCCAGGTTTTCGTGCTCTTCAGCGCAAGGCCAGGCGAGGCCGCGTGGCATCCTGCCGTCGAGAAGCTACCCCACCGCCTGGGAGAGGAGAGGCCGGACATCGGCCTTCTCCTCTTCTTCCTTCCGGTCGGCGCGGAAGGATCCGGGACCGACTCTACGGTTCGCTCGAACCGAGCGAGCGACATCCTCGAGCGGGCCTTCGCCGAGGGCAGGGTCATGCGGAAGATGCGGGAGACTTCGATCAACGATGCGATTCGAGAGCTTTTACGCATGCAATTCGACGGCGACCGCAGGACCTTGGGGCGCCTTTCGACCCTTTTCACGGGCATAGCACAGAGGCAGCCCATCGAGCTCGAGCCCGGCGTCCTCCTTCTTCACGCCCACGTGGAGGAAGCCGAGGAGCCCCTGCTCTTCTTCGGCGCGAGACCGGAGGGCCTTCCCCTGCTTTCCCTCGAGACGCCCGCGCGCCTCATCGTCCTTCTCTGCGCGCCCGTATCGCAGAGCCCCGAAGAGCACCTGAGAGTCCTGGGAGAGATAGCCAGGCTCCTGAAGGACGGCCGGATAGCCGAGCGCCTCGGGCTCGGGGAGGAAGGCCGAGGTTGAGGGGCTGCGCCCTGTTTCGCGTAAGGCTTTCCCCCGGAGAATCTATTGCACCGCGGTCGGCGCCGCCGCGGGAGGCTGATTCCTTATCAGGACGAACTCGACTCGCCTGTTCTTCCAGCGGTTCTGCGCGTCCTTGAAGTCGACTACGGGCTCGCTCGAGCCCATGCCCGCGGTGCTGAGGCGTTTCGGATCGACGCCGTCGTCGGTCAGGAGCTTCTTTACGAGCTCGGCGCGGCCCGTCGAGAGGGGGATGAGCTCCTTGGTCTCCTCGTTCGCTATGGCGGCCGCGCTTGAGCCTTCGATCTTGCCGACGCTGTTCGCGTGACCCTCGATGAGGATCGCGTAATCCTTGAACTTGTTCAGTATCTGAGCGATGCGCTGTATGACCTTGTTGTTGTTCGCGACCGTGTCGGCGTCGAGACCGTTGAAGTCGGCTCCGTTGGCCCTGAAGACGATGGAGGGCACCCTTATCTTGAGCTTGTCGCCGTCGCGGATGACGAGGACATCGACGGAAATCGCTCCTTGCACCTTGTTGGAATTTCCCAAGACGTCGGTGACCGTGAAGACGAAGGGATAATCCGTCGCGGACTCGACCAGCTCGCCTTCGTCGGAACGGCCGTCCCACACGATGGTTTTGGCGGGGCTGCCGGTTCCGCTCCAGGATTTGAAGATGCGGTCGCCCGGCGTGGAGCCCGGGGCGGCTCCTTCCACCACCGCGATCTCGTGGATCTGCAGGCTCCATTGGGCTATATCGGCAGGGCTGGCGACGTCGAGGCCTATGGTCAGGTCGTTGTTGTTGCTGTCGTTATCCGGGCTGAATGGCTGGGGAGTCAGGCTCACCTGGGCCTTGGGAGGCGCGGTGTCCACGAGGATTTTGGCCGTCCGCGCCTCGGCGTGATCGCCCTTCAGGTAATCGACCGAGAAGAACCCTGTGTAATAACCGTCGACCACGGCCCCCGCGGTATCGTGTCCGTCCCAGACGATCGTATTGGGCACGTCGTTGCCCTTTCCTCCGAAGACGCTCTTCTCGACGCCGTCCTTGTCCACCACGGCGAAATGCCAGGCATCGATGCCCTCACGGAGCTTGACTATGAGGTGGAAGGTCTCCGTGTCCTTGATGCCGTCTCCGTTGGGCGATATGCCCAGGTCGTCGGCGGTGACGAAGACCTGCACCGGGCGTTGGTCGACGACGACCGAGGGAACGGAGCCCGAGCCCTTGTTGCCTGCGGCGTCGACGGAGACGACATCATACCGATAGGAGCCGTCGGGAACGGTGTTGCCCGCCTCGTCGGTGCCGTCCCAGACGAAGTCGGCAGCCTCGCCCTTCCAGCTCCAGGTCCTGACCTGCTTGCCGTCCGGCCCGGTGAGAGCGCCTGCCCAGTCGTCGCCGGGAACGGACTTCTGGGAGAAATGCACGACGCGAATCCTGCTCGTCTCGGTGGGCGAAAATAGAAGAGGCGAGGCGCTTACCGTGATTGAAGGGGCGACCGTGCGGAGGAGAATGCCGGGCGTAGCGGCTGCGGCGGCGTCGCCATTGAGGTAGGAAACGGCGAGAGAAGCCGAGTAGCGGCCGTCCGGGGCCCTGCTCCCCGCGTCGGTGCGGCCGTCCCAAACGAAAGTCGCGGGAACGCCCCGGTCGTCCTTCCATGAACGGACGGCCGGGCCGACCGGCGCTCCCGTCGCGTCGAGGGCGGCGATGGAGAGCTCGTAGGACCGGACCTTGTCGTTGGAAAGCACTTGCGCCGTCAGCGTCAACCTATCCTTAGCGCTACCCGGCAGGGGGCTGAAGGCCTTGAGGTCGGCTATGAGGCGCACGGCCTTTTTGGCGGTATCGATCGAGACCGAGACCGGCGTCGATGCGAAGGAGTTGCCGGCGCCGTCGAGGGCCCTGAGGACATATGAGTAGACCCCGTCTTGGACCGGCTTACCCGCATCGTCGGTACCGTCCCACTCGACGTCGGGATCGGGCAGAGGCGAAAAGGAGAATCTGCGGACGACGCTGCCGTCGGACCCGGTAACCTCTCCTGTCCAATTGGCGTTCTTTACGCCTTTCTCGAGGAAATGGACGCTATTCTGGCCGAGAGAGCCGGCTGGGTTGAAGGCCGGCCTGTCGGCTCTTACGGTTCCCGAAGGAGGGGTTATATCGAGCGTGAAATTAGGCGAACTCGCCTGGGGACTGTAGCCGTTGAGATAGGTAACGGACAGGAGGGCCTGATATTGGCCCTCGGGCAGGACTTTGAGCGAAGCCTGGTCGCGGCCGTCGAAGGGCACGCGGTCCTTGAGGGAGGCGCCGTCTTGGCCGGATTGAGACCAAACCTCGCGCTTGTTCTTGTCGAGGACCGAGAGCTTCCAGCCCACTATGCCCGTCTTGATCGGGACGCTGGGGAAAAGATTGACGGCTTTCTTGAGGCTGCCTGCGCTGGGACTGAAGGCCGCCAAGTCTATCACGAGGCCGATCGGAGGCTGCTGAGTATCGACGATGATGTTGTCGAAGCGCTTCGAGACGGAATTGCCGGCCCTGTCGGTGGACGCGATCGAGAACGAATAAACGCCGTCGGAAACAACCTTGCCATCATCGTCTTTGCCATCCCATATCCAATCCGTCGGGGCCGAGTTCTCGAACTTGAGGGTTCTGATCGCCTTCCCCAAGGTATCCGTCACGCGGGCCGCCCAAAGGTCCTCGACCGAGCCCGAGAGCTTTATAAGGAGGGTTTCCTTGCTGCTGTTGCCGTCCGGGCTGAAGATTGCGGGATTTTCGGGAACGGCGATCTGGACCGTGGGCGCGGCGACTTTCACGACGACGGGGAAGGGCCCGACGCTCCCGCGATAGCCGTTGTCGTTGACTGCCTCGATTGTGGCCGAATAGGCGCCATCGGGCGCGACCTTTCCGGCATCGGTCACGCCGTTCCAGACGAGCTTGTCCGGTATGGGAACGCCCTTCTTCACGTAGGTCAGGCGATCCATGAAGCCCTTGAGCCCTTCGGTCTCCGGCCTGGATTCCTTGTTGAATATCTTACGGACCACGTTTCCCTTGTCGTCGGCGATGCTGAGGGTCCAGCCGACGACGTAACGCCGATCGGTAATCTTGACGGGAATGTCGAGCGTGTCCTGAATCCCGTCGTTGTTCGGCGATATATAGGCCGGACCCCACTTCGAGGCCGGGAAGGACGCGACGATCTTGGGAGGCCTATTGTCGACGATGCCGAGGGGCATGGTCGCGCTCCCGGAAAGCGCCCAGATGCCGTTATACAAGGGCGCAACCGTGACGGCCGGCTGAAGCTCGGCCTGGTCCCAGCCCCCTTTGGCGAGAGGGGAGTCGGGGGCGCTCGTCCGCTTGAGCGGGATAGATTCCCTTAAGCGGGGCAGAACGGTGGTAGACCTGGATCAACATGAAGCTCGCGAGTGGATTCCTCATCAGCTCCGGGGGAGGTGGAACGGGGTTGTCTCCAGCGGGCGAGACCTGCGACGAGCCTCCGCCTGACATGACGCCAACGTCGGCGTGGCCGCCGATGACGGCGATGGACTTGATGGAAGCGGCGTTGAGCGGCAGGTACGGCGCCCTGGTTCTTGAGGAGAACCGCGCCGCGCTCTTCGGTTTTCTGCGCAATCTCGGAAGCCCTCCATGACGTTGGGAGACTCGGGCTGCGGCGGATCGTCGACAATGCCGGAGTCGAACTCAGTGCGCAGGATGCGATGCACCATGTCATTGAGGCGGTCGATCGGGAACCTGGCCGTCTTCGACAGCTTTCTTGAGCGGCGCGCCGAAGGAGTCGTTCCCGGGCATCTCGATATCGAGGCCGGCCATGGCCGCGGCCACCGTGCTTTGGGTTCCGCCCCAGTCGGAGACAACGAAGCCTTTGAAACCCCAATCCTTTTTGAGCACGCCGAGGGTGTAGGGATTTTCGCAGGCGTAGGTACCAGCAATACGTACTAGTTGAGCAAATATGACATA
>CAVZVX010000191.1:0-41406 GCA_963778775.1 uncultured Spirochaetota bacterium | reverse complement strand
AGTTCGGTCTCGAGGGGCTGACAAGCAATCTCCAGCTCCCGTGGACTCCCGTAACTCCATTAACCGTAAGCCAATTCCCGAGTACAAATTATTTTTGGGGCGGCGAGGCCTGGCTGAGGACTCCCCTCGGGGAGGACGCCGCGATCAGGCTCTCCTACGATCGCGATCCCGTGCTTCGGAATACGGCGATCGCCGCTGTACAGTTCGACCGAGGCATCGCGAGAATTTCCGTCGGTCCCCTCATCGGCCTATTCAATTCAGACTCGGCGCCGCTCTCCGCGGGCATTTCGGCTTCCGTCAAGCTGCAATGGCCCGGCGTCGCTTACGTATCCTTGAGATCCGACGGGGGGACGGCGATATCGGTCTTGCAGACCGCGTCCAACCCCCAAGCCCGCACCGAATTGGCCGCCGGATTCTATGTTCCCAACGCCATCGTTTCGGGCCTGATCTCCGCCAAGAGCTTCAACGAGGTCGACTCGTCGGGCGGCCTCGTGACGGATACCTTGACTCGATACGCGCTGACCGTCGACGTCTTCAAGAAGAACGTACCGTATACGGCCCTGCTTTCCCTGGGCTACGAGCTTCGTTCAAAGCATTATGCCACCGAAAACACCACCGACAGCCTCGGCGCCATCGTCATGGGCATCGATACGACCGCGCAAATCAGCCATGCCCTTACGCTGCTGGGAGGCATTTCGACGGGAGCTTACGTCTTCGGCCTCGACTCGCTCAAGGACCGCGGCCCGGGCAATTCTTCCTTCCTTTTTACGGCTACCCTCGGCCTGTCCGTGGATACCTCGGCCATCAAGATACTGCCTAAGCAACCCGCCGAGCAGGCCGAGACGCCGAGCGGGAAAGAAGCCGAAGCGCCGGCTCCATCGGAGATGAAAGCGGCGATCTTCGATTTCGACGTCGGAGGCGGGCTCTATTACGACGCCTATCCGATGACCGGCGGCTTCGATATCCTGCAGCTTCTCAGGGGAGGCGCCTGGGTCGACGCGATGCATCCGCTCGAGGGCGGCTTTAGCCTGGGCGGCGAGGTCGGCGCCTTCTACATGGCCGATCCGCAGAGCTCGCGAAGCTTTATCGACCTGCCGCTCCGCATCAAGGGCTCATATAGGCGCGGGAATCTCGACCTGCAGGGCTTCGGGGGCTTGTTTACCGCCGACTCTCCATCGGCTATCGCCTTCGGATTCGGCATCGAGGCTGGCGCCCGCGTCATGCTCGGTCCCTTCTACGCGGAAGGCTCGTACGTCTTCGGTCTCGGCGGGCTCGCCGGCTTCCCCCGCTTCGGCCTAGGCTATTCTGTGCCGATTTCGCTGAAACGTAAATGATCGGGCCGTAGAAGGAGCGCGACACGAGAGAGGCCGTCCCCCTGAGGACGGCCTCTCTTATTTCGCGCGAATTTTGAGCCGCACGTGATTCGAACACGTGACCCACGCCTTAAAAGGGCGTTGCTCTACCTACTGAGCTAGCGGCCCGAGACGGTTACACTATCTGGGCCGCAAGCCTCTGTCAATCGATGCCGGGCAGCCTGCGGATCAATACTTGAAATCGAAATCGACGAGCAGATTGTAATACGGCCGATCGCCGGGATCGAGGCCGAGCTCGGCGCCGTAGACGGCCAGGTTGATCGTGAAAGCGCCGAGATCCAGGCCCAGCCCCGTCGAAAGGAGGGCGTCGCTGATGCCTGCCCTCAGAGTGACGATGTCGAGGACTCGCGTCTCGACGCCGAGGCCGACGTTGAGTATCGGGTTGCGAGGCACAAGATTGAGGAGGTCGAGGATGTCTTTATAATCGAGGGCGAGGACGAGCGAATCCAGGATTTGACCGAGACGCCCCAGGGCGGGCGACCAGCTGAAGCCCGCGTCGAGGCTGCGGTCGATGGTACCGGTGCCGGAGCTGCCCGGTTGGGCGTCGAAGAAACCCATCGCGCTCGAGTACGTAGTCACGATCGCCGGACTGTAGAGGTCATGGCAGACCAAGCCCGCAGCGAGTTCCTTCCAGGTCCAGCGCAGGCCGGCGTCGATGCCTATGCCCGTGGTGAGAGTAAAGGGGTTGGAGAGCACGGAGCCGGGGTTTTGGGTAAGACTATATGCTTCCAGAATGCCCATCGACTTATTCACATCGCCTCGTACGAAGCCCTTGGTTGTCACTCCCGCGGCGAGTTCGTTCCCCTTGCCCAGGTCGAAGCGCAGCGCATAGCCGCCCGCGAGGAGGACGTCTTCCTGCGCGTCCACCACGATCGAAGAGGCGCTGGCCACGTTGACGGTCATCTTGGATTCGTTGAACAGGCCGAAGCCGAGACCGCCGCCGGTATAGCCGAAGGCGAGAGGGCCCGTTATATCCAGGCCCGAATAAAGCTTGTAATTGTTCTTGGCGAGGAAATTCGTGATGGCGGCAGTGGAGGTATCGCCGCCCAGAAGCAGATTGGCGATATCGAAGACGGGACCTATCGCCTGTATGCCGAGATCCGCCGCCGAGAATTCCCTCGGCATATCGGCCAGAGCGGCAGGATTGGACAGGAGGACGGAAAAATCGTCGGCGAGGGCGACGTGGCGCCCCCCCATGCTCTTCTCGCTCGCCGACAGGAAGTCGAAGGTGTCGAGGGCGAAGGCCGGCGAGGCGAAAACGGTAACCGATGCGCAGAGTACGATGGCCTGCACGAGGCGACGATGCATATTCTCTCCCGTCATTATGAAGTGGTCGGCAGACTGAAGCTTACGGAAATCTGATTCAGGAGCGAAGTGGCCGCCGAGTCGGAGCCCGCGAGGGTCGCCGCCGCGGTAATCAAGTTCGTCGCCGTTGTCACTTGGGGTTGGTCGGCGCTCGGCAGGGTGGAGAGGTTGACGGTCGACGGGTTGGTGCCCGGCGGGATGACGCTCGCCGCGACGACCACGGCGGCTATGGCCAGATCCGTCGCTCCCAGGCCCGAGGAGGCTGGATCGGCGGTAAAGGAGGGATTGTTCCCGATATAGGAAAGCGCAGTCACCACATTAGGGGTCGCGCCGGCCTGTACAGTTGCCAATAGGCTGGTAAGGGTCGAGGTGTCGACCGTATTCGTCGTTTCGTAGGAATTGACGAGTCCAGTCAAGGACGTTCCGACTCCGCTCGCGACGATCGCCGCGCTCGCGGCGGAAGCTTCCAGGGATGCCTTGGTAGCGGGATCGGTCGTCGAGTTGATCTCGGTGACCAGGCTCGAGACGAGGGCGGTCGCCAGAGCCGTATCCTGGTTGGCCTTAGCCTGGGCTGCCAGATCGGCGGCTTGGCCGGTCGAGAGGTTGGAGGGTATTGGAATGCTGCTGCGGGCGAGGGCCGTGGCGAGCGACGTCGTGAAGAGCTGCTGGCAGCCCACGAGATCCGTCACGAGGATTGCGGAAAGGAAGGCCACGGCGAGAAGGAAATGGATGCCGGTCGGGCGACGCGGTCGCGAACGAGACAAAGCAAGCCGCATATGGACCTCCGAAAAGCGCAGGGCGCCGCGCCGTCGCGAGGATCGCGGGCACGGCGCCCCTGTAATTATCGGCGCTCGGACGGGCTGCCGAAAGGTCAGAAGCGAATCGCCGCCTGTAAAGCCAAGCCTGAGCGCGGATTGTCCCCCGGCAAGGCTCCCAGCTCCTCGGTAAAGACGGCAGCATTGATATCGATGAAGAGCAGCTTCAAGCCGGCTCCGGCCGAGAGCCAGCCGCGGTTGATGCCGCCCCGCAGGGTAATGAAATTGAGGAGCTTGATCTCGGCCCCGGCATGGAGAAGATTGAAGGCGGAACCGAATCCATCCCAGTTTTGGGCGACCCAGACGGGATCTTGTAATTCCAGATATAAGACGGGCTCGACGATTCCGGGAAAGAGGCGCGGTTTCCAGGACATGCCGGCGCTGAGGTCGGGAGCGAAAATTGCGGTACTGGAATTCGTACCGGCATCGGGCAGCGTGCCTTTGCCGAGGGAATTGAACAACTCCTGGAACGACCCCGTCCATACCGAGAACGAAGGGGAAATGTCGCGAATCGAGAACCCGATGCCGAAGCTCCCGAGCTGCACCGCGGCGCCGAGGTCCATGGCCAGGCCGAAGCCCGCGTTGACCACTCCGGGCTTATCGAGGACCGAGGTCTGGAAATCGCCGCCGCCTGAAGACGCAAGGCCGTTCACGACGTCGGCGAGAGACTCGCCGGCCAGAACGCGATAAAAAGGCCTCAGATCCCCGCCCAGGGAAATAGTTGTCCCCAGGAACTTTAGCGGCAGGCCCAGGCCTATCACCGCGTTGACCTCGGTGTCCGAATCGAGTACGGCCCCGGGTATGCTGTCGCCGGCGGCATATTCATCGCTGATCGCGAACAAGCCGAGTCCAAGCCCCCTGCCGGCATAGCCCAATCCTACGGAGGCTCCACCTCCGATGCCGCCGTTCGCCGGCATGAGTCCTGCTATAGCCCCCAAGGAATTCGAGCCTTTCATCGCTTTCGCGAGGGATGAGATATTGGAGCTCGTCGGCTTGATATAGGCCCAGGCGTCCGTATAGATGAGGGTCAAGGAGCCTTTGGGAGCGGCGAAGGCCGCCGGGTTGCCGAAGAAGGAAAACTGGGCCGTCGGAATCGAAGTAAAGCAACCGCCCAGGGCCATGGACGTGGCATCCTTCGGAGCGAGAGAGGGATAGACCTCGGCGGCGAGGGATGCGGCAGATAGGAGGAGCGGGAGGGCGATAGCGGCGGTTCGCCGCATCTTGATGAGCCTCATAGGCTCGTACCCAAGCCGGCGGCCGTAAGTAGATTGCTGACCGTACCGTTCGAGCCCGTCACGCTACCGAGGCTAAGGTAGGACCCGGCTTGGTCGGGATTCCCGAGAGCTGACCACAGGGCGGAGGAAAGAGCGTCGCCGGTAAGGGGGGCGCCGGTAGAGGGAGAAGTGACGCTGCTCAGAGTGCCGGCGATGACGGCGTCGACCGCTATCTCCATCTTCGCGCTGGAACCGAGAGTAGCATCGGCGTACGAGCCGGAGGGTCCGACGCCGGCGGCAAGCGCTTGGTAGGCACCGTTGGCGCCCGTAAAAGCCTCGATCATCGTCGTAAAGGCGGCGGGGGGCGTCGAAGAACCGGCCAACTGCCCGGAGATATCGGCGGGGAGGATGCCCGACAAGGCGCTGGCGACCGCCGACGGCGAGGCTGACGAGCTCAGCGAGTTCCCTGAGACCAGGCTGATGGCCGTCGCCGCGAACTGGGCGGCATCGGGAACCGTTTTTATGGAAATATCGGCCGCTGCGATCGCCGCCGCTTGTCCCGACGCGCTTGTCGGGGCCGCGTCATACGCCGTCTGCAGCTTCGCCAGGGCCGCGGCCTTGGCGCTCGGGTCGGCAGCGAGCTGCGACATCGAGTCGGCTGATTCGGTAAGCGCCTCCACTTGAGCGGGACTCATCGTCGCGACAGTAGAGGAGCTCAACTTCTGATGCGTCAAACCGGCGAACAGATTGTTGGAGAACATTTGATCGCAAGAGATAAAGAGGAGAGGGGGAAGAAGGGCGAGGATCGAGATCGCCGCAATCGTCCGCCTCATTGAAACCTCCGCGCTCAGAAACTACAACATAGCGCATTTTGGAGATTTTTCAAGAACGAGTCGGCGCCCCGGCGCGGATATACGATGCGAACGCATCGAAGTCCCCGGTCGCCGAGCCGGCTCGCCCGCCATCGATTCGGCAAAGGATGCTTTGGCCGGAATGCATCCCGCTCGAGAGACCGAGAATACCGAGCTTAAGGTAGTTTTCGGCGGTGGCTCTGGTCGATCCGACGCCCCGCGCGTCTTCGATGACGGCCGAGACATCGGTGCCAGTCCAACGCCGCACATAGGCGTCGCGACCCGCTCGTCCGAGATCGCGAAGGGCTTCGACCCGCTCGCCCGCGAGACGCTCGGGCACGCGCCCCGGCATGGATGCCGCCCTCGTCCCCGGTCGAGGGGAAAATCGGAAGGCGTGAATCCAGGCGAAATCGCAGGAGCGAGCGAGATCCAGAGTTTTACCGGCTTCGGCCTCGGTCTCGCCCGGAAAACCCGCGATGATATCGGCGGCGACGAATGGATCGCGCCTGACGCGGCGCAGCGCCTCTACGGCGGCGGCGACCTCGGCGCTGCCGTATCTTCGGCCCATGCCGGCGAGGACCTCGTTGGAGCCCGATTGCACGGCAAGATGGACATGGGGGCGGACCCGAGGATCGGCGAAGGCATCGAGAAAGGCTCCATCGATCCGGTCCGGCTCGTAGGAAGAAAGGCGGAACGCTATGCGCTCGGTTCCCGACAGGAGGAGATTCAAGAGGGCGGGAAAATCGACGTCTCCGTCGCGATACTGCGAAAGATTCACGCCCGTGAGGACGATCTCCGCGCTGCCCGCTTCCTCGAGGGCGAGGGCGCGGGCGAGCGCTTTCGTCGCCGGAAGACTAGTCGACCGTCCCCGCGCGATCCGCACGCGGCAGTAGGCGCAGGAATTGTCGCAACCATCCTGGATCTTGAGCGCCGGCCTCGAATGAAAAGCGAAGGCTTCCGGTACATAGGCGAACCGTCCTTCCCCATCCTCCGCGCCGGAAGCCAGGCCCGAGAGCCATTCGCGGAGCCGGGCCAGCAGGTCGCCATCGCCCTCTTCCCGAGAGCGGAGCCATTCCGGCAGGCCGAGCAGCGCCTCCTTCCTTCCGCCCGGCAGGACGAGAATGCGCTCGTCGAGGGCGGCGAGGGCCTCAGCCTCGACCTGGGCATAGCATCCGGTAATGATGGCGAAGGAAGAGGAATTCCTTTGGAGGGCCCGGCGGACGATCCGGCGGGCTTTCTGTTCGGCCTTGCCGGTGACGGTGCAAGTATTGATGACGATGAAGTCCGCGTCGCCCTCCTCGGAATCGAGAGGCAGGACGGTAGCGCCGGCGCGGCCGAAGGCGTCGGCGAAAGACTCGGTCTCGAGCTGGTTGAGCTTGCACCCGAGGGTATGAAACGCGACCTTGAGGACCAACGTCAATGCAGTCTTAGGGAAACGCGGCTCTCCCCGTCGGCGGCGTCCTGGAAATGCGGATCTATCGAAAGAGCCTTGCGGTAGGCTTCTAGCGAATGCACCTTGTCCCCATTCCTCTCGCGGGCGTAGCCGGCCCTGGTCCACCACTTGGCGCTGTCCGGCTCGTACTGGAGGGCCGTGGAAAAGGCTATGTCCGCGTGGCTGAAGCGACCCAGGCGCAGGTATATCTCGCCCATGTAATAATAGGCCGTCCCGACTCGACCTCCCTCGCTGACGGCTCCGATGTAGTTCTGGAAATTGCGCAGCGCCGCATCGTTGCGGCCGAGGAAGTAGGCGGTCTCGCCGAGGGTTTCGGTCAAGCGGGGATCGCGCCTGAGGGAATAGCCCTTCAGGGCGTAGTTCTCCGCGTCGGCATAGCGGCCGAGCGCGACGAGAGACCACGAAAGCACGACGTAAGACTCTACGTCGTCGGGGGTCGCCGCGATCTCGGCGATGCAGGCGCGGCGGGCGTCCTCGTATTTGCCGTCTACGTAGAGCCTGAGGGCATCGGGCCTATCCTGCGCCGGCGAGGAAGCCACCGCGAAGGCCGCCAACGCGAAGACGGCGAAGGCCTTAAGCCTTGCCATCGACCTGCGGGGCGATCATGCGGCAGGCGCCGTTGAAGCGGCAGCCGGTCTCCATGGTAATCTGGGGAGCCGTGACGTCGCCGTCGACGGAGGCGCAGGCAAAAAGTTCGACCTTCTCGCGCGCCGAGATGTTGCCCTTGACGCTGCCTTTGACTGAAACGACGTTGGCCAGGATGTCCGCCTCGACGATCGCCTTTTCGTCGATATACAGGTCACTCTCGGAACGCACGATGCCCGATACCTTGCCCTTTATCATGAGCGGCTTGGAAAAGATCATCTCGCCGGCGAATTCTACGTCGAGAGCGAGCACCGTATCGAGCTGATCCTCGTCGATCGTCGTTATCTGGACTTCGGTCATACAAGGCAATGATACGGCAAGCGGCCGGGAAAGACAATCGCCTCGATCCGGCATGGGACGCCTCTTCGATCCAGTCCTATTCCTCGTCTTCGCTTCGCGCGCCCGAGGCCTTGCCCTTCGTCAAGGCCTCGCGCCGCTCCCGTTCCATGCCAAGCTCCGAATAGCTGTCCGCGAGGTTGAGCCAGGCTTCGGCGTAGCCGGGAGCGAGGGCCACTGCCTTCTTGAAATCTTCGCCCGCTTTTCGGTACTCGCCGCGACGGAACGCCACGACGCCGAGATCGTTCCAGGCTTCGGGATAGTCGGATTTGAGGACGAGGGCTCGCTCGTAGCGAGAGACGGCCGCGTCGAACTCGTCGGCCTCGTAGGCCACGAGGCCGAGGGCGAGCAGGATATCGGGCGATTCGCCCTCGGCCGCCAGGACGGCCTCGAGGTCGGCTCGGGCCTCGGCCGCGCGCCCCGCCCGGCGATAAGCCTCGCCTCTGTTGTACCGCAGGCCGGCGTTGTTCGGCTCCAGCTCGAGGGCGCGGTCGAAGGCCTCGATGGCCTCCTCGTAGCGCTCTCCCGCCGTCAGACCGATGCCGCGTTCGTTGAGGACCGAGGCAGACTCCGGCTCTCTCGACTCGCTCATCCAAGCACCTCCCAGCCGAAGGGCGGAATCCGCTTTCCGAGGACCCGCTTGGCCCTGGCATTGTGGTTGAGGATCACCTTCACTTTTCCCCCTTCGTCGGTACGCCTTTCGACTACCTCGATTCCCATGCCTCGGAACGCGGCGCCGACCTTCGCGTCCTTGAGGATACGCCGATAGAGGAGAAACATGCCGAGGGGATCGGGACTCGTACCGACGTACCAGACTCTGCCGTCGCCCCGCTCGTTCACCGTTACGCAGGGAAGGCCGGAATAGAACTTGCGCCGGTCCGCCCATACGGCGATGGGCCTGGCCGTCATGGGCTCGATGATGTCGGCCCAGACCTCGCCCTTTGCGGGGACCAATCCGACCCTGATGCCCGCCTTGCCCGAGTTGAGGGACTCGAATCGCGGGACGCGGATGCCGGCCATCTCGGAGAAGAGGCCGGGGAGCGGCCGGTCCACGTTCCAGTTTCGCCTATCGCGCGTGCCGGAACGGTAGCCGAGCACGAGCCGGCCGCCTTTCCTGACCCAGGTGTCCAACCGAGCGACGAGATCGGGGTCGGCCATCTGGTAGAGGGGCAGGCTGATGACCTTGTACCGCTCTATCTCGACCGAATCGACGCTCTTGACGTCGGCGTTGACGTTGAAGACGACATAAGGGGCGAACCATTTGATCATCTCCATGTCGTAGCCGGCCTGCGCCCACTCCACGGGCTTCAGATAGAGGCCCTTGGACAGGTACTGCTCGGTCAGGACGCGAGCATCGTCCTTCGAGTAGACCAGGCAGGCCGGGCTCTCCATCGGCGTCGCAGCGAAGCGAGAGAAGGAGGCCTTGATGTCGCCGACGTTTTCGGAGAGGACCCTCGCGCGCGCGGTCCCGGCGTCGTCGGTGTCGAAAAGTCCGTAGCAGAGCTGCTCCTGGCCGTAGGGCGCCGTCCTCCAACGGAAGTAGAGGATGCGGTCCGCGCCTCGGGCTATGGCCTGATTGGTCCAAAGGGCCGCCTGGCGCTCGGGCGGCAGGTAGCCCAGGCAGACCTGGCCCTGGAATCCGGAGAAGGATTCCATCACCGTGAAATTCCTGTCCGAGAGCCCCCGGATGTAGGACTCCGCGAGAGCTTGGGCCACATAAGGAAGCGGCTCGTCTTGGTCGCCCCAAACGGGATAGTTGTCCCAGCTGGCGAAATCCATGTCGCGGGTCAAGCGCTCGAGGTCGATCGCGTTGGACATCGGCGGGGGGTAGAGGTTGGTCGTCACGAAGGCCCCGGGGCGTATCGTCCCGCGCAGGATCGCCACCTGCTCGTCAAGATAGGCCGTCGCCGAGTCGGAGCAGAAGCGGTCGTAATCGAGGAGGAGTCCGGGATTGAAATGCGCCGATACCTGGTCGCGTGGCACTGGGACCTGGTCGATGCGCGAGTAGCTCGTCCCCCAGAAGACGTTGCCCCACTCGGCGTTCATCGCTTTCGCGTCGCCGTAGCGCTCGACGAGCCACGCATGCCAGGCCGCCTTGCAGGCGTCGCAGACGCATCGGTCGGAACCCTCGTGGCCGAACTCGTTATCCACCTGCCAGCCGACGACGCGCCGGTCCTTCCCGTAGCGCTCGGCGCAGGCCCGCACGATCCGCCGCGAGGCCTCGCGATAGGCGATGCTGTTGAAACAGCCCATGCGCCTGGTGCCGAAGTCGCGCCGCATCCCGTTCCGCGCCACCTGGAGGACCTCGCCTTCGTCGAGGAGCCAGACAGGGAAAGTCGCCGTGGGCGTTCCGAGGATAACGTCTATGCCCTGACCGGCCAGGACCCCGATGGCCCGGTCGAAGAGCGAGAAATCGTAATGGCCCTTCTCGGGCTCCAGCACGGACCACGCGAATTCCATCATGCGCACGACGTCCACGCCAAAAGCCTTCATGCGGTCCGCGTCGGAGACCCACAACCTTTCGTCCCATTGCTCGGGATACCAGTCGACGCCGAAGCTCAGCTTGTCGCCCATGAATCCTTCCTCAGAACGGTATTTCGTTCTCATAGCTCAGTATATACGCTAGCTGCATCACTCCGAAAGGAGGAAAAACGGCGCTCAGGCTACACTATTGCCACTCATTGGCTGTTTTCATATAATGTCGACAACAAAATATCGATA
This sequence comes from uncultured Spirochaetota bacterium, assembly GCA_963778775.1. Lineage (GTDB taxonomy): Bacteria > Spirochaetota > Spirochaetia > Treponematales > Rectinemataceae > UBA1306. The sequence goes on along the minus strand of CAVZVX010000191.1, from coordinate 30,693 downwards.
TTTTTTTATCTATGGGGGTCAGTGAATGCAGATGGCACAGATCGAGTTCTCCAAGGAACTCGCCGCTTACATCGACGAGTGGAAGACGAAGCCGGGAAGCCTCATCATGATGCTTCACCGCATACAGGAGGAATTCTCCTACATACCGCGGGAAGCGGCGGAAAGACTCTCGCGTACTATCGGTCTTCCTCTCGCGAAGATCTACGGCGTCATCACCTTCTATCATTACTTCAAGACCAAGAAGCCCGGCAAGCACAAGCTCGCCATCTGCCTTGGCACTGCGTGCTACCTCAAGGGCTCCCAGGACCTCATCGACGAGGCCCGTACGATCCTCAATATAAAGGGCGACGAGGTGACGGACGATGGTCTCTTCAGCATCGACGAAGTGCGCTGTCTCGGCTGCTGCGGCCTCGCTCCCGTCCTTATGATCGGAAACGAGGTTTTCGGCAAAGTCACCAAGGACGAGCTCCCCGAGATCGTCGCCAAATACAGGGCCATCTAGGCATGCATTACTGCCTCGACGATTACGTCCTCGACATCGCGCAGAACGCGGTCGAGGCCGGGCCTCGCGAGGTGGTAATGGATCTGGACGAGTCCGAGAAGGGCATCCGGGTCAGCGTCCGCGACGACGGGAAAGGCATGACGGCAAACGGAAAGGCAAGAGCGCTGGATCCCTTCTATACGGACGGGACCAAGCATCCCCTGCGAAAGGTCGGCCTGGGTTTGCCCTTCCTGGTCCAGGCGGTCGACGCGGCGGGAGGGAATTGGGCTATCCAATCGGCGGAGGGCGAAGGGACGAAGGTCGAGTTCGCCTTCCCCTCGGCGAGCGTCGACAGTCCTCCGGTCGGGGACCTCCCCTCCCTTATGCTCGGCCTCCTCTGCCTTCCCGGCGATCACGAGATGCTGCTGCGGCGCAGGGGCCCGCGGGGTTCCTACGAGCTCAGGCGGAGCGAGATATCCGAGGCGGTAGGCGGTCTCGAGCGGGCGTCGTCCCTGGCCCTGCTCAAGGACTACCTGGCCTCGCTGGAATACGACGAATGAACGAAAGGAGACGGATACATGGCGAAGATGACCCTCGAACAGCTGCGTAAGCTCCGAGAGGAAAAGAAGCGGGATTTGACCCGCCGCGAAGTGGACGGCAAGGAAATCCAGGTAATAGTGGGCATGGGCACCTGCGGCATCGCGGCGGGCGCGAAGCGGACCTTCGATGCGATCGTGGAGGCAGTGAACGCGGCCGGCTTGGGCGACCAGGTGATAATCAGGCAAACGGGCTGCATGGGCCTCTGTTACGTCGAGCCCACCGTCGAGGTGGTCGCGCCGGGCATGCCCACCGTCATCTACGGCAAGATGACCTACGACTTCGCGAAGGAGCTCGTGACGAAGCATCTCGTCGACAAGAAACTTCTCGACGACCATATCTTCGATCGGCCCGCGGCCGACATCATGAAGCAGTAAGGCGGAGGAAGAGATGGCGTACAAGAATTTCATCCTCGTTTGCTCCGGCACGGGCTGCGAGTCGAGCAACGCGATGGGCATCTACGAAGCCCTCGTCCATGAAGCCGAGACGCAAGGAGTCAAGAACGACGTCCAGATCGTAAAGACCGGCTGCTTCGGCTTCTGTGAGAAGGGACCGATCGTGAAGGTCCTCCCCCAAGAGTCCTTCTATGTCGAGGTACGGCCCGAGGACGCCAAGGAGATCATCGCCGAGCAGGTGGTGAAGGGGCGCGAGGTCAAGCGCCTGCTTTACAAGAAGGACGCCAAGGCCTTCGATACGGTCAAGATCGAGGACATCGAGTTTTACCAGAAGCAGTTCCGCGTCGTATTGCGCAACTGCGGCGTGATCAACCCGGAGAATATCGAAGAATACATCGCTCGCGACGGCTACTCCGGCCTCGAGAGGGCGCTTTTCAAGATGAAGCCGGCCGACGTGGTGAACGAGCTCAAGGCCTCGGGCCTCCGCGGCCGGGGAGGCGCCGGATTTCCTACCTGGCTCAAGTGGGACCTCACGAGCAAGGCTCCCGGAGAAGTTAAATACGTCGTATGCAACGCCGACGAGGGCGACCCCGGCGCGTACATGAACCGCTCCACGATCGAGGGCGACCCCCACTCTCTTATCGAGGCGATGACCGTCTGCGGCTATACCATCGGGTCCAAGCAAGGCTATATCTACATCCGCGCCGAGTATCCCCTCGCCATCGAGCGCCTGAAGATAGCGATCAAGCAAGCCAAGGAGTACGGCTTGCTCGGAACGAACATACTGGGATCGGGCGTCGACTTCGACCTGGATATCCGCCTGGGCGCGGGCGCCTTCGTCTGCGGCGAGGAGACGGCCCTCCTCCAGTCCCTCGAGGGCAAGCGCGGCATGCCGATGCCCAAGCCGCCCTTCCCCGCCATCCAAGGCCTATGGAAGAAGCCTACCGTCATCAACAACGTCGAGACCTACGTGAACGTCGCCGTGATCATGACCAAGGGCGCCGAATGGTATTCGAAAATCGGGACCGAGAAGTCGAAAGGGACCAAAACCTTCGCGTTGACGGGCAAGATAGCCAATTCGGGCCTCGTCGAGGTTCCCATGGGCACGAGGCTGCGCGAGATCATCTACGACGTCGGCGGCGGCATCAAGGGCGGGAAGAAGTTCAAGGGCGTCCAGACTGGAGGTCCTTCCGGAGGCATCATCACCGCCGAGAGCCTCGACGAGCCCATCACCTACGAGAGCCTCAGCGCTCTCGGCTCCATGATGGGCTCGGGCGGGATGATCATCATGGACGAGGACGACTGCGTCGTCGACATCGCGAAATTCTACATGGCCTTCTGCGTCGACGAGTCCTGCGGCAAGTGCGCCCCCTGCCGGATCGGCACCAGCCAGATGCACGACATCCTCGAGAAGATCACCAGGGGCAATGGCACCGAGGACGACCTCGTCAAGCTCGAGAAGATCGGCAAGGCAATGACGAAGGCCTCGCTCTGCATGCTGGGCGGATCGGCGGCCAATCCCACGCTCTCCACCATCAGGCATTTCCGGGAGGAGTACCTCGAGCACATCCGCGACCGCAAGTGCCGCGCGGGCAAGTGCAAGGACCTCGTGGTCTACTCGATCGATCCCGTCAAGTGCATCGGCTGCCACCTCTGCGCCCGCAAGTGCCCCGTGCCTTGCATCGCGGGGGAGCCGAAGAAGGCCCACGTCATCGATCAGTCCAAATGCATCAAGTGCGGCGAGTGCTTCAAGGCATGCAAGTTCGGCGCCGTCGTCAAGAACTAAGGAGACGAGCGAAATGGTCAACGCGAAAATAAACGGCATCCCGGTCCAGGTGGCCGAGGGTACCACGATCCTCGACGCCGCGCGCAAGGTCGAGGTGAAGATCCCGACCCTCTGCGTCAACGACGACCTCGAGCCCTGGGCCGCCTGCGGCATTTGCGTGGTCAAGAACGGCAAGAGCCCCAAGCTGATACGCGCCTGCTGCACGCCCATCGACGAGGGCATGGACATCGTCACCAACGACGCCGAGCTCGTTCAGACGAGAAAGACGGTAATCGAGCTCATCCTATCCACCCATCCGGACGACTGTCTGGCCTGCCCGCGCAATCAGGAATGCGAGCTCCAGCGCCTGGCCGCCGAGTTCGGCATACGCGAGCAGCCCTTCCCCAAGAAGATCAGGAACATCCCGATCGATACTTCCACGGGCTCCCTCATCCTGAATCCGGACAAATGTATCCGTTGCGGGCGCTGCGTCAAGGTCTGCCAGGAGATGCAGAACGTCTGGGCGATCGAATTCCTGGGCCGGGGCGAAAAGACACGCATCGCCCCCGCCGGCGACGTCAAGCTCGGTGAGGGCCCCTGCATCAAGTGCGGCCAGTGCTCGGCGCACTGCCCCGTCGGCGCCATCTACGAGAACGACCAGACCGCGGAGGTCTGGGACGCCCTCCTCAAGACCGGCGACGAGGCCAAGACCTGCGTGGTCCAAATCGCGCCCGCGGTTCGCGTAGCCCTCGGCGAGGCCTTCGGCCTGCCTCCGGGGACCAACCTCACCAGGAAGATCTATACCGCCCTGCGCCGCCTCGGCTTCGACGCGATCTTCGACACGAACTTCGCCGCCGACCTGACCATCATGGAGGAGGGGACGGAGCTCGTTAAGCGGCTCACGAAGGGCGAAGGCGACATACCCCTCATCACGAGCTGCTGCCCCGCATGGGTCGACTATCTCGAGAAGTACTACGGCGACATGATCCCCAATTTCTCGACGGCGAAGAGCCCCCAGCAGATGATGGGCGCGATGGTGAAAACCTACTACGCGCATAAGTCCGCCCTCGACCCCGCCAAGATCTATTCGGTATCGATTATGCCCTGCACGGCCAAGAAGTACGAGAACGGCCGCGACAAGACCATGTACTCTTCGGGCCAGAAGGACGTCGACGTCACGCTGACGACCCGCGAGCTCGCGCGCATGATCAAGCAGGCCGGCATCGACCTGCTCAACCTGCCCGAGTCCGAACCGGACAGCCCGCTCGGGCCGAACACCGGCGCCGGCGTCATTTTCGGGGCCACCGGCGGCGTCATGGAGGCTGCCTTGCGTACCGCCTACAACCTCCTTACCGGCACCGACCTCAAGGACGTCAACTTTACCGGCGTCCGAGGGATCTCGGGCATCAAGGAGGCGAGCGTCCACATCGGCGCCACGGAGATCCGCGTGGCGGTCGCCCACCAGATGGGGAACATCGCCCAGGTCCTCGATATGGTCAGGAAGGCCAAGGCAGAGGGCAAGGACGTTCCGTGGCACTTCATCGAGGTGATGGCCTGCCGCGGCGGCTGCATCGGCGGGGGCGGGCAGCCCTATGGCTGCACCGACGACGTCCGCAAGATGAGGATTCGAGGCATATACGATGCCGACGAGGCTTCCGAGTACCGCTGCTCGCATCAGAATCCATACATCAAGCAGGTGTACGCCGAATTCCTCGAGGCGCCCGGCAGCCACAAGGCCCACGAGCTCCTGCATACGCATTATGAATCGAAGCCGCTGTATTTGAAGTGATCCGCGGCGGTTAGGCGAGTCGGGAAGGGCCCCGAGGCGATCCTCGCCTCGGGGCCCTTCCGTTAGTCCTCCATCCTGATCACCTGAGTGACCGCGCGGTTGAAATCCATCGCCGCTATTTCGGCGAGGGCGGCGCGGAGATTCGCCTCGACGGCCTCGTGGGTGAGGAAGATCACGGGTATGCTCTGTCCCTCGATGGCCTCGCGCTGGACGACGGAGGCAATCGAGATGGAGTGCTTGCCGAAGATGGACGCGATGGATGCCAGGACCCCCGGCCTGTCGACGACCGAGAAGCGGAGGTAGTAGCGGGACACGTGCTCGTCGAGCGGCTTGAGGGGAAGGCGCTTGGACTCGCGATAGTAGTCCATGGACATCCGCCGAGGAGTGTCCCCCAAGATGTCCCTGGCCGCGTCGGCTATGTCGCTCATGACCGCGGACGCGGTCGGCAGCTCGCCGGCGCCCTTCCCGTAGAGAAGGACGTCGCCGACGTTGCTCCCGCGCAGGAGTACGGCGTTGAAGGCGTCGGAAACGGAGGCGAGGATGTGTCCCTTCTTGAGCATCGACGGATGGACTCGGGCCTCGATCGGGGCTTCGTCCCCTTCCCTCTCGATGATTCCCAGGAGCTTGACCACGTACCCGAGCTCGCCGGCGTATTCGATATCCTCGGGCGTCAGCTCGGAGATGCCTTCTATGCTCAATTCCGAGAAGGGGACGAATCCCGCATGGAGGAGCGACGCGAGTATGGCGACTTTATGGCCCGAATCGCCGCCTCCGACGTCGAGGGTCGGATCAGCCTCGGCGTATCCCTTCGCCTGGGCCTCCCCCAGCGCCTCGGCGAAGGAGAGCCCTCGCGCCGTCATGCGGGTGAGTATGTAGTTGCAGGTGCCGTTGATGATGGTTTTCACCGAGCTGACGTGGTTTCCGACCATCGCCTCGCGGATCGTCTTGATGACCGGCATGCCGCCCCCGACAGCCGCTTCGAAGTAGACCGAAACGTCGTGGCGCTCGGCCGCCTCGAATATCTCGGGGCCGTGCAGGGCCAGAAGGGCCTTGTTCGCCGTAACGACATGCTTGCCCTTCGCGAGGGCCGCGAGGATGAAGTCCCTCGCGATCCCGGTCCCGCCGATCAGCTCGATGGCGATTCCGATGTCGGGATCTTCCAGGATATCGCCCAGCCGAGCGGAACAAAGGGCATCGCCCGTCGGCAGCTTCGCGAAGCGAGAAGCCTCCGCGTCCACGATGCGCGAAAGGAGTAGGGGAAGCCGCAATTCCCGCCGGAAGAACCCCTCTCGTTCGCGAAAGACCTTGACGACCCCGCCGCCTACCGTGCCTGCGCCCGCGAGTCCGATGCCGATTCCTTTGTCGCTCATGTTCATCCCCTGATTTGCAGGGCAGTATAGGCAGCGACGAGCTTCTGGGCAAGGATCGTCGGTCGAGGCCCGGCGGGAAGCGGCCATCTCCCTTTCCGGCTTCTTTGAGCCTATACTTCTCGCATGAAGTACCGTCTATTCGCGGCCATCGTTTCGGTAGTCCTCGCCTCGTCTTCCTGCCATCGCGAGCGCCTCGCGGCCCCGCCCCCCGGCCTCCACCGCCGCGCCGATAGGGCCATCACCTATTTCCTCGACCAAGACGCCGACGACGCCGTCGAGCTCGCGGTACGCGAGAGTTTCCAGCTTTGGTCGGACGCGACGATATTCAAGTTCACGTACGGAGGAAAGGCTCCGGGCCGTATCGCGCGAGACGGCCGTAACATGGTCGTCATGATGAAGCGCTGGCCCAAAGAGCTGCCGATAGACTCCGTGACATGGAGCCAGGTTTACCTCGATGCGTCAGGCGATATCGTGGAGTCAGATATCCTGTTGAACGCCGAGGCCTTTACCTTTACGACGAGGCGCGAGGCGAAGGCCGGCAGTATATATATAGAAGACGTCCTCGCGAAGGCGATCGGCAAGGCTCTCGGCATCGGCTTAGGCACCGGCGATGCCGATGACTCCGTAGGCGGCTATCGCGTGGCCGCCGCGGGACTCGGATTCGAGCCGGGCATCGACCCCGCGGAGATGGCGGCCTATCTTTCCCTCTACGAGGCGAAGCCCTAGCGCAGCGTTTGGCGAAGCCCTAGCGCAGCGTTTGGCGAAGCCCGAGCGTAGCGTCAGGCAAAGCCCCGAGCGATGCTCGAGCGGCGATTTTCTATCGCCTCGAAATCCATCCGCTTGAGCTTCGTGCGGAAATTACCGCTGTCGTCCGCGATGATCGAATCGAGGTAGGCCATCTGCCGCTCGATGGCTTCGCGGTAGAGGTCCCCCGCGATTCCGAGGCGCGCGGAAAAGTGGTCCCTCGCCTTCGTCGAAACCGAGCCTAGAGGGCCATCGAGCCTCGCTTTGGTCGACTTGTAGAACCCCGCCGTCTTCTTGAGGATATCGAAAGCGCTGTCATAGCCGACTATCCCCGCCTCGCGGAATTCGTAGTACAAGAATAGCAGCTTTTCCAGGTAGACCCTATCGGCCATCTGGCCCAGGAGGTCGGCCGCCGCGAGCGCCAGGGCGCCTCTCCTCTCGCCTTCGTCTCCGAAAACGAGACTTTCCAAGGGGCGTGCCAGGTCGGTGGCGAGGATCATCCGCGAGACCCTTTCGGCCGCCTCGTCGCTTAGGCCGAAGGCTTTGCCCTCTCGACGGACGAAGTTCGCGGACCTGTCGACGTGCGTTTTCGTATATTGGGCTCCGGTACCCGCCTCGTCGCCCTCCTCGCGGATATATCCGGTGTCGTGGAGAAGGGCCGCCGTGAGGGTTTCCGCCGCGCGCTCGGGCCCGATCGACAAGCCGGAGAGCTCGCAACCGTCCAGGAGCCGCGATGTCGCCGCGAATACGGCGACGCTATGGACATAGTCGTGATAGCCAACCGCGCAGGCAAGGTAGCCGGGGTATCTACCATCGTAGAGGCGCTTGGTAAGAAGGAAAGCCTTATCAATAGATTTTAAGTCTACTTTGGGATAATTCGCCTTATAGAATAGCTTTGCGTCGGCCAGTATCGATCGGGGCTTGGCGGTATCGATGAGCGAGGAGAGCTGGATTCCTCTACCGTCTTCATTACTCATCGTTTTTCCCGGCGCCTTTGCGAATGGGAGCCGATCATAGCGGCGTCGGGGAATCATTATACTCCGCTAACCGATCAGCGACAGGGGCTATACCTAGAAAAAATCATGGATCGTCCGGCCTGCGCCTGAGCTTCTTGGAGGCCGAGCGAGACCGCTTGGACGCGAGCCTTCGCTCTCGCGATGCCCTGGTCGGCTTGGTGGCCTTGCGAGGCTTCGGAAGTCGGGCGGCCCCCGCGATCAGGGAGAAAAGGCGCGCAAGGGCCAACGCGCGGTTTCGGACCTGATCCCTCTCTTCATCGGACTGAACGACAAGCTCTCCCGATGTAGTCAGCCTGGTCGCCAGACGCTCGGCGGCCATGGCCGACTCGGCCGCGGAGAGGCCGCGCAGCTCGTCCAGCCGAATCCGAGCTATAGCCTTGGAGTTGACCTTGTTGACGTTTTGGCCACCGGGGCCGCCGGAGCGAGCGAATTCCAGCCTGGCCCCTTGTTCGATGGAAGAGCGCAGCGACTCGAAGTTCACGACGAAGCCTCGGGCGCGCGGGTTCGGAGGTCGAGCTCGGAATCGGGAAGGAGTCCATACCCGCCGCCTTCTCTCGATTCGAGGCCGCGGGCAACGAGGGTATCTCCGCGGCGAAGGCTCATGAAGCCCTTGGCCGCGGCCCCAGCGTCGTCGCCTCGAGCCGAAATGGTCTCGAGCCTGCCTTCGCCGCAGAGAACGTAGCGGAGGCGGCCCGCCTTGTTGAGCATCTGATCGGATACGACGCGGCGCGCTTGGGACGGCCCCCCCTCGGGCGCCGGCTCGGGCGAGAGGAAGAAATAGGCGAATTTGACCGAGGTCCTGTCGAGGCCGGCCGCCTTCGCGAGGGAGGCTACGATCTCCGGCGCAGTCCAGGGCGCCTGGACATGGCAACTCCGCTCCGGGCCCGCGGCGAAGGCCGGACAGGCGAAGGAGCCGGGACAGGGCCCGAACACGCGCCAGGAGCTCGACACGAGCGCATCGCGCAGGGCGATCAGGTCGCGACAGGTAGCGAGGAGGGCGGGCTCCACGAGAAGGATTCGACCTCCGGGGGCGAGGCGCTCGGCGGCGCGGCGGATCAGGCCTTCCCTTCGCTTCGGGGCATCGGCCTCGAGTCGCCAAAGCTCATTGAGGCAATGCGCCGCCACGATGAGGTCGAAAGGACCTTCGGGAAGCTCCGCATCCGATTCGAGGTCGAGTACCGACTTCTCGATACGCCCGGGTCTGCGCGAACCGCCGGCGATGATCGATTCGGCCAGATCGAGAGCCCTGCTCGAATCGTCTACGAGAACCAGTTCTTCGATACTCGAAACGTCGGAGGCGGAGCGGGATGCGTCTATCAGGGCCGCCGAGGCCGGGCCCGGGCCTGAGCCGAGGTCGAGGACCCGTCGCGGCGAAAAAGGTCGTTCGACCAGGGAGATCGACACTTGCATGTAGGAAACGGGCCAGTAATAGAGGAGATATGCGCCGAGAAGCTCCCGGTCGTCCATATAGGCCCTTCCCGCCAGTCCGCGGTCGCCCGTGAGACCGCGCTGGAGGGCGAGGAGGGCGGCGCCCGCAGCTTCGATTTCCCTCCGGGTCAGCTTGCCGGACGGCTCGGGATAAGGCGTGGGATAACGGCTCGTTCTCCACCGCTCGACGAGCAGGGCCAGACGCTCGACGAGCAGGGCGCCGGCCATAGGCCTATCTTCTTCCCGCGCGGACGGCGCGATTCCGGACGGCCTCTTCCTCTCGCTCATTCTGGATCGAGTATGCCCGAACGAAAGCTCCTTCGGCAAGCTAAGGCGATCGCCCGGCTCACTGAAGGGCCGACTAAATCGAGACATTGAATCCAATTCGAAGAACCGGGTAGCCTTGACTCCCCAAGCTGCCGCGGATACCGTTAAGCATGACAAGAGTCCGCTATCGCGGCTTTCACGAGGAGTAATCATGAAGCGACTTTCGGCCTTCGCTTCGGCTACGGCCGTCGCCATCATCCTTTCCGGCGCCCCGGCGCTCGCCCAAGAAGCCGCGGTTCCGCCTGTTGCCGCTCCCGCCGCCGCTCCCGCCGAATCGGCGGCGGATACGGCTCAATTCCTCAAGCCCTACGGCGCGGCTTCCGAGACATGCCGCGCCGCCCTCGAGCGGGCGGCGATCCTGTCGTCGCAAGGCAAATGGAAGTCGGCCTTTCAGGCGATAGACGATTTCGATAAAGGCAACGTCGATCCCTTCGCTCTCGCGATGAAAATCAGCCTTGTCCTCCGGGGCGCGATCCGAACGGACATGGATCGCTCCTTCTCCCTTGCCGACCTCGAGGAGGGCCAGGATTTGGAGACTCTCAGGAACAGCGAAGGCGACTACGCGCCTTTCGCCTTCGATCCCCCGGCCCTCGCCGACGCGCAGGCGGCGAAGGGCATCTCGGCGCCCGGCATCCTCTCGAAGGAGCTCGGGGACTATTATTATGATGTCATCGGGCGCTTTTCGGGGCATTGGTCCATCGCCGACGACGAGATACTCAAAAAGGCCGTCGAGCAATACGCGAAGGCCTACGGTGCCGGCGTCTTCGATCGCGTGAGCCTCGTCAATCAGGCGGAGTCCCTCGTGCGCCTCGATCGCGGCGACGAGTCGGACCCGCTGTTCAATGAGGCGATCGCGCTCGATCCCAAGAACGCGAAGATCCATTACAGCTACGCCTTGAGCCTCAGGTATAGGGGCAAAAAGACCGAGGCCATCGTGGAGGTCGACAAGGCCATCGAGGGCTACGGCGAAGATTCTTCGCGGATCGACGCGATAGCCCTAGGCGCCCGGACCGCGGCGGAGCTAGGCGACGGCGCCAAGGCCGAGGGGTATTACGCGCTTACCGACAAGTTCTATCCGGGCTCGCCGACTTCGGGGATCTTACGCCATATGATCGCCGTTCAGACGGGCGATAAGGCCGCGGCGGCCGCGGCGGCAGACGGCCTCGTCCCCCGTTACGGCTCCAACCCCAATGTAGTGCGTTCCCTCGTCTCGACCTGGTTCGCCGCCGGCGACAATGCGGAGGCCAGGGACTTTCTCGATCGCAATATCGCCAAAAGCACCGACGATATGACGATCGGCACCCTCGATTTTTACCTCGCCGTGCTATTGTCGCAGGAGGGCACCTCGGATGAGAACAAGGCCGGAGCGCTCAAGGCGCTCGACGCGGCCGAGGCGCATTTCAAGGTAGCGCTTTCCCCGGACAACGAAGTGTTCGGCGTCATCGCCGATATCCGTAATTCGCTGCGGCCCCCGGCCCCGGCGGCGGGAGCGACCGCCCCGACCGGCTCGGCGGCCAAATAAATACGTCGCGCCGAGACCGCGACCGGGAGACCTTATGAGTGAATCGCTGGGCGAAAGCTCGGACGCCAGGGAGCTCAACGACATCCTCGTCAAGCTCGAGCGGCTCCATCACATTCGCGACCTCTCGACCCTCCTCGATAGCATCCTATTCGAGACGCGCTCTTTCGCTTCCGCGGACGCGGGATCCATTTTCCTGGTCGAGGGCGGCAGGCTCAAATTCAGCTACGTGCAGAACGACACGCTTTTCCGCAACGATTTTCTCGCGAACAAGTATATCTACTCGAACAGCGAAGTCCCCATAGATAAAACCTCGCTGGCGGGCTACGTCGCGACCACGGGCGAGTCCCTTCTCATCCCGGATGCCTACGCTCTCGCGAACGACGTCCCGTATTCGTTCAACCCATATTTCGACGAGATATCCGCGTACAAGACGAAATCGATGCTGATCGTCCCCCTGAGGACCAGCAGCAAGAACGACCTCGTAGGCGTACTCGAGCTGATAAACCGCATCGGTCCCGAAGGCTCGGTCCTCGCGTTTACGGACAAGCAAAGGTCCATCGTCTCGCAATTCGCCTTCTATGCGGGCGTCGCGATCGAGCGCGCGATCCTCCTGCGCGAGGTCGTCTACAAGATGGTGCGGATGATGGCGATGAGGGATCCCGAGGAGACTCAGCCTCACGTCAATCGAGTCGGCTCGTACTCGGTCGAGATATACAAGCGCTGGGCCTCCGCGCACGACGTGCCGAAATCGGAAGTCGACGAATTCCAGGACATCCTGAAAATGTCCTCCATGCTCCACGACATCGGGAAGGTGGGCATCCCCGACGCGATCCTGCGCAAGCCGGGTCCGCTCGATGCGGCCGAGCGCGAGCTTATGAAGATGCACGTGCTGCTCGGGGCATGCTATTTCGATAACCCTCGCTCGGAATGGGATACCCTGGCGAGGGAGATATCGCTCAACCATCACGAAAAATGGGACGGCTCGGGCTATCCGGGCGCCATCGGGGATCTATCCCTGGAAAGGCTTCCGGATATTCCGGGCAAGAAAGGCCCCGAGATCCCCCTCTCCGCGCGGATCGTCGCGGTGGCCGACGTCTACGACGCCCTCAGCAGCAAGCGGGCATACAAGGACGCCTGGGAGGAAGAACGAGTGCTCCACCACATGCGCGAGGAATCGGGCAGGCACTTCGACCCGGAGATCGTCGGCATATTCTTCGAGATATACGACGTAATCAAGGCCATAAGACAGAAATGGGAATGATGCCCCGATGCCGCAGATAATACTGCACAACGGAACCCTTCTCGCCGGCTACGCGAGCATGGAGAAATGCGCCGTCCTCATAGAGGACGGGCTCGTCGGCGACGTCTTCTCCGAACGCCGCTTCGAGCAGAAGCGCTTCGAAACCGACGCGGCGATAATAGACGTGGCCGGGGCCTACATCGCACCGGGCCTCATTGACAGCCACATCCACGGCTTTTCCGGCTTCGGCACGGAGGACCTTTCCGCGGACGCCATAGCGGCAATGTCGGAACGACTCGGCCTATACGGCGTAACGGCCTTCTGCCCTACGATCTACCCCATGGACGAGGGCGACATGCTCGCCGCCATCGCGGCCTGCGTATCCGCCATGGGCCGAGAGCCGGGCGCCAGAATCATGGGCGTCCATCTCGAGGGGCCCTTCATATCGCCCGCGAGGCTCGGCGTCCAGCGTCCCGAATTCGTGAGGCCGGTGGATATCGACCTCATGGAAAGGCTTTATGCCGCCGGCAAGGGCCGCATCAGCAACATGACGGTGGCTCCCGAGATCAAGGGCATGCGCGAGCTCGCCTTGTTTTGCATCAAGCGAGGCATCGTGCTCCAGGCCGGGCATACCGACGCGACCTACGAGAACATGCTCGAGGGCATGCAGGCGGGCATCCTGCACTCGACGCATTTCTTCAACGCCATGTCGCGGCTGCATCACCGCGATCCCGGAGCCGTGGGCGCGATCATGATCCACTCGGAGATGTCCTGCGAGATAATCGCCGACGGCCGGCACGTGCATCCCGGCTTGATCAAGCTGCTGATGCGCGACAAGCCCGTTAGCAAGCTCGTGCTCGTCACCGACTCGCTCAAGCCCACCGAGCAGGACGAAGGCCCTCTCGTCGCGAATCGAGAGGATGTCTACCTCAGCGACGGGCTTTTCCTGCGCAGGAAGGACGACGTCATAGCCGGATCCTCCCTCACGATGATCAAGGGGCTCGCCAACCTCGTCAAGTTCGGCGTCCCCCTCGAGGCCGCCATCGAGATGGCCAGCTCCAATCCGTCGCGCATCCTCGGCCTCGGAAAGCGCGGGCTCCTAGTCCCGGGCTACGAGGCGGACATCGTGGTATTCGACGCCTCCTACCGCGTCCTCGCCTCGATCGTAGGCGGACGCTTTCTCAAGAACGACTTCTAAGGAGAACAGCATGCGTCTCGTCATCAGGGCCGATTACGACGCCGTCTCGCGCTGGGCGGCGAACCACATCGCCCGACGGATCGATGCCGCGCCGAAGGACAGGCCATTCGTCCTCGGCCTTCCCACGGGATCTTCCCCCATAGGCACCTATCGCGAGCTCGTGGGGCTCTTCGAGAAGGGTAAGGTCTCGTTCAAGAACGTAGCGACCTTCAACATGGACGAATACGTCGGGATACCCGAGGACCATCCGCAGAGCTACCACAGCTTCATGCGAGACAAGCTCTTCTCGCTGATCGACATTCCGCCTGCCAACGTGAACATCCTCGACGGCAACGCCCCCGACCTGGAGGCCGAATGCGCCCGCTACGAGGGGAAGATGCGCGCGTTGGGCGGCATCGATCTCTTCGTCGGCGGCGTCGGCGCCGACGGCCATATCGCCTTCAACGAGCCGGGCTCGTCCCTCGCCTCGCGCACGCGTGTGAAGACGCTTACCGTGGATACCAAGGAGATGAACTCGCGCTTCTTCGGCGGGAATCCGGACAACGTGCCTTCTACCGCGCTGACGGTGGGAGTGGGGACCATCATGGACTCGCGCGAAGTCCTCATCCTCGTCTCGGGACACAACAAGGCGCGGGCGCTCGGGCACGCGATCGAGGAGGGCGTGAACCACCTCTGGACGGTAAGCTGCCTCCAGCTGCATCCGAAGGGCATCGTAGTGGCCGACGAGGACTCGACGATGGAGCTCAAGGTCGGCACCGTCCGCTATTTCAAGGAGATCGAGGCGAAGAACTTCGACAACGGACTATGACCGCCGGGACCGTCGTTACGATTCGCAAGGTGCGGGCGATATGCACGGCGCCCGCCGGAATCAATCTCGTCGTCGTAAAGGTGGAAACCTCGGAGCCCGGCTTGCACGGGCTGGGCTGCGCTACGCTGGCCTACCGGCACAAGGCGGTCGCCTGCCTCGTCGACGACTACCTGGACCCGCTCCTCGCGGGCCGGGACGTCTCCCGCATCGAGGATATCTGGCAGACGATGAACCACAACGCCTACTGGCGCAATGGACCGGCGGAGAACAACGCGATTTCGGGCGTCGACATGGCCCTCTGGGACATCAAGGGCAAGATGGCCGGGATGCCGGTGTACGAGCTCCTCGGCGGAAAGTGCCGCGAGGCCGCCGCGGCATACCGACATGCCGACGCTCCGACGCTCGACGAGCTGACCGAGAAAGTCCGCGGCTTCATGGCGCAGGGCCTGCGCCACGTCCGCGTCCAATGGGGCGGCTACGGAGGGAAGGCCGCCGGGGAATTCGCCCCGCAAGGCTCCCCGGAGGGCGCATACTACGATCCGGACGGCTACGCCCGCTCCGTCGTCGCGATGCTCGATCGTCTCCGCGGGGAACTCGGCTTCGACGTCGAGCTCCTGCACGACGTCCATGAGCGACTTGCCCCCTCCGAGGCCATCAGGCTCGCCAAGTCCCTGGAACCCTTCAGGCTCTTCTTTCTCGAGGACATCCTTCCTCCCGAGCAGTGGGAGTGGTTCCGCATGAGCGCGAAGTCAATGCGCCGTTCCCCTCGCCATGGGCGAACTCTTCAACAATCCGGTCGAATGGAGGGGCATCGTGTCGGAGCGGCTCATCGACTTCATCCGCGTCCACCCGAGCCAGATAGGCGGAATCACTCCCGCCCGCAAGCTCGCGGCCCTGTGCGAGGCCTTCGGTATCCGCACGGCCTGGCACGGCCCGGGCGACGTCTCTCCCGTCGGCCACGCGGCGAACGTCCACCTCGACCTCGCCTGCCCTAACTTCGGCATCCAGGAATGGGCAGGCATCGACGAGAGACTGATGGAAGTCTTTCCCGGCAGCCCCGAGCTGCGCGGGGGCTATATTCACCTCAACGGCAGACCCGGCCTCGGCCTGGACATCGACGAGAAGCTGGCCGCCCGATTCCCCTGCGACGGCGGCGTGACCCGCTGGACTCAGACTCGGCTTCCCGACGGCAGCGTCCATCAGCCATGACCGATTCCGAGCACAAATGCGCCTTCGTCACCGGCGGCAGCCGAGGCATCGGCAGAGGCATCGCCCTGGTACTCGCGGAAAATGGATACGACGTCGCCATCACCTACGCCACCGCCCAGACCGAGGCCATGGAGACGAAGGCTTCGATCGAGGAGCTCGGCAGGCGATGCTTCGTCTACCAGGCCGAGTTCCAGTACCCCGACCCGCCCGAGCGGGTAACGAAGGAGGCGATCGCCGACCTGGGACGATTGGACGTCCTCGTCAACAACGCGGGACTCACCAGGCTCAATTCAATCTTCACGACGGAAGTCGAGCTGATGGATTTCGTCTATGGAGTAGACCTGCGCGCCCCCATCCTCTGCGCAAAGCAGGCGGCCCTGCATATGCGGGAAAGAGGCATCATGGGCAGCATAGTCAATATCACCTCCACGCGCGCCTTCCGGAGCTATCCGGAGGACGCCCTGTACGGCGCGGCGAAGGCCGGCCTGGCTCGCGCCACCGAATCGATGGCTACGGAGCTGGCGCCCTACGGCATCCGGATGAATTGCGTGGCGCCGGGCGCGACCCGCGTCCGCGGCGAGCTCTCCGAAACCGACCTGCGCTCCGGCTTCGCCCCGAAGATCCCTCTCGGCAGGTACGGCACGCCGCGCGAAATCGGCTACGCCGTAGCCTGGCTCTGCTCGGAGCAGGCGGCCTACATTACCGGCGCCGCCCTCAAGATCGACGGCGGCCTGATCCTGCCCGGCATGCCCGAGGATCCGTCTCCCGAGGCCGGCTACGGCTGGGGAAGGATGCGTTATGGCATTTAGCGTGAAATGGCTGGGCCAGGGCGGCTTCGAGATATCGGACGGGAAGGACGAGATCCTCATCGATCCCTATCTTTCGGAGCTAGTGGAGCGCGTCGAAGGACTGAAGCGCCGCGTGCCTCCGCCCATCCGACCGGAGGAGGCCCACCCCGACCTTTACCTGATTACCCATGATCACATGGACCACCTCGACGCCGATACGGTCTCGGCCATGGACAAGGGGGGAGTGCGCTTCGCGGCGCCCGGCTCCTGTGTCCTCAAGCTACGGGAACTCGGAGTCCCTCCGGCATCGATCGCCCGACTGGACCGCGGCGACCGCATGGAGTTCGGCGCCTTCTCGATCGAGGCGCTGTACGCGCGGCACACCCCGGACAGCATCGGCCTGCTCATCGACTTGCTACGGTCTCCGCGCCTATTTCACCGGCGATACGGAGTACGACGATGAGCTGGGCCAGGGCCTCCGCTGCGATGCGTTGTTCACGTGCATCAACGGCCGCTGGGGCAATATGGGCATCCCAGACGCCCTTAAGCTCGTAGAGCGCGTGGAACCCAGGCTGTCCATTCCCCATCATTACGGCATGTTCTCGGAAAATACCGCCGATCCCCAAGTCTTCCTGACCGGCCTTGAGATGACGGGAAGGCGCGGCTATCTCATGGAGCACGGTCGGCCCTTCGAGCTGTCGGAGCTGCTCCGCTAAGTTCGCGCCCTCCTGATAATCCGCCTTTATTGCCGCGGGCGGACTTTCTCCAGCTCCTCGCGCATGGCTCGGCGGGAGGCGTAGCGCGACTCGAGCTCGTCGATGAAAGCGGAGGCAGCCGCGGCGCCGGCGCAGCTACCGTAGTCGCCGACGAGGGAAGCCGTCTCGCCGTACGAGTTCCGCTTCGTATCGGTAGCGGCCTTGTGTCCGATATAGTCCTTCAATAAAGGGGCAACTCGACTCGGGTAGGTTTTCATGAGCTTGCGATAGTATTCGACGAACTCTCGTGGTTTTTTCTCGCAGAGGTCCATCAGTCGATCGAGAAGCCGTTCCGAGGCATACAGGGAAGCGAGGAGTCGCGTTCGGTCGCCCCTGGATTCGATGGCTGCGAGCACTCGCTCCATCGTCGCCTTCCACTCGCCTTTAGGCGCGCGCTTCTTCAATGCCTTGAACCAGGAATCGCCATGCGCCTCGATCGCCCAGCGTTCCACGAGTCGATCGGCCTCGTTACCGGCGCCTTCGGCGTCCATCGCCTCGACGAGAGAGGTCCTATAGCCGTCGATGTGGCCCGGCAGATCATTCTTGGCGGCATGCGATATCCCGTCGGATGCCAGAGTTTTGCAACGCGCGAAATCCTTGGCTTCGAAGGCTTCCTTTATCGCAAGCTCGCGGACACCGTGGAAATCGAGATGAGCCTCGATAAAGGCTTTTCGTTCGGCTTTAGCCTTGAGTCTACCCAGGAGTTCGATCTTTATGAGAGCTATCTCCTCGGCCAGATATATGGAAGAAAAATTCGGCTTTCCCGCATCGACGAACGAATCGCAGAGGGCGATGATCTCCCGGAGCCTCTCGGCGCTTCGGGCCGCCGAGACCGCGATGGCGATGCATCGCTCTGCCCACTCGCGTCTCCACGAGCCGAGTCGATCCGAGGAGACGAGGTTTTCGGCCCACCGTGAAATATCCGCTAGCAGGTCAGACTCCGCTCTCTTCGATTTCGCGATTTCCGCCACGCGCCCGAAGGTCTCGTCGACCGTGCTGTAGAGATTACCGTCGTGATCGTCGCGTTCGTCGAGAGACGGAACGAGCCTTTCGATGACGGCCCGGGCTATCGTAAATACCGCTCGCGCCCGGTCCTCGACGGGTTTTTTCTCGGCCTTGTCGAAGAGCCCTTCGATCTCGAGCGCCGCCGAATATGCGTCGTCTTCCGAATAGCCGCGGTAGCCCCAGCCTTGCAGACCATCGAGCATGCCGTCCACGAGACTTTTGTAATGATCGACCGTAGTGGATGATCCGTATTCCGCCAGGATGCGCCGCTCCAGCGCCGCGTCTTCTCCGAGGCGATCGAGCAGGATCGACTCGAGAGTCTCCCGGGACATTTTCTTTATCAAGGCGGCGGCATTCTTTTGCTTGGGCATAAGGGCTCCTATCAGACAGGCTTCGCGCGTCAGTCCTGCTCTTCTTCATTGATCGCGGTCTCGTCGGCGGGGAGGAGAAGCAACGCTTCCTCGCTCGGCAGTGCCGAGACTTTGCCGAGCTTTTTCTCCATCTGCCGGGCGCGGTCCGAGACCGTGGACAGGTTGCTCGAGGCGGAATCGAGGTTCTTCTGGACTTTGGAGACCGCATCGCCGAATTTCTGGAACTCGGTCTTGACCGCACCGAGGACCTTCCACACCTCGCCCGATTGCTTGCTGATCGCCAGCGTCTTGAAGCCTACCTGAAGGCTGTTGAGGAAGGCACCGAGGGTCGTGGGCCCGACGATGGCGACATGGTACTTCGCCTGTATCTCCTGGAAGAGACCGGGCCTGCGTATGGCCTCGCCGTAGAGGCTCTCGAAAGGCAGGAACATGAGGGCGAACTCCGTGCTGTGGGGGACGTCGATGTACTTGGACGAGATATCGGCGGCGTGCTGGTAGAGGCGAGTCTCGAAGGCCTTGCCCGCCTGCTCCCAGGCGGGCTTGTCGCCGTTCTCGTAGGCGTCCTGCAATCGCTGGTAATCTTCCATAGGGAACTTCGAATCGATGGGCAGCCACAGGGTTTCGCCTTCCTCGGGCCCGGGAAGCCGCACTGCATACTCGACGCGCTCCGCCGAGCGCGGCTTGATCGCGACGTTCTCGCCGTATTGCTCCCGCGTCAGGAACTGCTCGAGCAAGGCGCCGAGCTGAGCCTCGCCGAGCATCCCGCGGACCTTCACGTTAGTGAGCGCCTTCTTGAGCCCGCCCACATCCTGGGCCAGGTTCTGCATCTCGGAAAGTCCCTTCTGGACCTCGAGGAGCTGCTTGGTCACGACTTCGAAACTCTGGGTAAGGCGGGTATCGAGGGTCTTTTGCAGCTTCTCGTCGACGGTGAGGCGCATCTGCTCGAGCTTCTGCTCGTTCTTATCCTGGATTTCCTTGAGCCCCTGCCCGACGGACTCGGTCACCTTCGCGCGGACCTCGTTCAACGCGGCGGTCTGCTTTTCGGCCGCCTCGGCGGTGGCCTTCTGGACCCCTTCCAGCCGCGTCTGGAGTGTGGTCACGAGCTCCATCCTGTTCTCCAGGAGCACGTTCGAGATCCTGTCGGAGTTGCTCGCGAGCGTCTCGCCGTATTTGTCCAGGCGCTCCTGAACCGCTTTCTGGAATTGCTGCTGGTTTTCGGTGCTGCTGCCCCGGAGCCGATCCATGCCCTCGCCGAGCTCCTTGCGCGTGAGCGCCAGATTGTCCTGCACCTCCTGGCGTATCCCGTGAGCTTCCAGCCTCAGGGTATCGGATTGGTTCTTCTCGCTCCCCGCGATGAGGCTCCTGAGCAGGTCGGCGGCGGATTGTCCGCCCTGTCTTTGCAGGGCGAGCAGCATGAGGATGACCAGGGCGAGGATCGCGATGACGCCGATGGCCGAAATGACGAGAAGGGCCGTTTCCATTACGCCTCCGATACGAAAGACTTTAAGCCGTCAAGAAATTGACTTCATCAAAGCGCTTGGAGCTTCGCAATGAAATCGCTGAGGTCATCCAGTCGGTCATCTTGGGTATGTGACCCTCTATTTCAAGGTTTTTCTCAAGCTTCGAGTTCCTTAAAACAATCCGAGAGGATGTCTTCGATCCTCTTCGCGCTATGTCCGTGGCCTGTCTCCTCCACGGACTTTATCGCGGTATAGAGAGCCTTGAGAAGAAAAGTCTTGCCCGTGGAATTATTGCCGATGATGAGGTTGATGCCACATAGACCTGACCAGTCCACGCGCTCAAGGGGCCCGAAGTCCCTAATTTTGATCTTCCGTATCACAGGAGCCTCCAAAAGACTGAGACGCTAACCGATGGCCGTCATTATACAATCACCCCCCATCCGCGCTCACCTGTGAGTATACTCCGCCCAGTGCGCTGCGAGGTAGAGCCGCATGCCTGCCTTAGGCCTGTATGCTTGATAGAGCTTCAAAAAGGCCACTTCGGCTTCGGGCAGGTTTGCGTTCGGGATGGCTCCGATACTCGCCAGAAAGAGAAGGGCCAGGGAAGGCGACCGGCTCTCGCCGAGGTTGCAGTGGACGAGACAATCTTTCCCTGTTGCCAGGGCCTCGCGGATAAATTCCAAGGCGGAGCGGACGATATCATCCGAGACATAGGCCGGGTCCTCAGTGTCCACGAGGTTGAGATACAGCCTATCGCCCCGGCGCGCGACGAGGTACTCAGGACTGTCTTTAGGCGCACCTCGGCCAGTATAGCCAAGAAGCTGTCGGTAGTAGGGCTCCTTGCAGGCGTGGACGACGGCCCAGCCGGGCCGTCCTCTGACATGGAGCTCGTAGTCGGATTCGGTGCCGACGAAGAGCTTAGGATAGATTTGAGTCATGGTTGAGCCTTCTTTGGCAGAATTGTTTTGAAAGAATCTTCCGAGTCTTCAAAAGCCGGTTCGACTCCGGTGTTTTGCAGCATCAGGGGGATCACTTTTATCCTCACGCCCATGCCGCGGGCGTCGACATAGCCATAATCGCGCAGAATGCTGGCCAAGAGTGGATTCCTCGGGGAGCGCTGGCCGGCCTTCATCTTGTCGACCGTCATGGAATTGGGTAGAGAGCCTGGGCTTATTACCTCGAGGCGATCGGAATAGAGTGAGACTTCGATATCCACGGACCGAGTCCAATCTCTATGGACGAGGGCGTTGATCACCGTCTCTCTGACCGCTTCGAAGGGATACCGCCATGAAGGGGAACGCTGGAAATTCCCCTCCGTGAGAGCATTTTCTTCCCGGATATACGGCAGGATGCGCTCGGCGAATTGGTCGATGAGGCCCTTATCGATTGTTTCTCTTTCTCCCGATGCAGTATTTACTCGGAATCGGCTTACCAGAGGGGCATCCAATACTTCATCGAGAAGAGCCTTATAGTCTTTGGCGGGACCGGAGAAAGCCATTAGACGAATGCCCGTTTGAGGCAGATAACGACGAGGCGAGAGGCCAAAGAGCACTAGACCCGCTACAGTGCAAACAGGTTCCCTGCCGGCCTGTTCGGTGAGTATGCTGAGACCTTCGAGTCGCTCTAGCCATTGTCCTCTCGTTTTTGGAACATCAGGATCGCGGATCATCTCGGAGAGATAATTCTCCAAGCGAGCCATATCGAGACTCTCAATCGCCGTGCCCGCCACCGGCAAGGTCTCGGTATGCAAGAGCCCGCCGGTGGCATAGAGGCGGGCTTGTTCCTCTCTGGTCGCCCGCTCCGATCGGTTTCCTCTTCTCACATAAATTTCTTCCCGTCCACTGTGGCGCAGCACATATGGTTTCGAGATTCCTTGCGGGAAGCTTATGATGGCAATACGTCTATCATCGACCCGCATTTCCTCATAGAATGGGGTGATCTGCGGATGGACTTTATCCCGAAAGACGTTGAATACCCATTCTTGAGCATCGGGACGGACCAGGCCGGAGATGGCTCCATCGTCTTCCACCCCGAGGAATATTTTCCCTCCCGCAAGGTTGGCGAGGGCCACTACTTCTATAGCGAATTCTTCCGGTCGAATCCCGTCGCGTTTAAATTCAATGCCGGAATTCTCCAGATTGGCGAGTATCTCGAGGAGTTCAGCGCGTAGCATGGGCTTCTCCGTATCCGTACTTGAATTTCCGCTGCTCGAAGGCTTCGCGTCCTCCTTCGAGTATAACCGATGCGCGCTCCTTGATCGCAAGTACGTCGATAGCGCCCTGGAGGTCGAGGGGGATCGTCGCGCTGTTGTCGCCGGGAACGAAGACGCCGATCCACTCGGCATCGCCGAAAACCGGGATGTTGGCATTGTGCGTCGCGAAAATAAATTGGCGTTTTATCTTCTCGTTCCGGAGCTGCCTGACGATTCGATCGGCTATGAAGGCATTGTCGAGGTTGTCTTCGGGCTGATCCACGACAAGGGGGTCATCATTTGCCAGCAAAAGCAGATGGAGAATCGCGGTACACTGCTGGCCTTTGGACAGATGCTCGATCTCTTTATAGTCTTCGGCGGCATCTCCCTGCGCGACATTCAGTTCGATGGTCG
Organism: uncultured Spirochaetota bacterium; assembly: GCA_963778775.1. Taxonomy (GTDB): domain Bacteria; phylum Spirochaetota; class Spirochaetia; order Treponematales; family Rectinemataceae; genus UBA1306. Next base: position 7,820 of record CAVZVX010000191.1, on the reverse strand, counting down.
GTGCGTTTAGAAAGGCTACTTCTTCCATCTGCATTACCTGATGCGCGGAAAGGCCGCACAGCGAAGTGGCAACGAGGTCGGTTATTCCCCAGTTCATGGCTCTTAGCGGTTCAAGCCCTTCCCGGATCTTCGATGCCAAAGACAGGGGCGAGAATGTGTTCGAATCGGCGCTGTCGATCCACCCAAGACGAGCAAAACCAACGTTCTCCATGTGGAACGAAAGAAACAAGTCGATCAGAGGCCTTCTGTCGGTTTCCGTATTCATGGAAATCCGCATATTCCCATCCAATTTTTTATTGAGCCGCTTGACCGCCTGTGCGTCTACCTGCGTTCTTTCGGAGCGCACTTGTCCGAGTTCAGACAGTATCGCAGTGCGCTGCTTGGTGAGCTCTTCGATTTGGGTCGTTCGATTAGTGAGAACGGCTTCTTGCGGACGGATACGCTCGATCTCCTTCAGCAACTCTTTGAAGCGCTGGCCGATATCGCGTCCACTACGGCCCTGGAAGTCGGGGATATCCTTGAAAGCCTTGGCGAGTTTCGCCTCCTCGTCGCCGATCAAGCCCAACAGCTGAGTGTCGATCAGCGTGGCCTTCGTGTCGGTATCATGCAAACTACGATCTATCTGCGCTATTTGTGCATTTACGCCAACAAGGAATTCTTCGATGAGCTTTCGTAGTACGCGAATCTGTGCGACGTGGGGCAAGCCCTCGATGGCGGCGTCGCTGAGAAATATGGGGTCGGGCATGGTTTCCTTCAGTGACGAGAGAGAGTCGCCAAAATCAGTCAGCTCCGTGAGTGTACGCTGACTCAGTTGTTTTTCTTTTTCCCAGAGCTGGACATCCTTGAGTTTCTCTTCAAGTTTCAGTTCGGAGAACTGTTTCACCTGCTCTTGAAGCTTGGGAAGCTTCGTTACTTCCTGCTGTGCATCATCCAACTTCTCCAGGGCAGAGCTGATCTGCTCTCTGTTCTGCCGAAGGGCTGTGGTCAACTCTTCCAGACGCGCATCCGTTTTGACAGCCGATTCTTGTTTGAGAAAGCGAGCGAGTAGTTTGTGCTGCTCCGGAGCTTTCTGCGCTATTTCGTATATTTCGTTCTGGCCATAGATTTCGGCGTCGGGAAGCAGGTCGCGTGGGCTGAAACTGGAGATCGCGCCAAACTCGTCCTTGACCACCGGCAATTCTCCATGGCGCCGGGACACTACAAAGCGTCGTCCTTGCATGGCCGCCGAACGGATCGTTACTTCGACTCGGCCTTTGTCCTTGCCCAAGTTTTCCTTGATGATTCCATCGAATGCCTTTTTCGCATCCGGAGCCAGGGGTTCGAGACCGAGCGCGTAGCGTAGGCACTCTATGAGGGTCGATTTTCCCGCGCCGCGCCCGCCGATCACGGCGTTGAGGTGTTCGGACAACTCTATCGATAAACCATCGAGGTAGCCGCCCGTTATCGAGATTCTTTCGATGACGGAATACCACTGTTTCGTGCGGTCGGAATTGAGCCTGACTCTGGATTCAGGATCGTAGAAGGATTGCCTGAAGGAGTCGAAACAAGGGATGGTCATTTTGATGAGACATGACGCCGTGGGATCACTGAGGATATCCGGCTGCTCGATGTCCTTCGCGTTGAGAACCGCTATCGGATGTTCCCGCTTATAGTCCGGGTTCTTGTTCGTCACGATCTGATAGAGTTTGCCGCCCTCGGCAGCCCCCTTCAAATCCTCTATGGAACCGGGGATCTGAACGGCGGCAAGATTGGGATTTTTCCAAATGTGGTTGTATCTGTTCGTCCCCGATAGAATGCCATTCGTTTGCGTGCAGTGGACGGCGTATATTACTCCGCCCTTTCCACTCACATAGTCGATTATATCGTTGGCGCTTTTCGAAGAAGGCTGCGTCCCCTTCGTAGGGTCGCCGATACCGCAGCCTCCGAGGTACACATTGAGGGTGCTGATGGGCGTATCCTCCGGGAAGAGGCAGACGAAATGTATTTTCTCGCTGGACTCCATCTCGAATCCCGGGAATACAACGATGCCGCCGCCCGATAGAAGAGCGCGGATCGCGTCGATTTCGTCGACGTTGCCGTGATTGGCTATGCCGACGATCTTGATTCCCTGCTCACGGCAGATATCGAGGAGTTTTTGGTTGTATTCATCTTCTGCCAGAGCGTTTTGCTGTCCGCGAAATGCCTCGTAATAGCTGTGCGGATTTACTTGAAGGGCGCATTTCCAGAATCTAGCCTTGGTGTAGGTCTCGGGCATGGTCATTCCTCCACGGATACCTTTCTACTCAAAACTATCGGTAAAATGGTATCCCAAGCTTGGATTGATCGCCATTTTTATCATCTGCTTTGCTCCGGATGAATCACACACTCGAGGCTCCGGCCCGGAAAAATTGCACTAAAATCGTCTTTCATCGTGAAGTAGTATTCATTTTATTGCAGGCATCTTCCTGTTGGTAGCCCCTTTCTATCGCCCGTTCTGCAACAGGACGGACCTTTTGGACAGATGAGTCTTTGATCAACTCCAGTCCAATTACTGGTTAGCGTTTGCATAAGCTCCTAGGGTATGCAGCCACCTTTCAGAGAGGATGGACAGGCCATAATGCCGGTGTTCGATCTCATGAGCGGACAATCGACTGGGGCAAAAGCTGCGCCGGAAGAAGCGCCTTGCCTGCTCGCCCATGAACTTCCGCAAGCATCGGATTCGATGGTGTCCTCGATCCCCCTTTGATACCCCGTTTTCCGATCCGAGGCGAAGCAGCGAGGGATATTGTAAAAGCACTGGTATTAACGCATTCAAGCTGCAAACCTGCTATACTCACTGGAGGAAATATTGAATGGATGTTACTAACTTCGCCGAATCGGCGCGCCGTCACTGGAAGGATGCCGAGACTCTCGGCACTCAGGGACGGCTCGGCAATGCGGGACAGCTCCTCGGTTTCTCCGCTGAATGCGGACTCAAGGCGCTCTATCGATGCTTCTCCCTGTTGCCTCAGGCGCCCGATGGCGACATCGACTGGTCGAGTCTGGGGAAACCAGAAATGAAGAAGTACCATGCACATATAGATATTTTATGCCAGACGGCTGGGATTCTCGGTTCCAGTCCCGATTCGAGTACCTATCAGGCGTTGATCCCCTCGATCGGCGCCTTTACGACCTGGTCGACAGATCAGCGGTACTGGTCTGATGCGGAGCATACTCGGACCTGTGCGATGGACCTCCCCAAATGGAAACAGGCAGCGAGTGAAGTAATGTCTATGCTCGATGCGGCCCGAAAGGACGGGAAACTCATATGAGCGAAGTAAGGTTCAACGCCGCCCTGGGCGAGCTCCTTCGCGGCCTGGAGAAATCCGCCCCCGCCTTGCTCGACAAGGGAACCATTATCCGCGATCTCTATGGGAAGTTGCGACTAGCCGTCGCTCTCGATGCCGGCGAGGTGGATAGTTTGAATTCGGCTACCCTCGGGTTGTGGGAGGGGCTCGGCGCATATGGGTACTTTCAGGGCAGGCACATCCTCGGAACTGAAGATTTCTTCGATCCCGATGCGATGTTCCGGGATCCCGATATCGTCGACTACGTCCCGGCGGGAAGCGATCGGTCCGTCAGGCTTCTCGACCGGCAGGTGACCGGCCAGGACTGGGCGCGGGTCGGCAGCGACGGCGAGCATCCCTACCGGATCGCCTTCTACGGATTGAAGGGAGGGGTCGGCCGCTCCACCGCCCTGGCAATGGCGGCCTATCACCTCGGCGTGCGCGGCCTGAACGTCCTCCTTGTAGATCTTGACCTTGAATCTCCCGGCCTTTCCGGCATCCTGCTGCCTCCCCACGCTCTCCCCGAGTGCGGCATCGTCGATTGGCTCGTGGAAGACGCGGTGGGACAGGGGGACGCGATCATACGGCGGATGACGGCGTCGAGCCCGATTTCTCAAGTGCAGTCGATGCGGGGCTCCGTGCGGGTAGTGCCCGCCTTTGGCCTGGACGAGGGCGACTACCTCGCCAAACTGTCGCGCGCCTTTGTCGACGTTCCCCGGGAAAAGGGCGGCGTCAGCGGCTTCGGAAAGCGCGCCCGACAGATGCTTGAGGCCCTCGAGTCGGCCTACCATCCCGACGTGGTTCTTATCGACTCCAGAGCCGGACTGCACGACCTGGCTGCGATCAGCGTAGTCGGCCTCGCCGACGCGGTCCTGATGTTCGCTGTCGACACCGACCAGACCTGGCAGGGATATAGACTGCTCTTTTCCCATTGGATGAAACGGCCGAGAGTGCTCGAAGCCGTCAGGGACAAGATCGTCATGATCCATGCGCTTTTTCCGGAGGAGGAACAGGCCGCGAATACGAGGAAGTTCATCGAACATTCGCACGATCTCTTCACGTCTACCGTCTATGAGAACGAAGAGAACGCGGGCGACGCCTTCAACTTCGATCTCATGGACAGCGACGCTCCGCATTATCCGCGCAGGGTTTTCTGGAACAGGCGCTTCCTCGAATTCTCCTCGGGCTTGGTGGAAGACGGAACCATCGGCGGCGATTTCATCGAGGCAACCTTCGGAGAGCTCTTCCGGAGCGTCGACGAGCGAATCGGCGGAGTCTCCCGATGACGGCGACCCTCGACAGCGCACTAATGCGGCGCGTGTTGGTTGCCGCTTTCCCCGATTCTGCCGCGGAGTCGGGGAGCGATATCCCTCCATCCTTCATGTATCTACCGCAGAGTCACGCCCAAGCTCTCGATCCCGATGTCTCGATCGTGTCCGGTATTCGGGGAGCCGGGAAAACCTTCTGGTGGCGGGCTCTCTCCGAGGAGAGCTTCCGATCCTATCTCGCCGGCGTATTCGGATTGAAACAATATGAGAATATCAGAGTCGCGCAGGGCTTCGGCACCATTTCTCAAGACGCGTATCCCAACAAGGAAACGATCCGCCGGCTCGTCTCCCAAAAGATCCGCACGGATGACATCTGGCGCGCCATCATCCTCTCGACGCTCGAACCGACCGGGGAAAAGAAACGCGAGTCCGATTGGGGGGAAAGGGTACGACGCATCGCCGCCGACTCGCAGTTCTTCGATCGCGTCATGCAGGAGCATGATGAGCGCTGCAGGAGCTCCGGAAAGAAAATCCTGGTCATTTTCGATGCCCTCGATCGACTCGCCGACACCTGGAATGAAATTCGGCCTATAGCCAAAGCGCTTTTCAAGGTGGCCTTGGATATGAGGTCCTACAGCAACATAAGGCCCAAGTTGTTCGTCCGCTCCGACATGCTCGAGGATCGGGAGATCGTCACCTTCCCCGACGCTTCGAAGCTTCTGGCGCGCAAGCTCGATCTCCTCTGGCGAAGGACGGATCTCTATGCCCTCATTTTCCAGAGACTCGGCAACGTAGTTGCCGGGGGTTCTAAATTCAGGGAGTTCTGCGCAGCCAGGTTCGACCTGGAGTGGAGTCGAAGCCCCGGGCGCAAGGCGTGGATACTTCCCGACAAACTGCGCTACGACGAAAGACGCCAGGCCGACCTGTTCGCCGCCATCGCGGGGGCCAAAATGGCCAAAGGCGAGAAAGGCTACAAACGCGGAATCCCCTATTCCTGGCTCATAACTCACCTCATAGACGGACGCGAGCAGATAAGCCCCCGGAGCGTCTTCTATGCCCTAAAAACTGCAGCGGAGCAGAATCCCGACGAAGCCTGGAATTATCCCCTGGACCCTAAGGCGCTTTCGAGGGGAGTTTCGGAGGCCTCCGGCAACCGCAGGAATGAGATAACCGAGGACTATCCCTGGGTCAATGACAGCCTGAAACCCTTGAAGGGCTTGACGGTACCCTGTGAGCAGCCCGAGGTGGTCGAAAAATGGGGAAAGGCCGATGTGATCGACCTGCTTGGACAGATAAAAGACGATGATAAAGTGAAGCTTCCTCCCCGCCGACTGGACCGCGGGGAAGAGGGAGTGATCGAAGACCTCATCGAACTCGGCGTATTCTCACGCCTGGGCGACGGCCGCATCCAGATGCCGGATATCTTCCGCATCGGATTCGGCATCAAGCGAAAGGGCGGCGTCAAGCCGCTCAGGAGCGGCTGATCACCTCATCTCTCGACGAGCTCCCGTACTCTTCCCAGGAATTCCTGCTTCTCCATTTTCCCGGCGAACTCGACGAGCAACTCCTTGAGCAGCTTGACACGGCCTTTTTCTTCCCGCGTTGCAGCATCGATTCGGTGCTTTCCCCAAACGACATCGTCAAGCAGGAAGTCTCGGATCGGCGAATATCGAGGCGAAGAGACCAGGGCCTGGAGCTCGTCTTCGAGCTCCAGGGCTTGTTCTTTCAGAGCCGACAGGTAGTTTTTGAGCTTTTCCTCGGGTAAAGACCCCGAATCCGACGATTCGCGGTCCACCCATTCGCTTTCGATGCGGAGCAGGGAATGGAGGTCGTCCGCTTCGTAGGCGGCCGTCACTTCCTTCATGAGCTTTTCTTTTCCCGCTTTCGCCGACTCGTCGCGTTCGGCATCGGGATGGAACATTTTCACGAGGGAGAGGTAGAGCGAACGCAGGCTCTTCCGGGCGGATTCCTCGGCCTGCCGCTCGCGCTCCTCCTTCGCCAGTTGCTTTTGCGTCTTATTCCGCCGCGAGCGCTCCTCCTCGGCTTGGGCATTTTGCGCGGCTCCCTCCCTGAAAAGCTCGCGGATGGTCTCTCTCCAGTCTTCATCCATTTCTTCCTCCTCCTCATCGGGCTCCTTTTCGAAGACGGCATCGTGCCATCGGACGAAGAGCCCATGGGCTTCCTCGTCCGGGGGAGATAGATTGAATGAATCCTCGAGCAACCCGAGGATAGCGCCGCCGACCGTTTCGCGTTGGCGCACGCCGAGCTTGAAACCCTTGGCTTTAGCATCGAGGGAGAATGCGAGTCGAGTCATGAGATCGGCTATCTTGCCTTCGATTGGCGCCAGGTTCTCCCCCCAATACGTGAGGAGCTCGTTATACGCCTTCGTCCGCTCGTCTATGCTGCGACGCAGGCCTTCGACCTTTCGGGCCTGGGCGTTGAATTTTTTCTGGAGGGGCGAAACCTCGCCCGAATGGGAGGCTCCTATATGCACCATCGCCCTGGTCTTCACCGGCGATTCTATGGGAATTTCGTCGAATAAACCCGGTTGATCGTTATAGAGTCCCTTCCACGACTTTCTCCCCATGGCAGGAGTATTCCCGAAACTCGAGAGACGGACAAGCCATGGCGATCGAAGCGAAAGCCCCCGCCTGGACCCGATGCGCTTACATCAAGGAATCGGCTTGGGATCTTTTTTCATTTCAAGCTCGCGGGCGAAGCCGGTCGCGATCACGACCAGGAACATGACGAGATTTCCGTATCCGCCGATGATCACCAACGCAGCATGAAACGATCCGTCGGCGCTTAATGCCGGGATGATGCCGGTCAGGACATGGATCACGTAGAGGATGGCGCAGAGCATGAAGGAGACGGGCCATGGACGCGAGAGGAAGGGACGCGTCGATTCCGGCAAAATAATGCCCCAGATCTTCAGGGGCCGGCCGATCCCTGTCCCGATCAGGCCGAAGATGATGGCCTGGGATATGCGGACGAGTCCCGCTCCGAAAGGGATCTGCGCGCAGGCAATGAGGATCATGACGAACCCGCCACGCCAGCGTCGAACGAAGAAGAGCGCCCAGGCCGCGTAGACAAGGCTTAAGGTCATTCCTATCAAGCCCGTGAACAGCATATCGGGAATCACCGTGAGAGCCGGCTGCCCGTTCAGCGCAAAGAAGGCGGTTGCCGGCTTCGTATGCCCTTGCATCGCTTCGGCGAGCCCGAAGGCCAGGTTCGCGAGCCCCGCGAT
>CAVZVX010000190.1:0-8360 GCA_963778775.1 uncultured Spirochaetota bacterium | reverse complement strand
GTCATCACCCCGATCCGCTCCTCGAGGCTGCGATTGAGGTCCCCGCGGCGATCGTGGAGAAAGCCGAGGCGATTGGCGAGGACGAGGGCGGTGCCCATCGTGAAGAGGAAGAAGCCGTACTTCGTGAGGAGAAGGTCCCACTGCATGACCATCGCGTCGACGATGTCGAAAATCCCGGTCGCGAACAGGATCGCGCCGCCTATCAAGAGGTTCCCGACGGGCGTCCTGACCAGGGACTCCAGGTAGATCTTCCTGAGGCTTCGGCCTCCCTTCTCGCCCGTTCTCGTCCGCCCTGCGCTTCCGCCCGTCGGCGAGGAAGCGGCCGAGCATGTCCACGCCGAAATAGAAGACGGCCATCACGAGGCCCGAGACCTGCCAGATGAGGAGGAGATCGCGGGCGAAGGGCTTGGGCGCGAGGAGTTCGCCCACGGCGATGATCGAGCAGAAGCCTCCGTACCAGAGGGTGACCTTCCTGATCCGACTCTCGTTGAGAGTCTCGAGGAAGGCCCCGACGAGGGGAAGGATGAGCGAGAGCGTGAAGAGCTCGATCCGGAACACGACGTCGCTGTCGGCTATGACCGTCGCGATCGCGTAGGTTCGCATGAGGAGATAGACCCCGAGATCCACCGAGAAGAGACCGTAGAAGAGATTGTGCCGGTCGCTCGGCCGGACGAGGAACATGAAGAGATGGTACAGACCGATGAAGAGATACAGGCCGATGAGGATCATCGGTCCGATTTCCCTGTCGGCGCGCTCGATCCTCGAGTACTCGCCTATGTAATACGGCCTGGCTTGGTTGAAGCCCGAGGGCACGAAGGCGGGATCGGTCACGATCCTTACGGCGAGGACGTTCGTCCCTTCGCGGAAGAGCCGCCCGTCGACCGGAAAACGCAGGTCGCGGAGGCTGCGGTGGACGGCGATGGATCTGTCCGGGGCCAGATGCAACTCGCTCTTAACCAGAATCCCGTTGAGATAGATCTCCCAGTTGTCGCCGAGTCCGGCAAAGAACATGCCGGGTATCAGCGGCGCCTCCGCGCCATCGCCTGCCGCCTTCCCGCCGGCGCCGACGGCGCCGGCCATCCGGGCCGAAACCTGGAAGGGGATGAGGTAGGTAAACTCCATGGGCCTGAAGGAGACGAGCGACAGGAAAGCCCTTTCGGGTACGCCCTCCAGACCGAGGTCGGAAGGACGAACGGTGCGGCCGAAGGGTCCCGCGGGCGGAACCACCTTCCAGGAGGGATAGACGGAGGCGGGGACCGAGCCGATGAAGGCCGGATCGAAGCCCGTTCTCGCGTAGAGGGGCGATGCGGCCAGGTCGATATATAAAGGATCATGGGACTCGGCGACGACCGGCGGAGCTGCGTACGCGAGGATACAGACGGCCAAAAGCAGGACGGGCCGCAGGAGTCCGTGCCTCATACTTCCGAAGTATAGGTCGAGAGTCCCGAGCCGGCAATGCGAATCGCCGTTCATCTTACGAAAGCGTGGCTTTTTTTCGGAACCTCGACGCCTTTCTTTAACGAACCGAATATGATATATCAGACCGATGCCTGGGCCCGAGCGAGGGAGAGGATAGGATAGGGGGTCGCATCTGTCGAAGGGACCGCGGGTAGACTGGGTCAAGGTCGTCCTCAACATCCTCATGCCCGTCGCCGGAGTGATCGCGGCCCTCACGGTGGGCGCCGCGATGCTGCTGGCCCTCAAGGTGGATCCCTTCGCGGCATATGCCGCCATGTTCAATGGGGCGGTGGGCACCAGATTCGGACTCACCCAGACCCTCGTCAAAGCCACGCCCTTGCTCCTCGTCGGTACGGGAATCTGCATCGCCTTTCGCGCGAACGTCATAAACATAGGGGGCGAAGGCCAGATCATCGTCGGGGCCCTGATGGGCGCATGGGTTCCCCTCACCTTCCATACGTGGCCCGGATGGGTCCTCGTTCCGGCGACCTGCGTCATGGGCTTCCTCGCCGGAGCCGCTTGGGGCTTCATACCGGGCATCCTCAAGGCGCGGCTCCGCGTCAACGAGATCCTGAGCACGATCATGATGAACGCCATCGCGCTCCAGCTCATGAACCTTCTTCTTCAAGGCGCCCTGATGGACCCGTCGGGCATAGCGAAAGGAACCTTCCTCGCCCAATCGGCCCAGCTTCCCCAGCAGGTATGGCTCGCCAGGCTCGTACCCAGAACGCTCCTCCATTCCGGCGCGATAATCGCCCTGGTTCTCGCCGTGGTCGCCTACGTCTTCCTCTGGAGGACGACGATCGGCTACGGCATCAGGGCGGTCGGCCTCAACCCCGACGCGTCTCGCTACTCGGGCATCAACGTAGCCTTTTACCAAGCCCTGTCCCTCACCCTGGCCGGCGGCTACGCGGGGCTCGCGGGCGCCATAGAGGTGATCGGAGTCCAGCACAGGCTGATGGAAGGCCTGACGAGCGGCTACGGCTTCACCGGCATAGTGGCGGCCCTTCTCGGGGGGCTGCATCCCATCGGCCTCATTCCCGCCTCGGTCGTATTCGGCGGCCTCCTCGTCGGGGCCGACAAGATGCAGCGCGCGACGCAGGTGCCATCGTCCCTGGTCACGGCGATTCTCGGCGTCATCGTCCTCTTCGTCTCGGGCGCCGCCCTATGGTCCCGCCGATGGGCGGCGAAAAGGCTGGCGAGCGTGCAGCAGGCGAAAGGAGGCGAGGGATGAAGGGCTTCCTCTCCTGGAGCGTCCTGTCGGGCATACTGAACACGATGGTCGGCCTCGCGACGCCCTTCCTCTACGCGGCCCTCGGCGAGACCTTCGCCCAGACCTCGGGCGTCGTCAACCTCGGCGTCGACGGCGTCATGCTCCTCTCGGCCTTCGCCGCCTTCTACGTCGCCCTGACTACAGGCAGCCTCTGGCTCGGCCTCCTCGCCGCCGCCCTCGTCGGCCTCGCGATGGGCCTCCTCATGTCCCTCGTCAGCGTGACCCTCAAGGCCGAGCAGGGCGTGAGCGGGATCGGCCTGTACATGTTCGGCCTCGGCATGTCGAGCCTCCTCTTCAAGGTCCTCATCGGCACGGTGAAGACCGTGGACGGCTTCAAGCCCATCGTCGATCCCGCTGCTCTCGAAGATCCCCTTCGCTCGGCCCCATCCTCTTCCGCAACGACGTCCTGACCTACGGGGCCTTCCTTCTCGTGCCCGTCGCCTGGTGGGTCCTCGAGAAGACCACCCTCGGCCTCAAGCTCAAGGCCGTCGGGCAAAACCCGGCCGCCGCCGACTCGGTTGGAATCGGCGTAGGGCGGATCCGGTACGTCGCCGTCTGCATAGGCGCCGTCCTCGCTGGCGTCGCGGGAGCCTCCCTCTCCATTGCCCAGCTGGACCTCTTCCAGGACAATCTCACGGCCGGACAGGGCTTCATCGCCGTAGCCCTCGTCTACTTCGGCGGATGGAGGCCGGTCGGTGTCCTGGCGGGAGCCCTCCTCTTCAGCGTAGCGAACAGCTTCCAGCTCTGGATTCAGGTGCTCGGCGTCAAGGTTCCCTCGAGCGTGGCGGTAATGCTGCCTTACCTTCTTACCATCCTGGCGCTCACCGTGACGGCCAACCGCGCGCGGCAGCCCGCGGCCCTCAATAAGCCCTTCGAGCGGGGAGAAAGTTAGTATCTTGCATCCAGGCGCCGGCTAAGGGCCGGCGCCATATCGCGAATAGGGAGGAGAGCAGTATGAGAGTAAAGTCCGTTTTGATCGCCGCGGCCCTCGCGGCGGCCATCGTCGCCCAGGCGGCGGCCGCGCCAGTCAAGATCGCCGTCGTCATGCCCAGCGCCACCACCGACGCGGCCTTCAGCCAGTCCATGTGGCAGGCCCTCCAGGCCGTCCAGAAGGAGATGGGCGGAGAGTCCGCCATCGTGCTCAAGTATACGGAGAACATGTGGAACGTCCCCGACGCCGCCGCGGCCATCCGCGACTACGCCAGCTCGGGCTTCGATATCGTCATCGCCCACGGTTCCCAGTATGGCTCCTCGGTCCAGGAGATCGCTCCGGACTTCCCCAAGGTGACCTTCGCCTGGGGCACCGACGTCGATACCTACGGCCTGCCCAACGTCTACGCCTACACCGCCGCCGCCGAGCAGGGCGGCTACGTCAACGGCGTCCTCGCCGCCAAGCTCACCAAGTCCAAGAAGATCGGCGTAACCGGCCCCCTCGAGGTCGGCGACGCGAAGACCTATATCGACGGCTTCGTCCAGGGCGTCCAGTCGGTCGACCCCGCGATCATGGTATCCAAGACCTGGACCGGATCCTTCTCCGACGTGGCCCTGATGGCGGCGGCGGCCAAGACCCATATCGCGAACGGCGCCGACGCCCTCACCGGCTCTTCGCAGTCGGTGGTCGGATCCATCGGCGCCGCCAAGGACTCGGGCGGAGTCCTTTGGTTCGGCACCCAGGCCGACCAGGCCTCCCTCGCCCCGAGCCTCGTGGTCGCCAGCCAGGTTTACGACTGGACGAGCATGCTCAAGGACATCCTCGCCAAGCGCAAGGCCGGCGTCCTCGGCGGAGTCGTCTACACCCTCACCTTGGACAACGGCGGCCTCAAGGTCGCCTACAACCCCGACTTCAAGCTGCCCGAATCGGTCAAGAAGGCCGGGCTCGAGGCCGCCGAGGGCATTGCCAAGGCCAAGATCACGGTTCAACCCTGACCGTAGGCCGAAATTGAGGAGACCGGGAAGCATGGAACGGAACGCGGCGAGATCGAGGCCCGACAAGCCGGGCCAGGTTCAGATGCGCGACATCGTCAAGTGCTTCCCGGGCGTCCGCGCCAATTCCAATGTCTGCTTCGACGTCTCGCCGGGGGAGGTTCACGCCCTCCTCGGCGAGAACGGCGCAGGCAAGAGCACGCTCATGCGCCAGCTCTATGGAATGTACCAGCCCGACGAGGGCGAGATCATCGTAGACGGACTTCCCCTCAGCTTCCATTCGCCCGCGGATGCGATCCGAGCCGGCATCGGCATGATCCACCAGCACTTCATGCTCGTTCCCACCCTCACCGTCGCCCAGAACGTCGCCCTCGGCGAGAGATCGAGGCGCTGGCCCCTCGCCGATACTGGGCGTGTTGCCCGGAGCGTACGCGAGCTCGCGGAGGAATACGGTCTCAAGGTAAATCCCGAAGCCTACGTCTGGCAGCTCTCGGTGGGCGAGCAGCAGCGCGTCGAGATAGTGAAGGCCCTCTATAAAGGGGCCGGCCTCATCATCCTCGACGAGCCCACGGCCGTGCTCACGCCCCAGGAAGTCGACGACCTCTTCGCCACCTTGCGAAGGATGGTGGCCGAGGGACATTCTCTCATCTTCATTTCGCACAAGCTGGCCGAGGTCATGGCCATCTCCGACCGCGTGACCGTCCTTCGGGACGGCAGGGTGATCGGGACGCGCAGGACCTCCGAAGTGAGCCGCGACGAGCTGGTCCACATGATGGTCGGACGCGAGGTGAAGGAGATCGAGCCGCGGAGGCGCGAGGCGGGCGAGACGCGGCTGCGGATCGAGGGCCTGCGCGCCCAGGGCGACCAGGGCGAGGAAGCGCTCCGCGGCATCGACCTCGAGGTCCGCTCCGGAGAGATCGTCGGCCTCGCCGGCGTATCGGGCAACGGCCAGCGAGAGCTCGCCGAGGTACTGGCGGGCATGCGCGAGGCGACGGCCGGAAAGGTGATTCTCAAGGGCCGGGAGCTCGGCATCGGCTTCCCTCAACGAGCGAGTCGACGCGGGCATGGCCTACGTCCCCGAAGAGCGCATGCGCGACGGCGCGATAGGCGAATTCAGCGTGAAGGAGAACATCTTCCTCCACGACCACGCCTCTCCCGAGTTCCGGCACGGCGTCTTCCTGAGCTTTCCCACGATGCAGGCGCACGCCCAGACCCTGGTGAACGAGTTCTCCGTCAAGACTCCGAGCCTCGATACGCCCCTGAAGACCCTCTCGGGCGGCAACATCCAAAAGCTCATCCTCGCCCGCGAGCTCTCCCGCAAGCCCGCCCTCCTCGTCGCCGCCCAGCCGACGCGGGGCGTGGACGTGGGCTCGACCTGGTACATACACCAGTGCCTCCTCCAGCAGCGCGAGGCCGGCACCGGCATCCTCCTCATTTCCGAAGACCTCGACGAGATCCGCGCCCTCTCGGATCGGATAGCGGTGATCTACGAAGGCGCGATCGTAGGCGTAGTCGAGCGCGACGCGGCTACCGTCCAGCAGATCGGCTTGATGATGGCCGGGGCGAAAACGGAAGAGGCGCTCGGGCTCCCTACCTAGCGAGAAGGACCCTAGCGCGGAACTCGCCGCGTGAAGGCATCGTCATCTCTCCGATCCAGGCCATTCCCGACTTCAAGCCCGCCTCGGCCGCGGCCAGCCGCATGGCCCTCGCGGCGGGCTGGACCAGCTTCCCTCCCTTGATCAGGTCCGAGAGGCGGAAGCGCACGACGACGGTCTTCCGGGCCTTGGGGAGGGGCCCGGCGGTGAATTCGAGATTGACCGAATAGAGGGCCGCGCTTCCCGAGCGTCCGACGAGGACGGGAGTCTCGGCCCGATAGGAGAAGCTGCCGCTCGCCTCCATTTCGAAATCCTTTTCATTAAAGGAAAACCGCGTGGGAGCTACCCGGCTCAGGAGCTCCGGATCCAGACCCATCTTCTCGAAATAGAGCGAGTTTCCTTCTTTAGAAGAGCCCTCCTCGACCAGGACGTAGCAGGTAGCGGCGCGAGCTTGGGCAATGGTCGGAACAGCGAGGAGGGAGAAGGCAAGGAGGGCGAGGCAAATTGACACAGGTCGATTCATACGGCTTTCCGCAGTGATAAGCTAGCGCGGAACTGCCTAAAATGCGAGAGAATGGGGCGACGGAATTCCTCCTTGCCGTTCGCGCCGGCTTTCATTATTTTGGGGGCGTAGCCTCAACAAGACCGAATCGAGCGAGCGCGGGCCTTGAGCCCGGCTCCGGATGATTGGCTGCCCCGGGGCGTACGGAAGGTACCATCATGGACAAGGTCAAAGAGATGGGCGAAGCGCCCCTGGGCCGCCTCCTCGTCAAGTTCTCGCTCCCCGCAATCGCGGTAATGGTCGTCAACGGCCTGTACAACTTCATCGACCGCATCTTCATAGGCCACGGCATGGGCACCGACGCCCTGGCCGCCGTGACCGCCGGCTTCCCGATGATGATCATCGCGATGGCCGTCGGAGCCCTCTTCAGCGTGGGGACTTCCACCTTGGTCTCCATCGCGATGGGCGCCGGGAAGCGCGACGATGCCGCCTCGGTCCTGGGTCAGGGCTTCGCCGCCTCCCTCGCCTCGAGCGTCCTCGTCGCCGCCCTCGGTTGGCTCTTCATGGACCCCATCCTGCTCGTCTTCGGCACCACTGCTCGGATCATGCCCATGGCCCGCGAGTACCTGGGCGTCATCATGATAGGCTTCGTCTTCCAGATCACCTCGATGGCCGTCGCCAACAGCCTCCGCTCGCAAAACAGGCCCCAGGCGAGCATGATCTCCACCATCAGCGGGCACTGTCCTCAACGCCATCCTCGCCCCCCTCTTCATTTTCGTCTTCCACTGGGGCATAGCCGGCGCCGCCTGGGCCACTGTCATCGCCCAGGCCTTCGGCGCAGCCCTCACCCTCTATTTCATCCAGGACCGCAGGAGCGTCCTCAAGATCGAGGCCCGCCGTCTGGTCCCCAAGGCCGAAACCATGCCCGGATCCTCAAGCTCGGCATCCCCATCGCCATCGTCCAGTGCCTCTCCCTGGTCATGCTCGTCGTCGCCAACAACGCCATGTCCCGCGCTGGGCGGCGAGACCGCCCTGGCCGTCATCGGCATAGTAAACGCCATCTCGATGCTCCTCATCTTCCCCATCGTCGGCATAGCCCAGGGCGCACAGCCCTCTGGGGCTACAACTACGGCGCGGGCAAACTCGACCGCGTCCGAGGCTCACCAAGCTCTCCCTAGCCTGGACCAGCCTCCTCGCCCTCGTCTTCACCGCCATCCTCGAGCTCTTCACGCGCCAGCTCGTGGCCGCCTTCAACCCCCGCGACGCCGCCCTCATAGCCCTTGGCTCCCGCGGCATCGCGGTCTTCATGCTCGCCTTCTTCACCTCGGGCATCCAGTACACCGCCTCCATGTTCTTCATGTCCGTCGGCAAGGCAGCCCAGGGCGGCGCCCTCTACATAGCCAAGAACCTCTTCCAGATAGCCGGAATGGCCCTCCTCCCCCTCGCCATGGGCCTCGACGGAGTCTTCTGGACCGGCCCCATCAGCGACCTCCTCAGTACCCTCCTCTCCGTCCTCCTCCTGGCCCATGGCCTCAAGAACCTGAAGCCCCAGCCGGCCGAGGCCCTGCCTGAAATCGCCGAGGCGGGCCAAGAGGCAGCGGCGTTCGCC
>CAVZVX010000189.1:0-31340 GCA_963778775.1 uncultured Spirochaetota bacterium | reverse complement strand
CCACTCCTCGGGCTGCGCGAGTTCCTGGACGACATCGTAGACCTTGGGCCGGGCATCGACCCCTGGCCGGCCCGTCCGCGATGCCAGCTCGCCTACAAGGGAGGAGTAGGCCAGGGCCGAAATGCCCGAGCTTGGCGTAGAGCCCAGGTCGAGGGGCACGCGATCCGGCTCGCGGTGCCCGATCGCGGCCAGGACCCGCTCTCGCGAGGTCAAGCCGCCGCCTCCGTCGTCGCGGATACGCCCTTCCTCATCGTCTCTGCACCGTCTCGAAGATGGCCGCGACGTTCGCGGGGGGGATGTCAGGGAGGATCGCCTCGTGGCTCGGGCTCACGATCAGTCCGGTCGGAAACAGGTTCGCGAGCCTGCGGACCTCCACGGCGACCTCCTCCCTCGACCCGTGCACGAGGAGGTTCTGCGCGTCGACCCCTCCGCAGAAGGAGGCGATGCCGCCGAATTCCCTCGCAAGGCGCTCCGCCTCCATGTTGTAGGCGAGAGCCTGGATCGGATGGATGGCGTCCGCGCCGAGATCGACGAGGTCGCGGATGATCTCGTAGATCGAGCCGCAGGAGTGGTGGACGACCTTGAGTCCGTAGGAGTGGGCCTGGTCGATGAGCTTCTTCGTGCCGGGAAAGACGAGGCGCCTTATGAGGTCGGGCGAGAGCATGAGACCCTGCTGGCTGCCGAAGTCATTCCCGATCAGGACCGCGTCGAGGCGTCCCTTGGTGGCCTCGTAGAAGATCTCATTGGCCTTCAGGTAGAATTCCAGGATCCGGTCGATGACCGCCTCGAACATCTCGGGCTCGGTCATCATCTTGACGAGGGCGGTCTCCATGCCGAACGCGGCGCAGGCGTCCTGGAAATGCGCGGACCAGGCGAGGACCATGACGACGGCGTCCTTCGGCTGCTCCTCGACCGCCTTGCGGCAGAGCTCCGGCGAAATGTGCTTCTCCGGGTCGGGCCAGTCGAACTCCTCGACTCTCGAGGGATCCTCATAGTCCTCGAAGAAGCCGGGGGCGGTAAGGGTCCTGTGCTCATAGTCTTGTGGACCCGTCTTCTTGGCGAAATTGAAGGCCGCCGCGACGTGATTTCCCTTCGGCGAAGAGTAGGGGACGTTGACGTGGTAGACGTCGTCCCCGAGCCTCGCCTTCAGGTCGAGGAAGGACGAGGCTCCAAAGTGCCTGAGCAGGCCGGGAATGGCGTCGCCGACGGGTTCACCGAGCCAGGTCGCCGGCCTGTCCACTGCCTTCCTTTCGATCGTGTCGAAAAATCGCTCTCTATGGTCCACGGGAACACTCCTCGGATCGTTCGCTAGTCTTGATGAAACAGTTCTTCCATGTCGGCCCCCCACTCCCCGACGCCGCGAGTCGAGAGGGGCTCCTGCAAAGGCTTAACCACCTCCCACCATTGTTGAGTCTTGGGGTCCGCCGCCATGTCGGCCATGTCGGCCTCGAAATCCTTCCCGACGTACTCGAAATAAGCGAAGAGAAAGCCATCTTTGTGATATATGGAATAATTTCGGATATTGCACTCGCTGATCTTCGAGGCCACTTCCGGCCACACGGAGGCGTGGTAACGCTTGTAGTACGCATACTTGCCGGGATTCAGTTTGATTACCTGTCCGTAGCGCTTCATGATAGCTCCCTCGCCAATCGGTCGCGAAAACGGTGCGAAACGGCCTCTAGCGAAAGTAATCCTACAACAACATTGGAAAGGGTCAATGAAATTTTGTAAATATTTGTAAAAAAAAGAGAATTAATTATCATAAAAGACGATATTTTTATTGAGCATTTCAAGATTATCTGCTAAACTTTAGCAGATAAAGAGGGAAACCGATGTCGGGGAAATACAATCTGGAAGACGTCGCGAAACGCGCAGGGGTCTCCTTGGCCACGGCTTCCCTGGCCTTGTCCGATAAGGGGCGCATCGCGCCGGAGACCAAGACCAAGATCCTCGAAGCCGCCCTGGAGCTCGGCTATCACAAGCGACCGCGAAGAGAGGAAGAGCCGAAAGCGCAGAGGCTCGACATCGCCATCCTCCTCGACATCGACCCCGAGTGGTCCATGGTCTTCTACCTGATCCGGCCCGTCATTCAGGAGATGGAGCAGACGCTCGGCTCTGCGGGCTTCAACATCATCCTCATTCCCATCTCGCGCTCCGAAGCCCCGGAGGCGATCCTCGCGAAGATACACTGCTCGAGGGCGGTAGGCGTGGCGACTATCCATTACGCTTCCCCGGAGCTCATTCTATACCTCGAGGCCGCGGGGATACCGGTCATCATAGTCATGAACTCGACCTACCAGAATCGCTTCTACACGGTCTGCGTGGACGACTTCCAGGGCGCTTACGAGGGCACCTCCTGTCTCATCCGGGCGGGCCACCTCCGGATCGGCTACGTAGATTGCGTGCGGCCGGACCTGCCAATCCTCCCCGTGGACCGCTTCTTCGGCTTCTCGAAGGCCATCGCGGAGTATCATCTCGCCTTCGACCAGACCATGCGGAGGCGGCTCAAATTCGCCGAGGACGAGGACCGGGAAGTTCTCGCCAGCCTACTCGAGGAGCATCCGGACATCACTGCCATCTTCGCCCTCGACGACGACCTCGCCATACGGATCGTCAAAATCCTCGGCAAGCTCGGGCGCAATGTGCCCCGCGACATCTCGATGCTCGCGCCGGGTGACATGCTCGACTACTCGCTCAGCTACGTGCCGCCGATGACGACGATGAGGATCGACACTACGTACATGGGTCGAATCTCGGCGCAGATGCTGATCGCCCGCATCGCCCATAATCTTCAAGAGTTGCAGGTGCTCAAGGTGAAGCAGCACCTCATGAAGCGCGGGACAGTCCGCAGGCTTACGGAGTTCACGGAATAGGGAGCCGCCTCGAGGGCGCTTCCCGAGGGCTGGAGGCCGGCCGGCGTCAGGAGTCCCGTGTGTCGATTCGCCATGTCCACTGGGAAATCGACCGCTTCGATGCGCCGGTCCCGGGCATCGGCGCATCCTTATGGCATGCGGTGTGTGGGCTCGGGTTTCCCGGGACGGAAGGCCGACCTAAGCTCCTCGGAGATCGAGACGCCCGCGGAGCGGCGGGCCGACTCGGCCGCTGCCTTAGCCAGCATGATGAGCTCTTCGGGAGAGCATTGGACCCGCGCATTGACCGAAACTTCTGCTCGACGAGCATCGAAGGAGGGGAGCTGGGCTTCGAACAGTGCCTCGAGGCCGGAAGAGGAGGGGGTTGAGCCCGGGAAATCGGCCGACGTGACGCTGATCTTGCGCTCGAAACTCGGCGCGGAAATCTGCAGCTTCAAGTGACCGACAGGCAGACTTTCGGCCGCGAAGCGTCGCGCCAGATCGATGGAGAAGGCCAGCGCCGCTTTCCGGCAGCGGTCCCCCCGAAGCCAGGCCCCCTCTGTCCTCGATCACCAGACGCTCGTCGAGCCAGGAAAGCTCGCGTTCGCCCGGGCCGTAGCGTTCGTAATCGATTTCGAGCGCAGAGCGCTCGCGATCGACGGAAGCCGACCCCATCGCTTCGATCCACTGCCTGATGCCTTCCTCCGTGGAGCCGCTTATCTCGAGAATCGGTTTTTCAGGCCAGGCCGAGGCCGCGAGCTCCGCGAGCCGTCGTCCGTTCGTCTCAGCGAGAAGATCGCGCTTATTGAGCACGAGGATATCGGCCTCGTCGAGCTGCCGGTCGAGGATATAGATCACGTCCTCGCTGAAGGGCAAGCGGACGCCCGAGAGCCTCGCGAGGAGCAGCCGGGAATCGGCGAAGACCGAGAATACGCTGCCTGACCCGTAGCTCTCGCGGAAGGTCTCGAAGGGCTTTATCACGGTCGCGACTATGTCGGCGCAGGAACCGACGGACTCCGCGAAAACGGCGTCGGGCCGATCCCTCTCGACAAGGGAGGAGACCCGCGCGTCGAAGTCGTCGTAGCGGCAGCAGAAGCAACCGCCTCCGACTTCCACCGAGGGAAGGCCCTCCGAGCGCATGAATAGCGAGTCGACCTGGAGTTTGCCCTGGTCGTTGGTGACGACACCGACGCGCAAGCCTTCGGCCAGGAAATGGCGGCAGGCTCCGGCGATCGCCGTGGTCTTGCCCGAGCCTAGGAAACCGCCTACGAAGTACATTCTCACGGGGTCGCCCTTCCTTCGATGCCGGAGCCCTTATAGGAGCGCTCCGATCCTTTCCTCCAGCTCCTTGCGCGAGGGTATTATGGATGAATAGGCTAGCCTGCCGTTGAGGTAGATGGCGGGGAGGTTTGCCACCCCCATTTTCACGCAACGCGCTATATTTTCCTTGATGGTGAACTTATATTCGACGAGGTCGATAGCTTCGCCGAATATTGCCTTCATGTCCCTGGCCGCCTCCATCATATAGCCGCAGGCGGCGCAGGTCGCGGAGTCGAGGGTGAAGACTTCCATCAGAGGTTTCGTCAGGCCGGAATAGTCGGGCAGCGTCACGTCGAGCCTTATTTCCGCGCCTTGGTAGTTCTCCAGTATCCCTCTCGCCTGGGCGGTCTCGTGTACGGCCTGCCCCGCTGCGATGGCGTTCTCGATGGGCACGTCGTAGGGCATGTCGCAGCCGGGCGAAACGACGAGATTGCCCCCCCCGCAGGAGTCGATGATGTCCACGACGGCCTTCATGTTGTCGGCCTGACTGCCGAAGAGCATGACGACGGTGAGCTGGATGTTGCCCCCCAGGCAGACGTTATAGCGGTCGGTGATCCTCTTCGCCTCGGCCAAGTTGATGTTTTCGTCCACCGAGATGCAGTCGGGACCCGTGAGGCACATGGGCTCGATGTTCTTGAACGCATTGCCGCAGACGAAGAAGGACGACAGGGCTCCCGCTCCCCTTATGGACGAGAATAGGCCCTTGTACGGGGCCGCGAGGAACTGGTTGAAATGATCGGGAGAGATCTGGGACACCATGGGGTCGACCGCGGCGATGACGTCCATGCCCGCCTCGATGTAGTAGCCGGCCATGACGCGCCCGACCTCGAAGCTGTATTCGAGGAGCGCGTGCACGTAGTCCGGGTCGAGTATCATGTCCATGAAGAGGTCGGTGCCTCGGAGGTGCGACGCAAGCGTGAACGGGCCGGTGACAAGGCCGTAGAGGGCCGTGCTGCCCCCGACGGCCTCTTTCATCCTGTCCATCGCCTCGAGGACAAGGGGGATGCGACCTTCGCGCTTGCCGGGTATGCTCGTTGGGATATCGGCGATCCCGACGAGCGGATGGGTCGACACCGAGGGCGGAGACTTCTCCGCCCAGACGAGCTCGCAACCGAGGGTCTCGGCCTCGATCTGGAGATCGAAGACGACCGGCTGACCGTCCGGCCGATATAGCTTGTTGACCGCGAGCAGGCTGTCGACGAGCTTGCCTGGGTCCTTCAGCACATCGGTCGCGGAGTAACCCTTCAGCTTCCCTGCGTGGACACCCGCGAAGGGGACCCATGGCGCCCTCTCCGTCTTCTCGTGCCGCAATGCGCGCAGTACCAAGTCTCTTCCCGTCATTCCCGCCCTCCCTATCGTCGATGGACGCGCGTGGCGTCGTCCATCGACGGGTCATGTTCCGCCAATATGGTCTTCCTGTATTTTTCTTTCTTTCGAATTATTGGAATTTCTTGCCGAAATGGAGGCGCGGAGGCCTTTCTCGATTGCACGCGAAGATGGGAGGCGGTAATAATGCGCGTGGGAGCGCAAACGTGAAACGGAGTCTTCGAATTCGCCGTCGTCAGGGAATGCAGGTCCTGGATGTAGAGGAGGACTCCCTGCTATCCGACGCTCTCCTCGAACTCGATCCGGTCGGGCTCGAGTCCCCCTGCGGAGGCAAGGGCCTTTGCGGCAAGTGCAGGGTGCTGGTACTCGAGGGCCGGCTCTCCGAGCCCGACGGGCGGGAGCGACATCTCCTCTCCGCTGCGGAGCTGACCTCCGGCCTGCGCCTCGCCTGCCGCGCTCGCGTAAGGGGGCCGGCGGACATTGAGTTGTTCGCTGAAGGAAAGGCCTCGATAGTGATTGCGGGCCCCGAGATGGCCTTCGTCTTCGATCCGCCCGTCCGCCGCCTCGTCGCGAGGCCGTTGGAACCGAGTCTCGAGGACCAGACGGACGACGAGGCTAGGCTCCTCGCGGCCCTCGCGCGCGACGACCACCCGCCCGAGAGAGCGGCATTTTCCGCCCTGCCTGGCCTCGCCCTCGCGTGCCGGGGCGTCGAGGTCGACGCGATCGTCGCCGAGGGCGAGATTCTCGCGGCCTCGGCCCATCGGGAAGGCGGAAGATGCTTTGGCCTCGGCGTGGATATCGGCACGACCACCGTCGTGTGCCGCCTCGTCGACCTCGATGACGGCAAGCCGCTCTCGTCCAGCGCGGCACTCAATGCGCAGCGGGGATACGGCGCGGACGTGCTCTCGCGCATTTCCGCGGCCGAGGATCCCGCCGCCCTCGCAGACATGCGGGACCGGATACGCGCCCAGATAGCGGACATGGCGGCATCCCTCGTGAAAGGGAACGGTGGCGCGACTGGGGATCTCACCTCGATCTGCGTGGCGGGCAACACGACTATGCTCCACCTCCTCGCGGGAGTGCCGCCCGGAGCCTTGGCCCGGTCGCCCTTCGTACCGGCCTTCCTCGGGCGGAAGACCGCGAACGCCCGCGAGCTCGGCCTCGTCGAGCATCCAGGCTGCGCCGTCCTTCTCCTGCCGGGCGTCTCCGCGTACGTCGGTGCCGATATCGTCGCAGGCATGGCGGCCATTAATCTTCACCGGGCCTCCGGCCTATCCCTCTATCTCGACCTCGGCACGAACGGCGAGATCGCCCTTGGCGGCAGGGACGGCATTCTCTGCTGCGCCACGGCGGCCGGTCCGGCCTTCGAGGGCGCAGGCATCGAGCGAGGATCGGCCGGTCTCGAGGGTGCGGTGGACTCGATCTGGCTGGAGGATGGCAGCCTTCGCTTCAGCACCATCGGCGAGAAGCCAGCGCTCGGCATCTGCGGTTCCGGCCTGATCAGCGCGGTCGCTACCCTCCTCGACGCGGGCCTTGCGGACGAGACAGGCCGCCTCGTCGACGAGGAGGAAGCTAAGGCCCTTCCGCGGGCCCTCGTCGCGCTCGTCGCGCGGGACGCGCAGGGCTCTCGCGTCTATCTCGACAGGGCGCGCGACGTCTATTTGAGCCAGGCCGACCTCCGCGCCGCCCAGCTCGCGAAGGCGGCCATAGCCGCGGGCATCGATATCCTGGTAGGGGCGGTCGGCTGCGGTTTCGAGGGAATCGATCGCGTCTATCTCGCGGGCGGCTTTGGCAGCTTCCTCGACGTGAACTGCGCAACACGCGTAGGACTCCTGCCATGGGAGCTCGCCGATCGGATGATCGTGGTGGGGAACGCGGCGGCGGCGGGCGCCGAGGCCGTCTGTCTCTCCCGCGCGGCGCTCGAGGCCTGCGACCATGTCCGCGGTCTGTGTAAATACGTGGAGCTCTCCGGCCGGTCGGACTTCAACGCGGCCTACGTAGAACGCATGCTCTTTCCGGAGAGGCCGTGAGCGCGCGGAATGAACCGAAGCCGGGCCGAGCGAGCCTCGATCTCGGGCTCGCCCTGCACAAGCTGGAGCACTACTCCCGATCGACCGGCATCCCAGCGCATATCATTGACGCTGAGGGAACGGTGATAGAAGCCTTCGACTCCGCCGGTGATGCTCTCGGTCCCGGGTCGGACTCGGGAGGAGTGCTCTGCCCCGTCTGCGCAGTCTTGGGAGTAGGGGACCGGGAGGAGGAGCGGCGCGCCCAACTCTTCGTCGCCTACCAGGCCGAGCGCTTCGGCGGCAAATACATTCAGCTCTGTCCCCACTCCCTCCTTTTTTGGGCGGCACCGGTTGTGGCCGACGGTATCATGCACGCGGCCCTCATAGGGGGGCCGGTCATGGTCGTGGAAACTTGCGAAATCTACGAGGAGTTGCGGGCCGCGGGCAAGGTGCCGCGAGGTGCCGAGGACGCGGTACGGGCCGTCCTCGATTCCGCGCCCCGCGTGCCGCCTCAGCGGGCCTCGAG
Source organism: uncultured Spirochaetota bacterium (assembly GCA_963778775.1). Lineage (GTDB taxonomy): Bacteria > Spirochaetota > Spirochaetia > Treponematales > Rectinemataceae > UBA1306. The sequence continues at coordinate 23,310 of CAVZVX010000189.1, read as the reverse complement.
CCTTGCCGAACTCCTCTGCGACGTGGCCGCCGCCGTCTCGTGCCGCTCGCCCTTCGGGGAGCAGCAGGAGCGAGAGAATCAGCAGTCCCGCATAGCGGAAGTCATACAGGACCTGAAGGGCGAGGAGACCTCGCCGACCTCCTGCTACCCCATAGAAAAGGAGCGGGAGCTCCTCCTGGCGATCTCTCGGGGCGACAAGTCCGACGCCCAGCGCCTTCTCAACGAAATACTCGGCCACGTGTTCTTCTCGAGCGGCCAAGACACCCAGGCGATCAAGGCCCGGGTCCTCGAGCTCGTGGTCCTCCTCTCTCGCGCCGCCCTGGAGGGAGGGGCGGAGATGGAACAAATATTCGGCCTCAATTTCACCTACCTGAATCAAGTCAGTAAAATGAGGAGCGTCGACGACATCGCCTCCTGGCTATCAAAAATAATGGTCCGGTTCACCGATCTCGTCTTCACCCTGAAGGACGTCAAGCACGCGGACGTCATGCAGAGGGCGCTCAAGTACATCAATTCGCACTACACCGAGGAGATCACCCTAGACGATGTCGCGAACGCCGTGTTCCTCAGCCCGACTTATTTTTCAAAGCTGTTCAGCGAGGAAATGGGCTGCCGATTTACCGCCTACCTCAACAAGGTCCGCATAGAGAAGAGCAAGCTCCTGCTCAAAAGCAGCGACATCCCTCTTGTCGACATTGCAGGCTTCGTGGGCTACGTGGACCAGAGCTATTTCACCAAGGTCTTCAAGCGGGTTACCGGAATGTCGCCCGGAAAATACCGCGAGTCCGGCGGCAGGGCCTCGAGTTCCAACCAGGAGATTCACGAATAATCGCCGCCGTACAAAAAATGACAACTTATGACAAATTTTTTATAGACGAAGCGCTGGATACGCTTATGCTCAATTGGAAGCGAGACAATGAGGAGATTGCAATGGCTATACTCGAGGATATCTCAGCACTGCTGCAGAAGGGCAAGGCCAACGAGGTAAAGGCAGCCGTCCAGAAGGCTCTCGACGAGGGATTGGGGGCCAAGCGGATACTTGAAGACGGTCTCATGAACGGCATGAGCGTCATAGGCGGCAAGTTCAAGCGCAACGAGGTGTACGTGCCCGAGGTTCTCATCGCAGCCCGTGCCATGAATGCCGGGCTCGAACCGCTCAAGCCTCACCTCATCTCCGCGGGCGTCAAGTCCAAGGGCACGGTGGTGCTCGGAACGGTCAAGGGCGATCTACACGACATCGGCAAAAACCTCGTCAGGATGATGATGGAGGGCAAGGGCCTCGAGGTCGTGGACCTCGGCGTCGACGTCTCGAGCGACAAGTTCGTGGCGGCGGCCAAGGAGTACTCGCTCGATATCATCGCCTGCTCCGCCCTCCTCACTACCACGATGGCGGAGATGAAGAACGTGGTGGAGAGTCTCAAGAGCGCCGGCATCAGGGAAAGACTCACAATCATGATCGGAGGGGCGCCGATCACCGACTCGTTCTGTAAATCCATCGGAGCAGACATCTATACAGCGGACGCGGCGAGCGCTGCCGAGGCGGCGGCCCGGGTTTGCGAGAAGTCGGCATAGGGTTCTCGGGCCCTCCGTCGACAATAAGGTCGATGTGCGCAGGCTTTGACGACGAGAGATTGGCGAAGGCGGATTTCAGGAGTTCCGTCGTATGAAAGCCCGAGGCTGAAAGACTTTTCCTTCGAGATGATCCCGAGCATCTTCAGGCCGAGGACAACCATGAAGAGGCCGGCCGCCGCGGCTATGATACCTTTGGCGATGGGCGAAAAACTGAAAGCCGACCCGATCGCGCCCACGATGCCGCCGACGATCGAGTAAGAGATGATTCGGCCTACGTTATACAGGAGGCCCGGGCCGAGGCGCCCGAGTCTTTCTGCGCCCGTCTGCGCGCTCGCGACAGGTGCGGGGCTCGCCGCGGTGGGGCCGAGGCTCTGCGATATGGCTATACCCCCGCACATGGCGACGCAGTGGACCGAGGTGAGGAGGCCGATCACGAAGAGCATGCCGTAGCCGATGGATGCGTCGACCTTGGGCAAGGCGTTGAACAATCCGGCCTGGGTCGCGATCATATAGGTGGCGATCAATACGACGCCGATCCCCAAGGCTATCATGGTCCCGGCCGCGCTCTTCCTGTCCTTGACGGTATAGCCTGCCTTCTCGATTGCCGTCTTTAGCGAATCGACGGAGATCTTGTCTTCGTCGTACTCCACCACGGCGGTCCCGCCCTTGAGATTCGCCTCGGCTTCGATTACGCCGTCGATTTTACGGAGGGCCGAGGCTATCCTCGCCTCGCAGGAAGAACAGGTCATGCCTTCCACGAATAAGGTCGTCCGTTTGCTGGCCATCGCGCATACCTCGCTCGGTTTCATTCTTTTCAGGATGGAACCATATAGGGCCAACGTGAACGCCGTATGAATGCCGGACGCTTACTTTATGGAATCGAGATGCGCTCGAGGCCTGCCAGGTCCATTACCAGTCGAGGACGGCTGCAATCTCGTGCCGAATTGAGGTATCTTGAGATTGTACGAATGGATCGGACTGGCCGAGCGAGGAAGCGGCTCTCCAGATCGAACCGGGAGGATCCGACATGGCAAGAGTCGATTGGGAAGCCGCGTTGAAACCCCTCATAGAAAAATATCGGGGGCGCAAGCATCCTTTGAACTACGGGAATACGTATCAGCTCCTCGCGATGGTCGTGCTGTCGGCCAGAGATTCCGACAAGCATATCAACCTACTGGCGCCCGCGTCGTTCGCTCGGTTTCCCACGATAGCCGAATTGGCGAAGGCGAGTTTCGACGAGCTCGCTCCCCTAATCGGCAGCGTCAGCAATTTCAGGACCAAAGCCGAATGGCTGATCGGAATCGCGAGGACGCTGAAAACCGACGAGGCTATTCCCCATACAATGGAAGGGCTCGTCGCTCTCAAAGGCCTGGGACGTAAATCGGCCAACGTCATCATGAGTCAGTCCGGAGCCCCGGCCGAAGGCGTCATAGTCGACCTGCATACTCTGCGCGTCGCCCCGCGGATAGGAATAGCGCAGGGAACGACCCCGGAGAAAATCGAAAAACAATTGATGGAAAAAGTCGACGCGCAAGACTGGCACGCCCTGGGCCTGGCACTAAGCTTTCTCGGCCGGGAAACCTGCCGGCCCACCAAGCCCCGCTGCCCCGAATGCCCGATGAACGAGGTTTGCGCTTACAGAAAAACGCTTCCTCCGTTTTGAAATCCCGTCCTCGAGGATGCCGGGGCCCGAGTCCTCGACGGCGATGAGCCTTTTGGGGCCTCCTCGAATTGCCGCGTTGAGCGAAGCGGGGGGCGCGTTGCGCGGTGCGTGAAGAGAAGCCCCATAAGGAGGGCTATAATGCTCGCGCCGAGGGTGGCCAACAAAATCGAGGCGGATACCTAGCCCGAGGAAGCGCTCGTTTATCTTCGCCAACGCCCGACTTCGCTTAGCGATCTCTGAAGAGCCGTGAATCCAAAATGGTTCTCGGCCGGGCCACAGCGGTCCCGGCTCTCATTTGCTCGCCGCCGCCAGGGCGGCGAGTTGGGGGCTGCCTTTGAATGCGGGGTTCGCCATCGCGTAATCCAAGGCGCAGCGCTGCGTCATGTCCTTGAGCCCGGCCCTCGCGCCGGCCTCGAGGAGGGCGCCGAGCACACTGGGATTGCCGTTCAAGTCGGCCGCGATGATGAGGGCGGTCCTGCCCAGGCTGTCTGTAGCGTCGATCTCGGAACCGCCGATCGCGAGGGCCGCGACGATCGCCGGGTCGGACGCGGATTGCGCCGCGATCATGAGGGCCGTGAGCTTGAACATGTCGGGCGTGCGTGCCTTGGGATCGGCTCCGCCTTTCAGGAGAGCGGAAATCACGACGGCATTGGGATTGCTCTCCGCGGCGAGCATAAGCGGAGTCCTGCCCAACCCGTTCGGCAGGTTCGGATCGGCTCCCCCTGCGATGAGGGCCGTCGAGACTCCCGGGTCCCCGTTGTATTGGGCCGCGACAGTCAGGGGCGTCAGTCCGTTGAGGTCTCTTTCGTTGGCCTTCGAGCCGCCGCGGATGGCTGCCCGCACGGTGTCCGCGCTTTCGTCCTTGGCCAGATCGATGAGGCTGGCTGCGCCCTTCGCGTTCAAGGACGCGAGCTCGGCGCTGCCTTTCAGCGCCTCGTTTCCCCGAGCGTAGTCATAGGCGCTCCGATGGTCATTGTTCTTAGCATTGGGATCGGCTCCCCCCGCGAGAAGGGCGTCGATGATCTTCGGTTCCTTGCATTGTGTCGATGCCAGGATCAGGGCGGTATTCCCGTAGATGTCACGATCGTCAACCCGAACGCCGATTGCGAGGAGGGCTTGGATCATTGTCTGGCTCTCGACTGTTCACCGCCGCAGTCATCAAGGGCGTCCACATGGCCGGAGGCAGCTTGGCGTTCGGGTCGGCCCCCGCTTTGGCGTACATGGGGACGATATCGACGCGGTCCGTCGCGGCAAGCTCGAAAAGGGGCGGAAGGCCTCCTCCGAGCGCGGTTGCCTGGCTGTTGTTCATATCGGCGCCGGCCTTGATCAGAAGCGCGAAAACCTCTGCGCTTCTCTTCCTGTCCAGGGCGAAATAAAGCGGTGTGCCCAACTTTATGCCGACGCAGCCGCTCGCGCTCGGATCCCCGCCGTTCGCGAGGAATAGCTTGATAATGTCGATATTCGGGTTGAGGGCGACGGCGAGGCAGAGCGGCTGGATAGGCACGTCCGCCGTTGGATGAGGAGAAGCCCGCGCTCCTGCCTTGATAAGGATGGCCGCGATTTCCGGATTCCGATTGCCTGCGGCATGGTCGATCGCCGTAAAGCCTTGTGCGTCCTGATATTCGACCTTGGCCCCCGCGGCGATGAGAAGCTTGAGGTATTCCGGGTTGGAACTGTCTGCCGCCGCCTCGATAGGAGTTCTTAGGAGGGGCTTCCCGGGGAGACCCTCCCATTCGGGCTCGGCGCCCGCCTTGAGGAGTGCCGCCATCACACGTGAGTCGTTATTCCGGACGGAGAATACGAGCATGGAATCGTTGATGGGAGGAGCGCTGTCGTTGACTTCGGCTCCTGCCTCGATCGCAGCCTGGACCTGTGCCAGGCTGCCCGACTGGACGACCTCGGAAAAGGGCAACGCGAAAGCCGATCCGAACGAAAGAGCGAGAGAGGCGATGGCGAGGCATTTTCTCATCCGGGGCTCCTTCCATCCGCAGGGATCTCGCGGTCTTCGGCATCTATTCCTGTTCGTCCGGGCTCGGCGTCTGGGGCCGGCGGGCGACCGGGGCGTGCAGAATCTCAAGCGGAGCCTGCCTAGTCGAGTGGCTCCGCTTGAGAGCAGTGATTTCGCCTTACTTTATCGGGTCGGTCGGAACGCGGAGATAGGCTGTCGCGAAGGACCTGCCGCCGATCTCGACTCGATTCTTGTAAAGATCGTCGATCGATGTAATGTTGCCGAGCGCCCATACTTCCTTTCTGTAGGTGTCGGCCGATAGGTTGTCGTTGTTCTCGCTGTCCCTCAGATAGAAGACCGTGGTTCCCACCCCGAAATCGGCTTTCGAGGCCTTGCGGCTGTTGACGGCGTAATTGACCCATGACTTCCGTCCGTCGGGTATGAACACCACTTGGGCCTGATTCTTGGTCGCGTCGCTGGCCGGGGTGAGGACTTTGGCGACAAAAAAGCCCGATTCGGTCATGGGACCGGAATCCGCGGAGCACAGCAGCTCTCCGGACTGGAAGTCGACCGCGGCGGGGGCGGCCGATGCGACGCTCGAACCGCTATTGAGGGCTCCCCCGATGACGCCGGCGACATCCGGGTGCGGCAGGGCGGAGCAGGAAACTATAACGAGGCCGGTGAGCAAAACGATGGTGCCGATGAGGATTGTTTTCATTCTATCACTCTCCTGAAAATAAATAGTGGTTACCATATTATCCTCTATCGGCAAAAAAGCAAGAGCCGCCATTATTTTATGATTATCGGGGACGAAAGGCAGCATACCGCTCGCGGTTCCCAATGGGGAAGTCGGAGTCATTCATGGCCCAAACGGGAAGGCCGAGAAGGCAAATGGGGCAAGATTATCGGCGAATTCGTCGACAACACTTTTAATCCAATATCTCCAGAATGTTATAGCCAATTCAAGCTGCCGGCAACGAAACACAAGTTCATCATAGAGCGAGACACGAATGGAAGACGGCGTCGCGCCAGGTTTTCGATCGCCTCAATACGGGCTAAAAGGCATCTTTTCGTGTCGTTTCGTTTCAGGACGAAGAAAGCTTCACTACAAAGGCCGCCCCTCCCAGCTCCGATTCCCCGACCTCGATTCGCCCCCCGTGGGCCTTCACTATCTCGGAGGCTATGGCCAGGCCGAGGCCACGGCCTCCCGAGTCCTGCGCGCGCGAACGGTCGATACGATAGAAGCGCTCGAAGATCCGCTCGCGCTCATTCTCGGGGATGCCGGGGCCCGAGTCCTCGACGGCGATGCAGACGAAGGCGGCATCGGCCCGGACGCTCACCCGAACCTCGCTCCCCTGGGGGCTATACTTGATGGCGTTCGAGATGAGGTTGTAGACGACCTCGCCGAGGCGCAGACCATCGGCGACCAGTCGCGGATTCCCCGAACCGCCCTCTGCGATCGAGAGCTCTATCCCCTTGGCGCTTGCCTGGGCCGTAAAGAGAGAGACCGCCTTTCGCGCGATCTCGAGGACATCCACTTCCTTAAGTCCAGCTCGAGCTCGCCCGATTCGATCGTCTCCAGCTCGCGCAGGGAGTCGATGAGGCGCGAAAGCCGGATCGTCTCCTCGTGCATCGATCGGAGGGTCGCGATGTCGAGCGGATAGACGCCGTCGATCATCGCCTCGACGGTGCCCTGCAGGAGGGTGACGGGCGTCCGCAGCTCGTGCGCCGCGTCGGCGATGATCCTCTTCTTGGCCTCCTCGAGTCGCCTGAGCTCCTCGGTCATCGTGTTGAAGGAGACCGAGAGCTCCGCCAGCTCGTCGTTGCTCCGTATCTCGACGGGAGTCGACAGGTCGCCCGAGGCCACCCTTCGGGCCGCCGCGTTGAGCGAAGCGAGGGGACGCGTCACGCGGCGCGTGAAGAGGAGCCCCATGAGGAGGGCTATGAGGCTCGCGCCGAGGGTGGCCCACAGTATCGATGCGGATACCGAGTCGAGGAAGCGCTCGTCGACGCCGGAGAGCGAGGAGTCGACCATCGATCCGACCAGGACCGTCCCGACTTTCTCGAAATCGGCGGTGATCGGATAGCCGTGGGCGAGATGCCTGGCCGGATGGACGGTCCCGAGCAGCTTGCCCGAGCTGTCCGCGACGATCACTCCGCGCAGGTCGGCCACGGCGACGCGGTCGGCCAATAGGTTCCAGATCGTCTCGTAAGGGTAGGCCGCGATGGTCGCGACTTGGCCATCGCCCGCCCGGTCATCGCCGCTGGCTTTGCCGCCGCCGGCAAAGCCGGCGACGTCCCCTTTGGCGCTACGGATGCTCTCTTCGAGCGTCAGGAAGACCTGTGTGGGTATTTCGGAGAGGAAGGTCTGGACATTTTCCCAACCGTGGTTGGCCGAGTAGTATTCGCTCAGGATCGTAGCGTAGGCCTTGGCCTTCGCGGCATCCCCGGTGAAGACGAAGGAACGGAAGAGGTTCTCGGTCGTGAGCCGCACGAGTATGAGGGAGGAGAGGGCGCCGACCAGGATGACGGCGCAGAAGAAGAGGGAGAGGCGGTACCTAAGCTTCATCGGGTCGCTCCAGGAACCGATAGCCGACACCCCGCATGGTGCCGATGTATTTCGGATCCTCGCTGTCGTCCCCGATCGCCTTGCGGATGTTCTTGATATGGGCGTCGATCGTCCGCTCGTAGCCCTCGTAGCTCGCGCCGACGGCGCGCTCGAGGATCTCGAGGCGGGTCCAGACCCTGCCCGGCTCCCGCATGAGGAGGCAGAGGATGTCGAATTGGATCGCCGTCAGATTGACGGATCTGCCGGCGACGACGGCGCTGCGCTTCCTGAGGTCCAGCTCCAGGCCCCCGCGCTTCAGCGAGGCGCTCGCGGCGTCCTGCGGGGTCGCGCTCGCCCAGGCTCCTCCCGCCAGCGATCCGCCGGAGCTCCTTCTCAGAACAGCGCGTACTCGGGCGACGAGCTCCCTCGGGCTGAAAGGCTTGACAATGTAGTCGTCCGCGCCGAGCTCGAGGCCGACGACGCGATCCACCTCCTCCGTCCTGGCAGTCAGGAGGAGGATCGGGACCGCCGAGGCCTTGCGGGCCTCGCGCGCCACTTCCAGTCCGTCCGCGACGGGCATGTTTATGTCGAGGACGAGGCAGTCGGGCGCCTCGCTCTTGAAGAGCGATATCGCCCGGCCTCCGTCGAAGGCGAGGAGTACCTCGAAGCCCGCGGCCTCGAGATAGCTCCCCACCATTTTGGCTATTTTCTCCTCGTCGTCGGCGACGAGCACCTTGGCGGGCATGCGCCTCCTCGGCCGTCGACCGAGGTCGACCGCCCCTGTTCCGTAGCGACTGTCGATATTATTCTATAGCGACTACTTCATAGCCCGCCTCGGCCACCGCGGCCTTGAGGGACGCGTCGTCGAAGCGAGCTTCCGAGCACTACGGCGCTCTTCTTGGCGAGGTCCACCTCGGCGCTCTCGACACCCGATACTTCGATCAACGCGTTCTTGACATGAGTCGACGCAATGATCGCAGCTCATGCCTTCGATCGAAAGCGTCTTCTTCACAGTATTCCTCCCAATAAAGTTAATGCAATTCGCCGAAGGCGAATCATATAATCAATTTCCTTGCATTCTCGCGTAGCATTACGCGATGGGCTTGAATCCCTTTAAACGCAAGGCGTTGGACAGGACGGAAACGGAGCTCATCGACATCGCGGCCGCGGCGATGATCGGGTTCAAGAGGGGGCCGCCGAAGGCGTAGAGGATGCCGGCGGCCACCGGAATGCCGAGGACGTTGTAGCCGAAGGCCCAGAACAGGTTTTGCTTGATGTTCCGGATGACGTTCTTCGACAGCTTGATCGCCGTCGGCACGTCCATGAGATCGGAGCGCATGAGCACGATGTCCGCGCTCTCCATGGCCACGTCCGTGCCCGAGCCGATGGCTATCCCTATGTCGGCTTGGGCCAGGGCCGGCGCGTCGTTGATGCCGTCGCCGACCATGGCGACTCGTCTGCCCTCGGCCTGGAGCTTCTTCACCTCCGTTGCCTTGTCCTGCGGCAGTACCTCCGCGAGGACGGCGTCGATGCCGACCTGACGCGCGATGGCCTCGGCGGTACGCCTCGAGTCGCCCGTGATCATCGCGACGGAGATTCCCATCCGATGCAGGGCCGCGATGGCCTTCGCGCTCGAATCCTTCACGGGATCGGCTACCGCGATGAGACCGGCGAACTTTCCGTCGACGGCGATGTACATGGGAGTCTTGCCCTCGCCGGAAAGGCGATCGGCATCGGCAGCGCCGCCTGAAGCCTCGATGCCTTCGGCGACGAGGTGGCGGGCGTTACCCAACAGGACTCGCCTGCCCGCAATGAGGGCTATTATCCCGTGGCCCGGCACTGCCGCGAAGTCCGTAGCAGCCATGACCCGCGCTCCCCGCTCTTCGGCGGCGCGCAGCACCGCCTCGCCGAGCGGATGCTCGGATGCCTTTTCCGCGGATGCCGCGAGGGAGAGGAGGCCGAGCTCGTCGAGTCCGAGGGAGGAAAGCTCGGGCCACGGCGACGATATCGGTGAGCTCGGGTCTTCCCTTCGTGATGGTACCGGTCTTGTCGAAGACTATCGTATCGATTTTATGCGCCGTCTCGAGGGCGGCCCCCGACTTGATGAGGACGCCGTACTCGGCGCCCTTGCCGGTGCCGACCATGATGGCCGTGGGCGTGGCCAGGCCGAGGGCGCAGGGGCAGGCGATGGTGAGGACGGCGACGAAGACGGTGAGCGCGAAGACGGCCGTATGCCCCAGGAGGAGCCAGGTGCCCGCCGTCACGAGCGCGATCGCGAACACTATGGGCACGAAGATGCCCGAGACGATATCGGCCATCTGGGCGATGGGGGCCTTGGAGCCCTGCGCGTCCTCGACCAGCTTGATGATCCGGGAGAGCATCGTATCCGCGCCGACCTTGGTGGCCCGGAAGGTGATGCTTCCGTTCTTGTTGATGCTCGCGCCGATGACCTGGTCCCCGACGCCCTTCTCCACGGGGATGCTCTCGCCGCGTGATCATGGATTCGTCGATGGCGGTATGGCCGCTCAGCGACTTCGCCGTCGACGGGTATCTTCTCGCCGGGGCGGACCATGACCACGTCGCCCGACTCCACTTCGTCGATGGGGATCTCGCTCTCGGCGCCGTCGTGGACGATAGTCGCGGTCTTCGGCGCGAGGCCCATCAGCTTCTTGATCGATTCGGAGGTGCGGCCCTTGGTGACGGCTTCGAGGGATTTGCCCAGGAGGATGAGGGTGATGATCACGCCGGCGGTCTCGAAGTAGAGGCTTTCGACGGCCTTGAGGTCGCCTGAGCCTATCTGGAACACCGAATAGAGGCTATAGAGGAAAGCCGCGGAAGTGCCCATCGCGATGAGCGAATCCATGTTGGGCGAGCCGCGGATTATCGCCTTGAACCCGACGACGTAGAAGCGGTAGCCCGCCGCGATCGCGGGCAGGACGAGGGCGATCTCGAGGAGGGCGTAGCGCAGTGGGTAGTCCATCGGCCTGATCGCCCAGGGGAGGGGGAGGCCGAGCATCGCGCCCATGGCGACGTAGAGGAGGGGGAGGGAGAAGAACGCTGAGACGGCGAACTGCGTCCAGAGGACCTGTATCTCGCGCTCCTTGGCCGCCCTGTGCTCGTCCTTCGCGGGTTCCCGCGGCGGTCCCGCGGCGGCGTCGGCGATAGCCAGCGGGGTGTAGCCGGCTTTGCTTATCGCGCGCTTTATCTCGGATAGGCGAAGCGCCGCCGGGTCGTACTTGATGGAAGCTTTCTCGGTAGCGAAGTTGACCGAGACCGAATCCACGCCGGAGAGCTTGGCGACGACGCGCTCGATGGTCTTCGCGCATGCGGCGCAGGTCATCCCCCCTATGAGGATGGCGACCTCCTTCGTCTCGCGATCGTCGACGGCCTCGTAGCCGGCCTTGGCGACGGCTGTCTTTATCTGGTCTATCGTCAGCTTGCCGTTCTCGAATTTGACCAGGAGCTTCTCGGTCGTGAAATTGACCGCCGCCTCCTCGACGCCCGGCAGTTTCTTGACCGCCCGCTCCGAGGCCTGGGCGCAGGCCGCGCAGGTCATGCCTTTTATCTGGAGTTGAAGCGCCTGTACCATCCTGAATCTCCTTAGCCTATGTATTTCTCGAGGATCATCGAGATCTCGTCGATCTTCTCGCTGCCGTCCTTGGCCTTGATCGCGTCCGCGACGCAGGTGTTCATGTGCTGCTTGAGGATGATCAGGTTGGCCTTCTTGAGCAGGGCTATCGCGGCGGAGATCTGGTTGGAGACGTCGATGCAGTAGCGATCCTCTTCGATCATGCGGGTAATGCCGTCGATCTGCCCGCGAACCGTCTTCAGATGCCCCAGAGCCTTTGAGCTTTCGTGACTGCAGTGGTCCATAAATGCCTCGCTAGACCCCCACCCAGTGGGGGAGGGTGTAGTTTAAGAATAACCCTGCCGTGAGGCTCGGTCAAGGCTCGAAGACGGCGGACTGTGAAGGGGAAATGAAAGCTCTGTGTTTTTTCGCCCATAGGGTTCCGGTATTGACCGCATCCTATTCATTAATTAGACTAGTATAAGACCAGTCTGAGGGGAGGGGTCATGAGTTCAATCGGATGTTATGAAGCGAAAACCAGACTCGCGGAGCTCATCGAGAGGGCTGCGGGAGGAGAATCCATTCTGATCACCAAGCACGGCCGCGCCGTCGCGAGACTAGTACCAGCCTCGGGTCCGGATGATTCGCGACGGGAACAGGCCTTCGATGCCCTCGCAAAAATTCGAGATCGTTCCACCCTCGGCATGGATCTCGAGGAGGTCATCGCCGGAGGTAGAATGTGAAGCCTCTTTTCGTGCTCGACGCTTCGGTCAGCGCGGGTTGGCTATTCAAGGATCAAGCCGATGAGTACAGCGATAGTGTCCTCAACGTGCTGCGCGGGGGGGCCTGCATCGCGCCCGCGCTCTGGAAGCTCGAGATGGCGAACATCCTTTTGACCGCCGAGCGGAAAGGCAAGATATCGCGGATGGACTCGGAGCAGGCCGTGGCGGCATTACAGGATTTGCCTATCGCTGTGCCTTCGGAGGAGAGTGAACGCTATCTCGCCGCCGTCCGGGACCTCGGCCGAGACTACGATTTAAGCGCCTACGACGCCGTATATCTCGATATATCGCTTCGGGAGGGGCTCCCCCTCGCGACGAAGGATGGAGCCCTCGCGAAGGCGATCAAGGCTGCGGGAGGGGCCGTGTTCGAGGCCGCTTGAAACGCGAAACTCTTCACCTCGATTAGCTGCAGCCCGTCGTGGACCCGCAAGTTTCGCACTTGAGGCATGTTCCGTTGCGGACTAGGGTGAGGTGGCCGCAGACGGGACAGGGGTCGCCTTCGTAGCCTTTGAGGCGGGCTACGCGACTCCCTTCGCGCGCGGCCTTGAAGCGGGCCGCGGATTCGCCGTCCGAGCGAGCCATACGCGCGGCCTTGCCCGCGTCCGGAGGCCTGTGCGCCGGCGCCGCGCCTGCATAGGTGGCGGCCGTCCTGTGGCCGGCGACGCCGTTGGGCGACCTCGGCTCCTGGGCCGACGTGGAGTCGAGGTCCTCGGGCTTGACCTGGCCGAGCTCGTGGCGCTCGAGGTAGGCGATCGCGAGATCGCGAAAGATATAGTCCAGGACCGACGTGGCCATCTTGATGTAGTCATGGCCCTGGACCATGCCGTTGGGCTCGAAGCGCGTGAAGGTGAAGGCGTCCACGTACTCTTCGAGGGGGACGCCGTACTGGAGGCCGAGGGACACCGCGATGGCGAAGGAGTTGAGGATGGAGCGAAAGGCGGCCCCCTCCTTGTGCATATCGAGGAAAATCTCGCCGAGGCTGCCATCGTCGTACTCGCCCGTCCGGACGAAGACCGAGTGTCCGCCTATCTTCGCCTTCTGCGTATAGCCCGATCGTCGATTGGGAAGGGCGCGCCGCACGCCTCGCGGAGCCGCGGGCATGCCGGGCAGGTCCTGGTCATGGGTTTCCCGGATCGGGCCCGCTTCGCCGTCGAAGCCGGACTCTTCCTCGTATTCGCCGAGCTCGCCGGATTCGAGGGCCACGATGGAGTCGGCTATGATGTCGGCGCCCGGAGCGAGGGCCGACAGCGGCTGCGAGAGCTTGGAACCGTCGCGATAGAGGGCGATCGACTTGAGCATGGAGCGCCAGGCGAGCATGTAGGCGCCCTTGACGTCCTCGTAGGTGGCGCCGTTGGGCATGTTGATGGTCTTCGAGATCGCGCCCGAGACGAAGGGCTGGGCCGCGGCCATCATGGCGATGTGGGCGGTCCAGGAGATGGAGCGCGTGCCCTTCTTGCCGGATGGGGTCGCCGTGTCGAAGACGGGCAGGTGCCTCGGCTCGAGCTCGGGCGCGCCTTCGAGGCCCATGGTCCCGCAGGCGAAGAGTTCGGCCTCGTCGATCTGCGCGCTCGACCAACCGAGGTGGCGAAGGAGGCTGAATCCGGGAAGGGAGTAGGTCGACTCGGGCAGGCCGAGGGCTTCCAGCGCCTCTTTGCCGAGGACATGGGGGGCGAAGCAGGCTTCGAGCGAGATCGAGTCCTTGAGGGCCGCCTCGACCTTATCGAGAGAGGGCTTCGACAGGCCCTTCGCCGCCAGGGCCTCGAGCGAGAGACTTCCCGGTGCCCCCTTGAGCGTGCCGTGACCGAGGGCGTAAGCCTCGATCTCGCCGATCGCCGCCTCGGAATAGCCCAGGGCACGCAGGGCGGGAGGGACCGACTGGTTGATGATCTTGAAATACCCGCCGCCCGCGAGCTTCTTGAATTTGACGAGGGCGAAGTCCGGCTCGACGCCGGTGGTGTCGCAGTCCATGAGCAGTCCGATCGTGCCGGTCGGCGCTATGGCGCTCACCTGGGCGTTGCGATAGCCGCTCCTCTCGCCGACCGCGAGGGCCTGGTCCCAGGAGTCGCGCGCGGCCGCGACGAGGTTTTCGGGGCAGGCCGAGGCATCCAATCCGGCGGGCGTGACGGTCAGGCCTTCGTACTCCGAAGCGGGCGCGCCGTACGCCGCCCTGCGGTGGTTTCGGACGACTCGAAGCATATGCTCGCGGTTGGCCTCGTAGCGCGCGAAGGGTCCCCATGCCTCGGCCATGCGCGCCGATTGGGCGTAAGCCTCGCCCGTGAGGATGGCCGTGAGGGCTGCGGCCACCGCCCGTCCCTCGGGCGAATCGTAGGCGAGCCCCATCACCATGAGGAGCGAGCCGAGATTGGCGTAGCCGAGCCCCAAGGTTCGGTAGTCGTAGCTCTTTCGCGCGATCTCCTTGGAGGGGAATTGCGCCATCACGACCGAGATCTCCAGGACCGTCGTCCATATGCGCACGGCGTGCCTATAGGCCTCGTCGTCGAAGCGCCGCGTCCTTTCGTCATAGAAGGTCAGGAGGTTGAGCGAGGCGAGGTTGCATGCGGTGTCGTCCAGGAACATGTACTCCGAGCAGGGGTTGGAGCCTCGGATATCCCCGTCGGCCGGGCAGGTGTGCCACTCGTTGACGGTCCCGTGGTATTGGAGACCCGGGTCCGCGCATTTCCATGCGGCGCGCGCGATACCGTCCCAGAGCGCCCTCGCCTTGAGCTTCTTCATCACCTTGCCAGTCGTTCGGGCCTTGAGCTCCCAGTCGCCGTCCTCCTGCACCGCGCGCATGAAGCCGTTGTTCAATCGCACCGAATTGTTCGAGGACTGGCCGGAGACGGAGCTGTAGGCCTCCCCCTCCCAGGCCGTATCGTACTTTTTGAGATCCTCGGCCGACGAGTAATCGCCCTGGCGGAACATGGAGAGGAGCTGATGGAGGAAGGGGGCGGGAATGCCGGCGCGAAGGGCCGATTTCGCCTCTCTCCGAAGGGCGGGGTTGAGCTTGAAGGAAAAACGCGCCTCGTCGGAGACTTCGCCCTCAGGCGCGCCCTTGGGAGCGAACGAGCGAACGGCCTCGGCGAGGACAGCCGCCCGCGCGCGGATCAGGCCCGAACCGGCGGCGAGACAGGCGACCTTGTACTCCTCCTCGGCCTTCCAATTGGTATAGGACTCGATATCGGGATGGTCGGCGTCGAGGATCACCATCTTCGCGGCGCGGCGGGTCGTTCCTCCGGATTTGATCGCGCTCGCCGAGCGGTCGGCGATCTTGAGGAAGGACAGAAGACCGCTGGAGACGCCCCCGCCCGAAAGGGACTCGCGGAGACCGCGAATTTTGGAGAAGTTGGAGCCCGTACCCGAGCCATACTTGAAAAGCCGCGCCTCGCGCGTCACTAGATCCATGATGCCGCCCTCGTTCACGAGGTCGTCCTCGATGTTGAGGATAAAGCAGGCATGGGGCTGAGGCCGTTCGTAGGCGGAGGCGCTCTTGGTCACGTCGCCCGTGGCCGGATTGACGTAATAATGGCCCTGCGCCGGTCCTTCGATGCCGTATACCGCATGAAGTCCCGTATTGAACCATTGGGGGCTGTTGGGAGCGGCCATTTGCCGGGCGAGCATATGGAGGATCTCGTCGTAGAACGCGGAAGAGTCTTCCTCCGTATCGAAATACCCCGCTTTCTTGCCCCACTCGGTCCAGGTAAAGGCTAGCCTATGGAAGACCTGCCTGGCATCGGATTCGCCTGTGCCCTCCGGCGATGCGACCGCGCGCTTGGATCCCGGAACGTAGGCTTTCCACGCTCCGGCCTTATCCGCGGGGACTCCGGCCTTCCTGAAATACTTTTGCGCGATGATATCGGTAGCGATCTGACTCCAGGTCGAGGGTACGACGGCCCCTTCCATATTGAAGATGGACTTACCGTCCGGATTGCGAATTTCGCTCTTTCGTTCGACCCACGCGATGCCATCGTAGGGGCCTGTCTCTTTTTTGGTGAAGCTTCGCTCGAATTTCACTGCCGCCCTCCATTAAATCACAAAAATGCTATATGGAATAATATGCATAAATTAAGCACCGATGGACACTATATATTGGGGTGATAGGCTTTGCAAGCGCAATAGCTAGGAAAAAAAGAATATTTCCATAAAACTACCCTTTGACGAAACGTGGCAGAACGAGCTATAGCATCTTGAGGCGGACGGTACCCGCTAAGGGGGGCCTGCGCAAATCCCGATAATCTGAAGAGCCTATGAAACTAGCAGCAGTCATCTACGCCGGGTCCCTTTCGCCGCACGCTCTCGTGCCCATCGGCGCGGGAGGCTCCGCCTACGAACGCTGTCTCGGGTTCGTCCGAAGCCTGCCGGGGCTCGAGGGGGCCGTCGTCGCCGAAGGCGGTCTCCGGCCTTCCCGAGGGAGCCTTTCCCAAGCGCCATCGCGAGTCATGGACTTTCGACCAGGTTCTCGAGGAGATGGCCGATATCGGCCAGGGCGCGGATGCCGTGCTTCTCGCGTGGGCGGACGAGCCCTTCCTCGACCCCGTTCTTGCCGCGAAGATGCTCGAGGATTTCCGGCGATATCGAGCCGAGTACGGCTTCGCCGACGGTTACCCGAGCGGTTTGGCGGCGGAGATACTCTGTCCGCGGCTGATCCCGGCCGTTCGTGGCCTCGCCGCTTCCCTTCCTCCGGAACCGACGCGGACTTCCCTCTTCACCGCCATTCAGAAAGATATCAACGCCTTCGACATCGAGACCGACATCTCGCCCGTCGATCTGCGCGACCTGAGGCTGAGTCTGGCCTGCGATACGAAGAGAAATTCGCTTTTGGTCGAGAGGCTCGATTCCGCTGGAGTCTCGGACGCCTCGAGCGCCCTCAGGCTCATCCCGGAGAATCTCGGTCTTCTGAGGACGCTCCCGGCCTTCATCCAAATTCAGGTGGCCGCCGGTTGCCCGCAGGTCTGTCGGCTCTGTCCCTATCCGCTCTTCGGGCCGACCGGCGGGAACCCCGCTTCCGGAGGCGGAATTCTCGGCCTGAGGCGCGACATGCCGCGCGCGAAATTCGCCTCTCTCCTCGACCAGGTCGTGGAGCTCTGCGAGGACGCGGTCATCGACATCTCGCTCTGGGGCGAGTCGAGCATGCATTCCGATATCGGCGGAATGATCGGCGAGGTGATGTCGCGACCTTCCCTTTCCCTTATAATCGAAACCTCGGGTCTCGGATGGACCGATGCCTTCGAGGAAAGGGTCGCGAAGCGAATAACGAGCTCGGGCGGCGCCGGTCGCGTAGACTGGGTCGTATCCCTCGATGCCGCGAGTCCCGAGCTCTACGCCGAGCTGCGCGGCGAGGGCTTCGCGGAGGCTACCGCCTTCGCCGAGCGCCTTATCGAGCTTTTCCCCGGCCGAGCCCATGTGCAGATGGTGCGAGCCCGCGAAAACGAGGCGGAATTGGAGAGCTTTTGGCGCGGATGGAAGAAGAAGACGGAAAAGGTCATCGTCCAGAAATATTCCCGTTTCGCGGGTCTGCTCCCCGAGCGGAAGGTTTCGGATCTATCGCCGCTCTCTCGAAAGCCCTGTTGGCATCTTAAGCGGGACCTCTCCATCCTGATCGATGGGAGCATTCCCCTCTGCCGCGATTTTTCCTACGGCGATATAATTTTGGGAAATGCCTTCGAAGCCCGCGAGGGACGCCCGGCGGGTCTGGCCGCGGCCTGGGCCGCGGGAGAGAGCTACCACGCCGCCCATATAGAAGCCTGCCGCTCCGGCGAGGCTTCGCGCTTCCCTTCTCCCTGCGAGACCTGCGATGAGTACTATACCTACAACGCTTGACGCCGGCGTCGTGCCTTATACGGTCCTGGGAGCGCCCAAGACCGGCTCCGGGGGAGACCCCTCGGCCATGTCGGTCGTCCTCCTCAATAGGGGATCGAGGCTCTATAGGGGAGACGCTATCGGCGAACTCGAGAGAGCGGGCCTCGGGACGATCGTCTCCGTCGAACCCAAGTCCGACTCTCGAGACATCGAGATCCTCTCGAGCCGGCATTCCGGCACACGCTTCCTCCTCCTCTCCGAGCCCGCTTCGCCGGGAGCGCAGATCAACATCGCCATCCGCGAGGCCTCGACTCCCTACGTATTCGTGATATGGAGCGATATGCGCCTTTCGGCGCAAGGTCTCTCCGGCCGTTTTTTCGAACGCCTGTCCGAGAGGAATATCCTTTGCCAGGCGCCGGCACTGTTCGCGCGAAGCGGCGAACAGGTGCCCACGGGGGTTTCCCCGGCCTTCAACCGCTCCAGCCTCAAGCTGCTCAGCCTTCCTCCCGCCAGGGATGGCGCGAGGACTCTCTTCCCTTTCGATTATGCGGGGATTTATTCGCGCGAAAAATTCGTGCTGAGCGGGGGTTTCGACGCGGGCATTCCCAATCCCTATTGGCAAAAGCTCGATTTCGGCTTTCGATCCTGGCTGTGGGGAGAGGAGATACGGATCGCCCAGGCCCTCAAAGTATCCTATGCGGATGCGCCGACGGCCGAGGACGAGACCCCCGACGATTGCTACAAATGGTTCTGGCTCAAGAACCTCGCGCCCGTCTACAACGGCGACTCCGGGGCGATTCCCCGCTACCGCTTCTGGTCCTATCTTCGAAGCCGGCGAGTCGGGCCCATTTCCGTCCTCGGCGAGTTCCACGCCGCGCGAGAGTGGGTCAGGATCAACCGTTACCGATTCCGGACCGACGCTTCGAGCCTCGTGGACCTCTGGGACGAGACCGAGCGATGACCGCCGTCGTGCTGCAGGCGCGAATGGGCTCGACGCGCCTCCCCGGGAAGGCCCTCCTGCCCCTCGGCGGCTCCTCCCTGTTGGAGCAGGCGATGACTCGCCTCGCCCTAGTGCCCGCGGATCTCAAGGTGCTCGCGACCGACGACGCGAGCGCACCGTTCCTGGCGCCGGCCGCCCTTCGATGCGGCTTTGAGCTCCTCGTCGGTCCAGCCCAGGACGTTCTCGCCCGCTATTGCCTCGCGATCCGCCGCTTTGGAATCGATCTGGTCGTGCGCGCGACGGGCGACAATCCGCTGGTCTCGCACGAGCTCGCCGCGCTGCTCCTGGAACGCCGCGCCCGTTTCCGCTCGGATTATTCCGGATTCGTGGGAATGCCCCTGGGAATGGGAGTGGAGCTGGTCGCCGCCGAAGCCCTCCTGCGAGCCGAAGAACTGGCGCATGAAACGCGGGAACGCGAGCACGTGTGCCCCTACTTATACGAGCATCCCGAGCTCTTCGATATCGACCGGCCGGAGGCTCCGCGCGAGTACCTGCTGGAAGGCGCGAGCGTCACCGTGGACACGAAGGCGGACTACGAAGCGATCCTCCGGATATACGAGGCGCTGTACGGCGGCAAGGCCATTTCGAGCGCTATCCTGATGAGCTACCTGCGCGCCCTCGCCGACTCGAAGGGCGGCGGAGACGTATGAGCCGATCGATACTCCTCGTCCCGTCCGTCGCGAAAGGCAACGGCTCGGGGCATATAGTGCGCTGTCTCTCCCTCGCGAGATCGCTGGGGAGCGGAGCATCGGTTTTCGTGCCCGAACCCGCCTCGGATCGATCCTGGAGCGCGGCGGAGCTTTCCCTCGCCTATTCGCGCGAGCTCGCGGACATTCGCGTCGTATCCCAGATCCCGATGCTCTCTCGCCGCAGTCCTTGGGATCTCGTCATCCTGGACCGCCGCGCTACCAGCGTCGACGATTTCCGGTCTTGGGAGCGGTTTGCGCCCGTCGTCGCCATCGACGAAGGCGGCCCGGCCAGGGAAATGGTCCAATACCTGATCGATATACTTCCGCGGCACCCTCGTTCCGGAGGGGGGGATCCCAATTGCTCGGGTATCGGCCTCCTGGATCTGCCCCGGGCCCGGCGCGCGCCCCCGAAGGAATTCCGGAGAGTCCTCGTCAGCTTCGGAGGCGAGGATGGCGCGGGTCTCGCCCTGAGCCTCGCCCGGCTTCTGCTTGCCGAAGGCTTCGTCGAACCCGCGGACCTGACCGTCGTATCGGGAGCGCTGAGGCGGGGCGCCCCGCCCCTCGGGCTCGAAGGCGCGACTCTCCTCGGCCCGGTGCAGGACCTCAAGGAGCATCTGTCCCGCTACGATCTCGTATTCACTCAGTTCGGGCTGACCGCCTTCGAGGCGGCATGGGCGGGCTGCGGCGTCGTGCTCCTCAATCCCAGCCGCTACCACCGGGATCTTTCCCGCGCGGCAGGCTTCCCGGAGATCGGCGTGCTCGGCCCGGATCGGTCCGCGCTCCGCCGCTATCTGCGCTCGCCGGCATCGGTGCTCTCCGCCTTGGCCCATCTCCTTCCGGATAGCCGTCAGTCCCTCGCCGATCGCGTGGCCTGCATCGAACCGGCCGGCAGCCGCGATTGTCCTTCCTGCTCGGCTCAGGCGCGTCGGGCTCTGTATCGCGATCCCGCCAAGAGCGTTTTCCGCTGCCGGGCCTGCGGAATGATCTACGCGCTGCGCTTTTCGAGAGGAAGGGAGCATCCTTACGGAAAGGCTTATTTCTTCGAGGAATATAGGCGCCAATACGGCAAGACCTATCTCGAGGATTGGCCTGCCCTTACCGCCCTTGCCGATTCCCGCCTTGATTTCATCGAGAGGATCGCGAAGGCGAGCCTCGGCCGATGCAAAGGCCTCTCGATGCTCGACGTCGGCTGCGCCTATGGCCCCTTCCTCGCGGCCGCCAAGGCGCGGGGGCAGGAATCCTTCGGACTCGACGCGGCCGAGGACGCGGCCGCATACGTCCGCCGCGAACTGGGCATTCCGGCCGCCGCGGGCGACTTCCTGGACCGGGCCGCGGCCTCGTCCTTCGGCGGCCCCTTCGACGTGCTGTCCATGTGGTACGTGATCGAGCATTTCGAGCGCCTGGACAAGGCGCTCGGGAACGCCGCGGCTCTCGTGCGCCCGGGCGGGATACTCGCGCTTTCCACGCCATCCCTGGAAGGGGCCTCGGGCCGCTTCGACCGCGAGGCTTTCTTCTCGCGGAGTCCGGAGGATCATGCGACGATATGGGAGCCTTCCAGGGTCAAGAGTATTCTCAAGACCTACGGTTTCCGGGTGGAACGCATCCGTATCACGGGGCATCATCCCGAGCGCCTGCCGGGACTGCGCTTCCTCGCTTCGCGCAAGAGTCCTCGGCCGCTCGACGGCCCGCTTTTCGCGATCGGCCGCCTCGTCTCCCGCATCTTCGGGCTCGGGGATACCTTCGAGCTCTACGCTATCCGCGAGGATGCCTTCGAAGACGCCGGGAGGGGTCGGCATCCGGATGCCTTGGAACGCGGCGGATCGTCCGACGCCAAGAGGAAGGGCGGCGTGACGCGCGGCCCCGATGGGCATTGATCGGAATGGCTCTGCAATGACCGTTTTCATTCTCGGGGCGGGGATCATGCAGATTCCCGCGATCCGCGCTGCCAAGGATCTGGGCTGGACGGTGGTCGCCGCCGATGCCGATCCCGCCGCTCCCGGCGCCGTCGAGGCCGATCGCTTCCTGCCCGTCGACCTGAAGGACCGCGAGGGCCTCTCCGCCGCGGCGCGCCGCATCAGGTCCGAGCTCGGCCTCGACGGGGTGTTCACGGCAGGCACCGACTTCTCGGCCTCCGTCGCCTGGGTCGCGCGGGAGCTCGGCCTTCCCGGCATCCCCTTCGAATCCGCCGTCAAGGCTACGGACAAGCTCGAGATGCGCGAGGCCCTGGCCGCCGCCGGCGTGCCGTCGCCGCACTTCGTCGCCGCCCGCTCGGCCGACGATCCCGGGGCGCTATCGTCCGGACTCGAGTTCCCCCTCGTAGTCAAGCCTGCCGACAGCATGGGCGCCCGCGGATGCCGCGCGGCGCGGGACGAGGGCGAACTGGCGGAGGCGCTCGCGGCGGCCTTGCCGCACAGCCGTTCGGGAAGGGCGATCGTAGAGGAATTCGTCGAGGGTCCGGAATTCTCGATCGACGCCCTGGTCTCGGGTGGCGATATCCGCGTCCATGGCGTCGCGGACAGACATATCCATTTCTCGCCTTATTTCGTCGAGCTCGGCCATACTATGCCGAGCGCCTATCCGAGCGACGTGATAGAGGAGGTCCTGCGAGTATTCCGCCTCGCGGTCGAGGCGATAGGCATAGACTGCGGAGCGGCCAAGGGAGACATGAAATTCTGCCCCTCTCGCGGCGGGGCGGTCGTAGGGGAAATCGCCGCGCGCCTCTCGGGCGGATATATGTCCGGCTGGACCTATCCCTATGCCAGCGGCATCGACCTCACGCGCGAGGCCTTGCGCCTATCGGTCGGCATGGGCTTAGGCGCCTGCCGACCGGACATGGGATGGTTCTCCGCCGAACGGGCCTTCATCTCGATTCCGGGCAAAGTAGCCTGCGTAGAAGGCAGGGCCGAGGCCGAGCGAACACCCTACGTCAAGCAGCTTTTCTTCCGCGCCGCCGCGGGCGGCCGCGTCGTCTTTCCCTCCAACAACGTCGAGAAGTGCGGCAACGTCATCAGCCAGGCGCCATCCAGGGACGAGGCGGTCGCGGCGGCCGAGTCGGCGGCGAGGGCCATCCGGATCCGCCTCGCTCCCTCCGATCCCGAGACCGAGGCCTTCCTGGGCCCGACGAGGGTGAAGGGCGGAGCCTGGCCTCCGCCGGCCTTCGTTCCCGAAGGCGCAGCCGCCCGCGAGCTCGCGGCGATGCCCGAATTTCTCGCGGGGACGGGTAGGGATCCGGGATGCGTAGCCCCCTTCCCCTTGCCGGCAGCGTAGCGGGACGCGATTGGAGCGGCCGCGGCTTCGAGGAATCGGCCGTCATGGCCCTCGAGCTGGCGCGGAAGATGCGCGGGAAGGCTGTTTCCCCCGGATCCAGGATTCTCGCGGGCCGCTTTTGGCGAGCTCTGGCCCGAGGCGGGCTTCAGGCCTCGCTTTACGTTCTCGATACGGAGAGCCTTCCGGACGGGAATGCGTCCGCCCGAGGTTCGTCCCGGTGAAATGCGTTTCGGCTCGAGCCAAGGGGAGCGTCCTGACGATCGCGTTGGGCTTGGTCCTGCTGTCTTCCCTGCTCGCTTCGCCGGACGCAAACGACCCGATCCAGGCAGGTCCGCTCGCCGACCGCTTGAAGGCCCGCCTTTACTATGATCCGCTCACCGGTTACGGATTGTTCGAAAAATCCGGCAAGAGACTGGTTTTCGCCCTGGGCGTACCGCGCGCCGTGTTCGACTGGAACAAGTCGATCCCCTTGGATCC
>CAVZVX010000188.1:0-14752 GCA_963778775.1 uncultured Spirochaetota bacterium | reverse complement strand
GAGGAGGGGAAAGTGGTTGCCCTGGCGGCCTATGCAGAGTCGCGTCATCTGGCGGAGGGTCTCGAATTCCTGGGCGAGGGTCTGCATGTCGGCCTTGGCTTCCTGCCCGAGGGCCCCAGCCTTCTCCTGAACGCTCTTGAGCTCCTCGCCCGCCTTTTCGAATTCGCCTATCGTCTGCGGGAGTTCCTTGTCGACCGAGAGCATCTTGCGGATGATGTCGTAGAGCTCGCTCATGCTCTTTTTTTGGGGCTCGCTATAGGGGGCGGGTACGTGGAGAAGGCCGGGATGGCTCTGGTGACTGCAGATCGACTCGACCCGCTCCTTGAGCAGGGACTCGAGCTGGCGCCGTCTCCTCGGCCTTTGCCTTCATTATGCCTTCGGATGCGTCGCGCTTGCCCTGGGCGCGTTGGATGAGGACGGTGAACCTCGACTTGTCGTCGCCTCCGATTGCGCCCTCGGCTTTACCTCGTCGGTGGCGCTCGCGCTCACGAGGCCGGTAGCCACGGCGCGCATCCATTCGTCGATATAGTAGACCGGCTCGTCGATCTCCTTCTCGAAGATGATTCGATGGAAGATCTCGGCCATTTCCGGCGAGAATAGAGTCGGGAGTATCGCGGCGAAGCGAACGGCCACTTTCTTGAACTGAGGCGACTGGGCGCCTATCGAGTGGAGAGCGAGCTTGGAGGCCAAGTACCAATAGGCCGTGACGATCTGTTGGCGGTATACGCCTTTATCCTTCGGGTCCGTGGCTTTTAGGTACTTTCCAAGAAGCTCGTGGAGTTTGTTGGCTTCCTCGCCTTCGCCGCCGAGGACGGTCTTGTAATAACCGGGATCGGAGAACCAGACGGAGGGCCTTTCCGCCTCCGTCCGATCGACCTTCCCGAAGCTCTTCCGCGAAAGGTCCACATCGAATTCCTGCTTGCTGCGCGGCTCGGCCGTCGCGCCCATATCGCCGAACAAGGAACTGAAATCGGGCGGCAGGGGCGTCCCCTGGGGCGCTCCACCGTTGTCCGCCGCTTCCGCCGGTCGATATTCCTTGATCGAGCTTCCGATCAGCGCTGCGATTTCGGGATCTATATCGTCGGGCACTGGCATTCTCCGCTTCGTCCCGGCATACCCCCGAGACCGCGGGGCGCCGTCTGCCGTGGACTATTTAATAAGAGTGTATCGCTCCCGAAGGCGGCCTTCAAGGCCGCGCCGCCGGCTCTCGCAGAGGCGATATTTCCGAAGCGGAGGATGGCCATGGTCGGTGCTATAGAAAATTCGCCCAAGAAGTCGGCCTTTGTCCCAATCTGACTCGCCGGCCGGCCGGTCCGCGCCAATAAAAACGACCACCGCAAGGGTGGTCGTTTTTATTCGTGGAGGTGGCCGGAATTGAACCGGCGACCTCTTGAATGCCATTCAAGCGCTCTAGCCAACTGAGCTACACCCCCGAAGAGAACGGCTCGCATATATCGATGGCCTTTGACGCTGTCAAGCGGGTCCATCCGGGATATCCGCTTGTTGCCGGACGACGAAACGGTCCATACTGGGGAAGTGAAATCACCGGAATACGGCCTCGCAGTCTGCGCGCTCGGACTCGAGAAGGTCTGTCAGAACGAGATCGAGCGGATCGGTCTCGCCGTAGCGGGCAGGGAGGCCGGACGGGTGCGCTTCGGGCTGGGCTCGCCGGAGAAGGCAGCCGCTTCCCTCATGCGCGCCAACCTCTGCCTGCGGACCGCCGAGCGCATCCTAGTCGAGGCCGGGCGATTCCGGGCCCTCGACTTCGACCAGCTCTTCGAGACCGTTCGGGCCCTGCCTTGGGAGCTCTTTATTCGTCGCGAGGACAGGCTCGTCATCGAGCGCGTGAGGATCAAGTCCTCGCGCCTGGCCGCGCAAACTTCCGTGCAATCCATCGTCCACAAGGCGATATACGAGAGGCTGCTTTCCGTATATAAGATCGTCCGCATGCCCGAAACTGGGAAGGTGAGGGGATTGCGCGTCTATCTCGATTCGGACGACTGCCTCCTTGGCCTCGATACCTCCGGCGAAGCCCTGCACAGGCGCGGTTATCGCCTGTCCGCCTCCAAGGCCCCGCTCAAGGAGACGATCGCCGCCGGCATTCTCTTCCTCGCAGGCTGGAACCGCCGCACCCCCCTCCTCGATCCCTTCTGCGGCTCGGGCACGATCGCTGTCGAGGCCGCCCTACTGGCGATGGACCGGGCGCCGGGCCTCGGCCGCGCCTTTTCGCTCGAGGACATGCCCATCGCTATCGGCGGCGGCGGCAATGCGGGCGGCGCCCGAACCGTGTCGGTATCCGGCGAGATAGAGGGCGCGAAGGCGCGGGTTCGGCGCGATGCCGAGTTCCGAATCGTCGGCAGCGACGTCGACCCCCGAGCGCTCGAGGCCGCCAGGGCCAACGCGGCGCGGGCGGGAGTCGCCGCCGGCCTCGATCTGAGGCTGGGCAAGGTCGAGGACGCGAGGCCCGACTACGAGGTCGGTTCCCTGATCTGCAATCCGCCCTACGGCGAGAGGCTGGGGACCGTCGACGAGGCCGAGGCTACCTATCGCGTCCTCGGCTCGATGGCGGAGCGCTTTTCGGGCTGGGGCATGGGCTTCGTGACCAATAGACGCGATTTCGGGGATTTTTTCGGGCGATACGCGCCCTCGATCCATAAGGTCGTAAATGGGGCCGAGGAACAATGGTTCCATTGGTATCCGTCCGAGCCGGGAGGAAATTCGCGGAAATCTCGTCGCTAAATTCAGTATATTGGGATCCTGAGAGGAGACTCGACCCTATGCCCGATCACAACGAGGAGTACGGCTACTGCGATCTTTCGGGCAATGCCTTGGAACCCGAGGCGGCGGCGATAGTGGTATTCGGCGCGACGGGCGATCTGTCGCGCCGAAAGATATTTCCCGCGCTCTATAATCTCGAGCGCATGGAGATCCTGCCTTCCGAAACCGTCGTCATCGGCTTCGCCAGGCGGGAGCTCTCCAGCGAAGCCTTTATCGAGGAGATGCGCGGCGCATGCGCGGTCAATTCTCATTCGAAGCCCCTGGACGAAGGGGCGTGGGGGCGGCTCTCGCGCCGGATCTCGTATTTTCGAGGCTCCTTCGACGACGAAGCCGCCTATCGCGGCCTTGCTCAAGTCCTGGCGCGGGCCGGGATGCCGGTCAACGCTCTCTTCTACCTGGCCGTCGCCCCAGAGGAATTCGCGACCGTCGCGCTCGGTCTCGCGCGGGCCGGTCTCGGGGCCGCCCCGGGATCGAGCGAGGACGCGCGCCGCGCCGCGGGGGAGGGCTTCCGCCGCCTCGTAGTGGAAAAGCCCTTCGGCTCCGACCTCGAGAGCGCCCGCTCCCTCAACGCGACCCTGCAATCCTGCTTCTCCGAGGACAGTCTCTTCCGCATAGACCATTATCTCGGCAAGGAGACGGTTCAGAACCTGCTTTACCTGCGCTTCGCCAATTCCATTTTCGAGCCTCTCTGGAACCGCAACCACATCGAGTCGGTGGAGATCGACGTACTCGAAACGAGCGGCATCGGGTCGCGGGGCGGCTACTACGACAAGGCAGGGGCCGCCCGCGACATGCTTCAAAACCACCTTATCCAGCTTCTCTGCCTAGTCGCGATGGAGCCCCCTACCGGGCTCGACCCCGAATCCGTGCGCGGCGAGAAGGTGAAGGTGCTCAAATCGATACGCGAGTATTCGAGCGACGAGCTGCTCGCTCGCTCCGTAAGGGGACAGTATTCGATGGCCGCGGCCAATCGCGCCGGCTCGAACGGCACGCCCCACCTCTCGTACCTCGACGAGGCCCGAGTGGCTCCGGGCTCGAGGACCGAAACCTTCGTTTCGCTCAGGCTCGAAGTGGATAATTGGCGCTTTGCCGGCGTACCTTTCACCCTTCGGACCGGCAAGGCGCTGGACAGGCAGGTGAGCGAGATACGGGTCTTGTTCAAGAGGCCGCCCGCGACCTTGTTCGCGGGCTTTTGCGGCGATCTGCTGTTGCCGAACGCTCTCACGATCAGGATCCAGCCGGACGAGGGAATGTGGCTCCGATTCAACGCCAAGGAACCCGCCGCCGAGCGGGTCGCTCCGAAGGAACTCCGTTTTGCCTACAGGGAACGCAATGACGCCTACTTTCCCGAGGCCTACGAGCGGCTCATCGCGGATGCCCTGGCCGGCGACTCCACTCTCTTCATCCGTTCCGATGAGACCGAGGAGGCTTGGCGAATCGTCGATGCGCTCGAGGGGGCTTGGGCCTCCGGCCCTCCGCCGCTGCTCTATCCCATCGGCTCGACCGGCCCCGGCACGAGGCCCATGGCCTTGGCTGCACGGTATTGCGAGTAGCGCGATACAGCCGTAAAGCGGTCTCGCGCTATTCTTCGGCCAGCGGCTCGCTGCATTCGCTCAGGGGGAATATGATGGATAGGCGCTTGCCTCCGCGCAAGGGCCCGGCTCCGCATCGTCGGGCGAAGGATTCCACGAGGGCGATCCCCGCCGCTCCGGCCCTCGTGGTAAGGTCGACGCCGTCCTCGCTCTCGGCGGCCAGCTCGAGGCCTTCCGGAAGGCGGCGAGCCTCGATTCGGGCGATCGCGCCATCAGCGGCCGCCCATCGCGCGATCTCGGTCGCGATGAATACGAAAGTCTCGATGGTGGAGTTCGGTATCAGGAGATTCGCGTCGGATGAGCAGGAAGCCGAGATCCCCGGGCCGACGCTATAGGCGACTCTTTCGAGCACGATGGCGGCGGGCCAGCCTCCTTGGGGCTCGTTTCCGCTCAGCAGTTCATACGAGAGCGCCAGCGCGTCTACCCGGGCCTTGATCGAGTCGAGGACGGCGGATGTCTTCCCGCGCGCCGCCTGGGCCTCCAGGGCCAGGACTGACTGAAGTATCTGCAGGATGTTGTTCACCCGGTGATCGAGTTCGTGGATGAGGCGCTCCCTATCCTTTATATGCCTCTCGACGGCATCGAGGTCGTGCATGACGACCATGTAGCCGCCATCCGGCTCCGGGATCAGGTCGATTTTTCCGAACCTCCGTTCGCCGTTGAAGTGGCGTATGCGCTTCGAGAAGGAGACTGTCTCGCCGGCCAGGGCCCGTTCGAGGAAGGGCTTCACTTCATCGAACAGCTTTTTACCCCAGAGTTCCCGGACATGGACGCCCAGCATGGATGCGGGCGACCTGCTCAATAGCTCCGCGTAGGACCTGTTGGCGTATCGGCAACGCATCTCGGCGTCCGTAGATCCGATATACTGAGGCAATAACTCGAAGATCCGCTTCGAAATTTCGTCCATTTGTTTACCTGCATTCATCCAAGGCGCAACCGCCAAGACGCTCCGCCTCCAATGGATACCCGTTTAGTCTACTTCATCGAAGGTTGCATTGCAAAAAAGCGCGAAGGGAAATCCGGGCCTTCGGCGGACTGTACGAAATCAAATCCGGAGTCGTATATTCTTGAGAATGCAGATCGCTTCCTTCTCGAGCGAGGCAACATGGATTGATGCCGCGGTAGACGAACTGCTTGCGGCGGCCGATTCGGCCAGGAGCGCAGGTCGCTCCCCTCTTTCGCTTTGCCTCGCGGGGGGCCTCACGCCGGAGCCCGTCTACCGGGCGATGTCCATACTGTCTCTGGAGGGCCTTGCCGTCGATCTTTGGCTCGGCGACGAGCGGGTAGTTCCCGCGGGGGATGCCGCCCGCAACGGCGGCATGGTCGTTCGAGCCTTCGACGGCTGCTCATGGACGCCGCCGCCTCGACTGCGTCTTTGGCCGGAAGCGGAGACCGAAGCGGAGGCGGTCTCGGCGTGCGAGCGCTACGAAGCCGAGCTCCGCGCTTCGCTGGGTTCCCGTCCGGGCTTCGACCTCGCCATCCTGGGTCTCGGTGTCGACGGCCATACCGCGAGCCTATTTCCCGCTTCGCCAATTCTTCTCGAGCCTGCCGAGCCTTTCGGGACAGTACGGCTGGCGGCGCCGACCCGTTCCGCGCGCCCGCCCTTCGACCGGATGACTCTGACCCCGGCCGCGCTAAGGTCCGCGCGTCGGAGGATCTTTTTGGTCAAGGGAGCAGACAAGCTCCCGGCGCTGCGCAAGCTCGAGGTGGAGGATTCGGGCATTCCAGCCTCGCTCATAGCCGGGCCGGGCGATCTCGCGCTTTACCTGGACTCACCGATCTGACTCGGAGTTTTCGAGATTGCTTACGATTTTCCTCAGCGTCGATTCGAAAGTTGCGATCTCCTTCGCGCTCAAACCTCGATAGTAGATGGAAGTCATTTCTTCCGAAAGGGCCGAGTACCGCTTCTCGAGGGCTTGCCCCGCCTTCGTGCACTCTACTACAAGGGCCCGGCGGTCGGTGGGTGATGGAACGCGCCCCGCGAAACCGGCGGCCTCGAGTCTGTCGAGCATGCTCGTAAGCGTCGAGGGCTCGAGAGCCGTCTCCTTGGACAAGGCGGAAATGCTCATGCACCCGCCTTTCCATAGCGCGAAGAGGATCCTTCCCTGAGCCGGATTTATCTCTATTCCGCCCGCTTCCTTGAGAAGCCTCGCGAAGACTCTTCCGCCGATCTGGTGCGCCTTGGCGACAAGATAGCCTCCCTGGGAGGACGGCGTGGACTTAGCTTCCGGACTCACAGTTCGATATCGAAAGCTTGCGCGGCGCTCCAGCCGCGTGCGCGCACGGGGTCGATTCTTAGAACCGTATAGTCGGGATCGTTCTTCCCCGCGGGATAATACATTTCCCAGCCATCCACCCACAACGCGGCGCGAGCGGCCGGATCGGCGATTGCCCGACCGCTCAGGCAAAGGCCCTTGAACTCGGCCGGGATCATGAAATAGACGCTGACCCAGGGCTCTTTTCCGATCTCGCGGACCTTGATCGACGAAGTATTGGTCCCGAGATAGACCGAAAGCCCTTTGTCGACCTGGTAAGGCGCGAGAGCCGGAAAGCGGTTCGCATTTCGCAGGTTGAACAGGGCCCGGAGGTGGGGATAGGGTTCGTTACCCATCGTGGCCAGGGCAAGCATGTCGGCCTTTCCCATTACGTCGCGGGCGAGGGGCTCTAATTCATTTCTTTCCATGCAATTCTCCTGGGAAAGTTTTATATAATATATTACTATATCGAGGTAATTTGTCAAGCCCCCGTAAGACGGAAGGCTCTATCGAGACGCGAAGCGCCTCCGTGCGAAGGCGAGCCTCTCGCGGGCGTGGAAGGTTCCGCCGCCCTCGTGATTATTGTAAGTGTAGACCCTGATTTCCTTGGGCCCCGCGTGCCAGTTATAGGCCGCGTATACCGTGGAAGGCGGACAGATCGTATCCATGAGCCCCACCGAGTAGAGCGTGGGCACTTTGGTCCTGGCGGCGAAATTGAGGCCGTCGAAGTAGGACAGGGTACGAAAGCAGCGCTCCTCCGAGTCGCGGTGGGTGCGGAGGTAGCGAGCGATCTCGCCGTAGGGACCATCGTCCGTTATCTCCGTGGCCCGGCGATAATGGCAGAGGAAGGGCACTTCGGGCATGAGGAATCCCACTCGCTTCGAAAGCGCCGCCGCCGCGATGGAGAGGCCGCCGCCCTGGGAGGCGCCAGTCACCGCGACGCGCTCGGGGTCGACGGCGGGGTGGGTGACGGCCGCCTCTATAGCCCTGACGGCGTCGGTCATGATTCGGCGGTAGTAGTAGGTCTCAGGCGACTCGATTCCCCGCGTCATGAAGCCTGGAACGGCCGGCCCGGAGACGCCTTCGTCGGCCGTGTCGCCGGGCGACCAGCTCGAGCCCTGGCCGCGGCTGTCCATCACGAAGTGGGCGTAGCCGGCGGACGCCCAAAGGAGGAAGTCCCAGGGGAAGGCCCTACCGCCTCCGTAGCCGAGGAACTCGACCATGCAGGGCAAGAGTCCGCGGCGATATAAGGGCAGCGAGGGCCGAAGGCTCGCGGCCGGGAGGATCAGCCATCCGGCGACGCGTTGGCCGCCATAGCCGGCGAAGGACGCGTCGAGGACCTCGACCGAATCGAGACCTGCCGGATGGGCCTCGAAGCGGGGGGCCAGGGGATGCTTCGCGGCGTCGGCGACGGTAGATGCCCAGAAGGAGTCGAAATCCTCCTCCTCGCGGCGCTCGGGTCTGTACTTCGGAAGCTCATCCCTTGGAAGGTCGTAGAAGGCCATATCGATTACCTCTCGAGATCGAGCCTAGCATGAGCAGGTGGGCGTCGCAAGCGAGGTGCGTCCCGGCGATCGGGGACTCGCGAGCCGGATCGCGGCGAGGTCCGACGCTCAGGTCTCCGCGATCAGCAGCGTCTTGGCGTCGAGCTTGAGCTTCAGGTCCTGGGGATTCATTCGCCCATGGTCCTTGATGACCGTGAAGTGGATGTATTCCGCCTTGGGCTCGAGGAGTATGAGGACGGAGATCGAGTCGAGGTAGTCACGGAGCATGAGGGGCACGTTATTCTTGTCGAGCTGCGGCTCTTCGGCGGCCAGCGTGGCGGAATACCAGACCTCGAGTCCGATCTCGGCCGCGAAGGCCTTCACCTTGGCGAAGCGATCGCCCGTCGTCTTCGTGAAATCGTAGCCGTCGACTATGAGGGTGCTCGCCTTGAAGTCCCCCTCGTTTATCATCGCGCGCAAGGAGTGGAGTATCTGATCTATGGTCACCGCCTCCTGCGCGAAGTTCATGATGACGCGGTTCTTGACCAGGGAGTCCTTGACGTCGCCGAGGTGCTCGAGATTCCTGCGCCGCGCGAGCTCGGAGAATATATTCTCGTACCAGGAGATTACGTAGCTCGCGTGGGCGGTAAACGAGACGTGGATGACCTTCTCTCCCTGGAGGAGCTTGTCGAGGGCGAGCTGAACCAGGACGCTCGTCTTGCCGATGCCCTTCCTGCTGGCGATCACGCCGATATTGCCTGCCTTGAGGCCGCCTTCGATGGACTTCTCAAGGAGGCGGACCGGACTCTTGACGATAAGCTCCTCTTTCAGCATATGGACTCCTTGTCGTAATTATAGGTCAAATCGCCCCAACGGGCAAAAAGCATTTTTGAGACTATAGAGACTCACCACGGAGGCACAGAGGAGTACGGAGGGCACGGAGAGAAGGGGGATTTCCCACAAAGAAAGGGACCGCATTACATTCCTTCCTTTTCCCCGATATTTGGATTCCTCCGTGATCTCCGTGGTGAATCTTCTCCTCTTATCTACTCTGCTCGGCCTTGCGCTTCTCGAGGTATTCCTTGCGCAGCTGCTCGGAGACCCCGGTCGGCACCTTGCCGTACTTGAGGAACTCCATCGTGAACTCGGCCTTGCCCTGGCTGAGGGAACGAATGACCGTGGAGTAGCCGAACATCTCCGAGAGCGGCACTTCGGCCTCGACCTTGCAGAAGGCCCCGTCCTCGCTGGACGATGAAATGATGCCCCGCCTTTGGTTTATCGACGCGAAGAAGTTGCCCTGGAACTCCGTCGGGCCCTCGACCTCTACTTTCATGATAGGCTCGAGGATCACCGGCTTGGCCTTCTCGTATGCCTCGCGGAAGGCGCCTATCGCGGCGAGCTGGAACGCGATGTCCGAGGAGTCGACCGGGTGGGACTGACCGTCGTTGATGGTGACTTTGGTGTTGACGATGGGGAAGCCGATGAGGCTTCCCTTCTTGATGGCTTCCTTGAAACCCTTGTCGCAGCTGGGGATGAACTCGTTCGGGATCGCGGCTCCCTTGATCGAGTTGACGAACTCGTAGTTCTTCTCCTCGCCGGGTTCCATGAAGCCGGCGACGCGTCCGTACTGGCCGGAGCCGCCGGTTTGCTTCTTGTGCGTGTAGTTGAATTCGGAGCGCTGGGTGATGGCCTCGCGATAGGCGACCTGGGGCATGCCGGTCACGACCTCGCACTTGTACTCGCGCTTCATGCGCTCGATATAGACCTCGAGGTGGAGCTCGCCCATGCCTCGGATAATCGTCTGGTTGGATTCGACGTCGACGTGGGTCCGGAAGGTAGGGTCCTCCTTCGTGAACCTGTTGAGGGCCTTGCCCATCTGGTCGGAGGACTTCTTGTCCTTGGGCTCGATGGAGAGGGAGATTACAGGCTCGGGAACGAACATGGACGTCATCGCGTAGTTGAGCGACGGGTCGCAGAAAGTGTCGCCCGAGGCGCACTCGATGCCGAAGAGGGCGACTATGTCGCCGTTGTAGCCCTCGTTGATATCCTCCATCGCGTTGGCGTGCATGCGTACGAGGCGGCCGACCTTGAACTTCTTCCGCGAGCGCGTGTTGAAGAGCTCCGTGCCCTTCTTTATATCGCCCTGGTAGATGCGCACGTAGGTAAGCTGGCCGTACTGCCCGTCCTCCAGCTTGAAACCCAGGGCCACGGTCTTCTCGGCAGGATCGGCCTTGAGAACGACCTGCTCCTCGTCCTTGTCGAGGTCGAGGGCGATGTTCGTGACCTCGGTAGGATCGGGAAGGTAGCGCGCGACGCCGTCGAGGAGAACCTGGACTCCCTTGTTCTTATAGGCCGAGCCGACGAAGACGGGCACGACCTGTTCGGCGATGCAGCCCTTGCGGAGGGCTCGGATGATTTGTTCGTTGGTGGCGTCGCCCTCGAGCACCGCCTCCATGAGCTCGTCGTCGTACATGGAGGCGGACTCCAGGAGCTCCTCCCGGTATTTCGCGGCCTCGGCGACGAGATGAGCAGGAATCTCTGCATAACGGAGCTCTTCGCCATTGTCGCCGTCGAAATACACGGCCTTCATGTCGAGAAGGTCGATGATGCCCTCGAGCTTGTCCTCGAGACCGATGGGAATGGTGAGGAAGACCGGATTGAGGCCGAGTTTCTCCGCGAGCTGGGCCTTGACCTTAAAGGGGTTGGCCCCCGTACGGTCGCATTTGTTGATGAAGGCGAGCCGGGGTACGTGATAGCGCTTGAGCTGGCGGTCCACGGTGATCGACTGGGATTGAACGCCCGCTACCGCGCAGAGGACGAGTATGGCTCCGTCGAGGACACGCAGACTGCGCTCCACCTCGATGGTGAAGTCGACATGACCGGGGGTATCGATAAGGTTGATCGTGTAGTCCTTCCACTCGACATTGGTCGCCGCCGACTGGATCGTTATTCCCCGCTCGCGCTCGAGGTCCATCGAATCCATCGTCGCTCCCGCACCATCCTTGCCATGGACCTCGTGGATCGCATGGATCTTATTGCAATAAAAGAGAATACGCTCAGAGAGCGTAGTCTTGCCGGAGTCGATGTGGGCGCTGATGCCGATATTCCTCATCGTGTGGATGTCAATTGGCATATTGATCTTTCACCTTTTCTTAGAAAGTAATGCGGTTTTCCATCATTTGATGGAAAACGCCTATTCGTTATGCAGTATAGTGAAAGCCTTTGGTTGATGCAAGTAGCCTAAGACAATTGTCCTTGCGTATCCTCCAGACTCGGATATAATAATTGCCCCGAAAGCCAACTCTTTTCAGCATCGAATATGGAGATCGAAATGCAGGAACGATTTTTCCCCCATTCAATATTCCCCTTACGTCTCCCCGAAGCCGATTCGGCGGGGGAAAAAGCTCCGTCACGCCGACTTCTCGCCTTCGGCGGCGCCCTCATGCTTGCCGAAATGGATTTCGAGTCCGGAGCGGCGAGCCGAGCCCACTCTCATCCCGAAGAGCAGCTTACCTATTGCCTATCGGGGGAGTTCGAGGCGGAGGTGGATATGGACAAGCGCAGGCTTGTGCCGGGTGATTCTTTCTACGCCGGGCCCGGGCAGTCCCACGGAGTCGCCTGCATTGCTGCCGGCAAGCTCCTGCACGTCTTTACGCCCCAGCGCCAGGACTATAAATAGTCGGGCGCAAGGGCCATCGATCTGCGAGGGCACGCTCGTAATCCTCGATAGTGTCGATGTCGCGCAGGATCGAGTCATCCCCGATCTCGGCATAGGCGGGGTCCGCCGTCGCGATGAGGGATTTGAGCGGGACCTCCGCCGAAAGGGCCAGTATCGCCGGTATGAGCTTCGACGGCAGGAGGACCGGATGTCCGGTCCTGCCTTCGAACGAAGGCAGGACCGGCGCCGAAGCGGCGTATCGGGCGAGCTCCCGATAGATCTCGGGGCCGACGAAGGGCATGTCGGCCGGAATGAAGAAAAAGCGCTCGGCCTTGACGAGTCCGATACCCTCCCTAAGGGAGGAGATCATGCCGCGGCCGGGCTGGGGATTCCGGATTATTTCTACGAGGGGCCCGGCGAGATCGCGGATGGAATCGTCGTCGCATTTCGCGACGACGATGACGCGCAGTCCCGCCGCCAGGGCATTGGCGATGGTCATGCCTATCAGAGTGCCCGTCCCGAGGGGAAGGCCGAGTTTTGGCCTTCCCATTCTCGTCGAGGAGCCTGCCGCGAGGATGACGCAGTCGAGCGGACGTCCCTGCGAGTCGGAAAGGTCGTTGGCTCGGGATAGTCGCTCCTTCACGGCGCGGCCGCGCGTCCCGTAGGCCTCACGGCGACGCAGCCCGATTCGGCGAGTGGATCCTGGTCGCCGGGTCCGAGCGGCAGGAGCCGGTGGGCGTCTTCGTGATCCAGTTGTCTATCGGCTCCCGGTTCCTCATCGCGCGCCACACGTCCTCGAAGCGGATCGGCATATGGAGAAGCTCGGCGCCCGAAGCTTGCCTGATCGCGTTGCCGAGGGCCGGGGCCACCGAGATCATCGGATGCTCGCCCACGCCTCGCGCCCCGTAGGGGCCGTCCAGTTGGGCGGTCTCGACCGCGATGCTCTCGATTTCCTCGGGGAGGTCCTTGGCAGTCGGGATTTTATTGTCGGTAAAGGAGGGATTGAGCAGGCGTCCCTGCTCGTCATAGATGTAGCCCTCGCAGATCGCCGTGCCGAGGCCCTGGATCATTCCCCCTATGGCTTGTCCGCGTACGATTTCGGGATTTATGACTTTCCCGACGTCGAAGACCGAGGCCACTTTGATGACCTTGTACTCCCCCGTCTCCAGGTCGACCTCCGCGATGACGCCATGAGCGCCGAAGGTCCAGTCGAGGGCGGGGAGACCTTGGCCGGTCTCCTTGTCGAGATTGCCGAGGCCCTGCGCGACGTAGCGCCCGACGCCGATGAGCGGTCCGCCAATGGCGTTTCCGTCGGGGAAGGCGTATCCGACGGAGAGCTGCGCGAAGCCGACCGACAGGTCGGGGCGGTGCCTGACGAAGACCTTCTCCGCGTCGTGGTCGAGGTCCATCGGCTGCGCCCTGAGGACTTGCGCCGCGACTTCGTATGCCTCTCTGAGAAGATCTTCGCAGGCGAGGACGGTGGCGTTGCCGCTGAGAATGATTCCCTTGGACGCCACCGTCTGCCAATCGTAGGGCTCCTTGTCCGTGTCCTTCTCGATCGCGACCTTGATCTTGGAGAGGGGGAAGCGCAGGCGCTCGGCCGCGATCTGCGCGATCGCCGTGGTCGAGCCCTGGCCGATTTCCGTGAGACCGACGTTGACGATGACTGATCCGTCCGAGTTCATTTTGACTATCGCCGCCGTGGCCGTGAACGATGGCATGGCCGGGGCTTTGTGGAGGGTGGCGATGCCCTTGCCGATCTTTCGGCCGGTTCGCTTCTCCCTCTCGGCCTCCTCTGGAGTGAGCATGCCGTAGTTGATCGCCTTCGCGGCCGCCTCGAGGCACTTGGTCGGGTCGCCCGTATGCTCGGCTATGGTCTCCCCGGTAATGGTGATCGAGCCAGGCTTGAGGAGATTCAGCTTGCGGAATTCGAGGGGATCCATGCCGATGACGCCGGCGACGAGCTCGAGATGGCGTTCCAGGCCCCAGAAGAATTCGACATGGCCGAAGCCGCGGTAGGCAGTCCCGTAGGGCTTGTTCGTGTAGATCGTATACGCGTCGAGCTTGACGTTGGGGATGTCGTAGGGCCCAGCCGCCGAGTAGCCCGATGCTCGAGTGACGTTGACGGCGTAGTCGGCGTAGGCGCCGGCGTCCCAATAGAGGGTCAGCTCCTGCGCGAGTATCTTCCCGTCGGATCGCACGCCCGTCTTGATCTTGTAGGTGAGGGCGCTACGGCAGGGCAGGAGGCTGAACTCCTCCTCTCGGCTCGCCTGGAGCTTTACCGGCCTGCCGCCTGCCTTGCGGGAGAGGCAGGCAGCGAGGGGCTCGAGGTGTATGCCCGCCTTGCCCCCGAAGCCGCCGCCCACGTGGGGCACTACGACTCGCACGTTGTTGAGGGGCAGCTTGAAGGTGTAGCAGAAGAGGGCGCGGACCGTGAAAGGCGACTGGGCGCTCGTCCATATCGTGATGGCGTCGCCTGCCTTCCATTCGACGATCGCCACGTGAGTCTCCATCGGCACATGCTGCACGGAAGGGTTCGTATACTCGCGCTCGACGATCCATTCGGACTCGGCGAATCCCTTATCGACGTCGCCCTTTCGGAGCTTGGAGAGGTTGGGAATGTTCGTCCCCGCCTGGGGGCTGAATACCGGCACGTAATCGTAGGATCCGAGATCGGGATGGACGAGAGGAGCGCCCGGCTTCAGCGCGTCCATGTGGTTGAGGACCGGCGGTAGCGGCTCGTAATCGACGGCGATGAGCTCGACCGCCTCGCGCG
Organism: uncultured Spirochaetota bacterium; assembly: GCA_963778775.1. Lineage (GTDB taxonomy): Bacteria > Spirochaetota > Spirochaetia > Treponematales > Rectinemataceae > UBA1306. Next base: position 209 of record CAVZVX010000188.1, on the reverse strand, counting down.
CGATCTCGAGGGAATCCGCGGCTATGGCGGCGACCGCCTCGCCGTAGTGCCGGACTTCCTTCTTCGCGAGGATGTCCTTGTCCACGACGTAGAGGCCGAGTCGGTAGTCGAGCTCCGAGCCGACGAGCACGGCCCGCACGCCCGGGAGAGCCTCCGCCTTGGATGCATCCACGCGCAGGATGCGCGCGCGGGCGTGGGGGCTCTGCTTG
>CAVZVX010000187.1:0-5208 GCA_963778775.1 uncultured Spirochaetota bacterium | reverse complement strand
TTCATGTTTATGTGTGCCTTCGTTGACCCGTATTGCTGTTGAAGGCGTTCTGCAGGACCCCCAGGGCGATGGACAGCGTCTTCGGGTATATCCCGCCCGGATGCCAGCGCGTAAGCAGCGTGAAGCACTTGGAGATCACGTAGCGGTTGGGCTGGATCGTCGAGAGGAAAAGGAAGGGATCCTCGTCCCCGATGAGGGCGTCGAGCACCCAATGGTTCTCGATCTCGAGCATCTTGAGGAATAGCGGGTAGTTATCGGATGTCAGCCCGGAGAGCCTCAGGAACCTCGTATAGGCGATCGCCGACTCGACGGCCTCGGGCGTTCGGGACGACATGACCTGCTGGAGAATCCTGTTCTCCACGGACATGATGTTGTCGCGGGTCCAGAGCCGTGCCTGCTCCTCCGCTTTTGTAGTTGCCATCGTTCCTCCTTGACCGGTCGCTTTTAGGACCTGAGCCAATCGTAAAAATAGTTCGACTTCATAGGAGCCTCACCTCTTCTTCGAGGAGTCGACTTTCTTTCCTTTGAGTCCCGCCGCCGGCTTCGCCTTGTCCGCGACCTTGCCCTTCGCTGCCTTGGGCGCCTTTCCCTTGGGCGTTTCCGCGGCGACGCTCCTATTAACCTTAGGCGCATTGCCGGCCTTGTCAAGCTTGCCCGTCGCTTTAGCCGTCTTCGCGACCCCCATCCTCCCCGTCGTCAGGACGGAAAGGCTCTCGTCCATCTCGCGGTCGAAGCCCGTTCTCTCGGCCGTGAGGGGGCCCACCTTCGTCTCGATCTTGTCGATGACCGAGGCGACCAGGGTGAATTTGTTCTGCTCGCTCTGGCTCGCGCCCGAAACCTCGCCCCTGTAGCGATAGAGCGCCTGGAGCAGGACTCTCAACTCCTTGTCGTTAAAATCCATATAACCTCCATGTATCGGGTCTTCGCTTCGAGAGCGTCAGCGAATTTCCCCTCGCGTTATACGAAGCGGTATCGAAGGGCCGCTTGATGAGCCACAATCCCTTGCCGGAGACGTCGAGACCGCTCGGATTGTCGACGACCTTGGACTGGTCGAAGCCCCCGCCCTCGTCCTCGAGGACCAGCTCGGCAAGACCGTCCTTGATGGAAAGCCGGATGCCTATGAGCTTGTCGCCGTAGGCGGGGTCGGCCAGGCGCCTGTCCCGCTCCGCCTCGTACAGGTCCTCGTCGAGGGGCCGGTCGGGCCGGAGCGAGGAGTCGAGGGCGAGGTTGCCGTGCTCGATGGAATTGACGAGGGCCTCCTCCAGCGCGAGGGCGCACTCGTCCTCGCTCGCGCGATCCGGGTAGAAGCCCGCCTCGGCGAGGAGGCGGGCCAAGCGCCTGCAGACGCGGCTGATGTCGAAGGCGGAGGTCTTCCAAAAAAAGGACGCATCGAGGCTTTCGAGGCCGGAAAACGTCGCGTCGCCCATTTTCCGCTCGCGGGCCTCCTCGGTCAGCACCGACAGCAGGCGCTTGAGCTCGCGGCCTTCGGGAGGGATCAAGGAGCATGTGCCCCTCCCGCGCGAAGGAGGCCGCCGCCACGAGGCCGCGATCGGAGGCCGGCACGCAGAAGCACCAGGGCCGAGGATCGTCCAGGGCCGCCGCTCTCTGTCCCCGCAGGGAAGTCTCGTCGTAGGCCGCGGCCAGGACGAGGGCGAAAGCCGGATCGTTGACGGGGTCGCCGGGGATGGCCTTGCGGCCCGTGGCGCCGATCGCATCCCTGATAGCGGGCAGGTCGGCTTGATCGAAGCCGGTCAGGAGGATGTCCGAGGCGTCTGGCTCGCCCACGTCAGACCTCGTCCATCCAGAGGCGAAATTCGCGAATGCCTCGGGAAATTATCTCGGCGCCCTTTCTTGAGTCGGGAATCGGGACGCCCAGTCTGTCGCGGAAGATCATGATGAGGAAGTCCTGGATATTGGTGTATACGTCGGCGATGTCGTAGAAGAGGACGGCGAGGTCCTCGCCCGAGGGCTTGAGGACCGAAAAGCTCGACGGCATGAGCACGGGCTTGCGTCCTATGAGGATGCCTTGGAATCGCTTGGTCGTGATCCGCACGAGCTCGGCGAAACGATAGGGAACCATCTGGTCCGAGGGCCGGTTGACGGGCTCGACGCTCTTGAGAAGGTACCCGGACGGCTCGATTATGGCGTAGAGCTTGCAGCCGACGCTCTTGAATACGAGGGTATCCCCCTCCGGGTAGATATCCTGCATGTTCTCGTAGCCGATTATCTCGACTACGGTATAGCCCTGGTCGTCGGCGAAGCGGATGCAGACGATGAAGCCGCCATATTTGGGAAGCCGATTCTGCTGGAAGGCGTCGAAAAGGTGGAGGGCGGCGAAGCGCTTCTTGGTCGCGGCCTCGTCGGAATCGTCGGCGTGCCCGGCGATCCTGTCCGCCCTTTCGGCGGCCGCCTTCGCCCCGCCCGCGTGACGGCTTCGGACGTCTCTATAGACGGAATCGTCGGATGCGGCCTCGCGGGCGACCGCTTTCTCGGACGCTTCGGCGGCCTTGACCGCTTCCTTTTCCCGCGCCGCGGCCCCGGCTCGCTTCTCCCCGGCCTTTGCCGCCGGCTTTGCCTTGCCTGCGGTTGTTGCCCGGGGGGCGCCGGGCTTGACGGGAAGCGACTTTCCCGTGGAAGGCTCTTTCGCCGAGGCTCGAGCCTTCGGGGCGACCGAGGAGGCGGCCTTCCCTTTGGGAAGGGTCTCGGCCTGCTTTCCCTTCGCCTTGGAAGACGTCAGCGTCGCGAGCTCGGCCGCGCGGGAAGTCATCGGCCTGGCCTTGGCGCCCTTGGGCCCTTTCTTGGCGTCCATGAGGGAGGGAAGCCTTTCGGCGGAACGTGAGGCGCGGCCGATGGCCTTCTTGCCGCCGAGCTCCGCCTCCAGCATGCCGACGAGACCCTCGCAATCTTCGCGTACCGCGGCATCGCTCGTGCTTATGCCGCCACCGTAGATGACTTCGTACTGTCGGACGATCTTGACGAGCTTCCTGAGATCGGCCGCTGGGATGCTCATGGGAAAAAGTATAGGCGTACGGGAATCTTTGTCAAATTCGCATATCGTTTCCTCGCGCTTTTTTTGTTGAAATCGCCTACCGTCCTCGCCTAGAATCGAGGAAGATGGATTACCTCCAGACCCTCGAGTTCCGAATGGCTTCCCTCCAGCGCAAGATACGCCTCTTGCAGGATCTGCGCTTCTTCGTGGAAACCTCCTCGCCCGAAGAATTGGCGGCTTTCGGCGACGAGCTCAGGTCGGTAGCCACCTCCTCGGGTACGACCGTCGGATCGGTCCTGGCCGGTCTCCTCGGGGCTTCGGCAGGCCAAGCCCTCCCGGCGACCGAAGCGCCTCCGTCCGCCGAGCCTCGCCCGATCGGGGAGGGGGGACAAGGGTCGGCGACGAGGCGGCCTGCCTTGCCCGAAGCGGCCCTCCCCGAGGCTTCCGCCCCTTCCCTATCGCCTTCCGCCGCGACGGAGCCTCTCCCTGTGGTCGAATCGGTCGATGTGCGCGCGCTTTTCGAGGCTTCCATGAAGGCCATCTCCGCCGGCTCCTTCTTGATGGGCTCGGAGGCGAACGACTCGGAAAAGCCCGCGCACAAGGTGGCCTTGAGCGGGTTCAGGGTATGCGATCATCTCGTGACCAACAAGGAATATTCCCTTTTCGTGGCCGCGAACCCGAAGTGGTCCAAGGATCGAGCCGACCCGGAGCTCCGGGACGAAAGCTATCTCTCCGATTGGAGCGATGGCGCCTGTCCCGAGGGCAAAGAGGACAATCCCGTCGCCTTCGTGTCCTTTCACGCGGCCGCGGCCTTCGCCGCTTGGGCGGGCAAGCGCCTCCTCACCGAGGCCGAGTGGGAATGCGCGGCGCGCGGCGGCCACGAAAAGGGAATATTCCTTGTTGGTTACGAGATGATCGCATACCCTGAACCCACTCAAGGCCACCCTGCGCACAGGCTTTTCCGAGTCGTTGGCCTCCGAGCCCATAGAAGAAGGAGCCGGCGGAGAAGGCCTTCATGGAAGTCGAAAAGCGCGCGCACATCGACCGATTCAAAGACCGCCCTCCGGCTCCGTCGCGGCGGAAGGCGATAGGGAAGGGGCGGGAATCTCGGGGAGGGCCAGCTTCGGGCAAGGCAGGCCGCCTCGTCGCCCCCCTTTGCCCCTCCCCGATCGGGCGAGGCCAGGAGGACGGAGGCGCTTCGGTCGCCGGGAGGGCTTGGCCGTTGCCGAAGCCCCGAGGAGACCGGCGAGGCCCGATCCGACGGACGGTGCCCGAGGAGGTGGCTACCGAGCCTGAACTCGTCGCCGAAAGCAGCGAAGTCTTCGGGCGAGGAGGTTTCCACGAAGAAGCGCAGATCCTGCAAGAGGCGGACCTTGAGCTGGAGGGAAGCCATTCGGAACTCGAGGGTCTGGAGGTAATCCATCTTCCTCGATTCTAGGCGAGGACGGTAGGCGGAGATTTCAACAAAAAAAGCGCGAGGAAACGATATGCGAATTTGACAAAGATTCCGCCTGACACCTATACTTTTTCCCAGTGAGCATCCCCAAGCCGCCATTCTCAGGAAGCTCGTGGAGAATCATCCGACAGTACGAAGTCATCTACGGTGGCGGCATAGGCACAAGCGATGCCGCGGTACGCGAAGATTCCAAGGGCTTCGTCGGCATGCTGGAGGCGGAGCTCGGCGGCAGGAAGGCCATCGGCCGCGCCTCACGTTTTGCCGAAAGGCTTCCCTCCTCATGGACGCCAAGAAAGGGCCCAAACCAGCCAAGGCCAGGCCCAAAAAACGCGAGCAAGCCAAGCTGGCGACGCTGACGTCTTCCAAGGCGAAGGATGAGGAGAGAAAGACCCTTCCCAAAGGGAAGGCAGCCTCCTCGGTCAGCCCGGAAGGCTCGAGCCTCAGCCAAAGAGCCTTCCGCGGGAAAGTCGCTTCCCGTCAAGCCCAGCACCATCTCGGACCCCCCCCGCAGGCAAGGCAAAGCCGGCGGCAAAGGCCGGGGAGAAGCGAGCAAAAAAAAAGGCACGGGATTTAGAAACGGTCAAGGACCACCGAAGCGTCCGAGAAAGCGGTGCGCACGAGAGGCCGCATCCGACGATTCCCGTCTCTTGAGACGTCCGAAGCCGTGCCGCGCACGGGACGAAAACGGGCACCAAAAGGGCGGACAGGATCGCCGGGCACGCCGACGATTCCGACGAGGCCGCGACCAAGACGGCTTCACCGC
>CAVZVX010000186.1:0-21630 GCA_963778775.1 uncultured Spirochaetota bacterium | reverse complement strand
TCGGCGAAGAGGTCTTCCTCCTTCTTGAAATGAAATCGCGTGTAATCTATCAGTTCCTTTATCAATCCACCCATCATCTCGTTGCTCTTCTTCGCCTTCATCGCGTCATAGAGCATGTTGATGAGATCGATGAGGTGATGATGCTGCTTGTCGATGGCGTCAATTCCGACGCTGAAATCGCTTTCCCACTCCATGAAGGCCATATAGTATCCTCCGAATTGCAATTATAGAGGAGCGGTACATCCCTGTCAAAATAGTCGCGAGCTATGGTAAAATCGCCGGAAGTCCGATATAGATATAGATCATACGGTAAGAAGGAAGGCGGGTATGCAAGTGTCCATCGATGCCTTGTACGGGTTCCTGGGAAGGCTCGGCTTTACCGATCCCCTCCATCCCGCGATCGTCCATATTCCGATAGGCCTCGTAATCGGAGCCTTCGTTTTCTTCGCCGTCGCTCTCGTCTTCAAGCGCAAACAGCTCATCCTCACCGCGCGCCACGCCTCGATCCTCGCCCTCGTATTCGCCGTTCCGTCGATTCTCTTCGGAGCCCTCGATTGGATTCACTTCTACCACGCCGCCCCCATCCCCGCGATAAGGATAAAAATGGCGCTCGCGGCCATCCTCCTCGTCCTCCTCGTCCTGGGCATAATCCTCGGCGGCAAAGGCAAGTCGCGTAACGCGGCCATGCTCGCGATTTACGCGTGCTCGTTCCTCTGCGTAGTCGCCCTCGGCTGGTTCGGGGCAGGCCTCATCTACGCTCGAGGCGCCTCCTCGAATCGGCAAAGCGCCGTCTCCGCGGCGCCGGCCGCTCAGGCTGCACAGCAGGCTTCGCCCGGGCCTTCCTCGGCCCCTCCTGCCGGATTCGCCGCCGGCAAGGGCCTTTTCTCGGACAACTGCGAGGCCTGCCATCCGGGCGGTCAAAACGTCGTATATCCCAAGCTGCCGATCACGGGCTCCAAGCGCCTGGCGAGCCTCGCCGCTTTCGAGCGCTTCGTCCGCGCCCCGACCATGCCCGACGGCACGACCGGAGGCATGCCTCCCTTCGGAACCGACTCTCTGACGAGCGGGCAGGTCAAGGACCTTTACGCGTATGTGAGTACTGCCTATAAATAGGCGAGCCTTTTGCCCTTATCGCGCAAGGCTCATGCTCACAAAACTATGCAGACTCCCAAAACCGCGAACACAGCCAGCGGGTAGAAGCAGGCCTTGTTGAAATAGGCCATCGCCGACTCGGTGCTCTGCTCGCCCAGCCAGCGCAAAGCGGGAAGCACGAGGAGGAAGAGCCCCGCGACCGCGGCTAAAACGAGGTAGACGAGAACCTGCCTTATGGGCGCCACGAAGGGAAAGGCGAGGCTGCAGAGGATGATGACCGAGGCGAAGGCCGCGGAAATCCGCGACGAGACCGCCCTTCCGTATCGTATTGGCATGGTCTTAATCCCGAGATTGACGTCCTCTTCTATGTCGCTCCAATCGTTCGGTATGTTTCGTCCCCCGATTTCCCAAGAGGCGGCCCACAGCGCGAAGAGAACGACGGCGAGGGGAGGAGGACTCGAGCTGACGGCGAAGACTCCCGCGAGCCCTCCCACGGCCACCATGATGCCGGAGAGCAGGGACTTCCAATGCGAGACGCGAAGGAGCCTGCAATAGAGGAGCTCGAGGCCGACGGCGGCGGCGAGGAGGATAGCGCAGAGGGGCTTGAGGAAGAAGGCCGTCACGAGGGCGAGGAGCCCCCAGAACAAGACCCAGCCTATCGCCGCGCGGCGGCTCAAGCTGCCCTGGGCGACCGGGTGCCTCGTCCCTATGGAATCGATATCGAAGGCCTCCGAGTCCTTCCGGTACTTGGCCATCTTCTCGGCGTCCACCTTCGAGTCCATCACGTCGTTGAGCGCGAATACGGCGGTGAAGCCCGAGAAGGCCGAGACAAGGCCGAGGACCACTATCGAAGCCCGCGGCGCGGCTCCGAGCACCAGGAGGGCGCCTGCCGCCGGATGGGCCACATCGAGAACCGAGTGGGTCATCCTGGACAAGCCGATGAATTTCCTTGCCGCGTTGGCACGGAGGCCTGAACCTGCGCTCGCCGTCGGTACCTTGGTCATTTCCTTTCCTCCTTAACTCGCGGTCGATGGCCGACAGTATCCGATGCCCCGACTCTCCAGGCTCCGCCCGGAGATCGATCGGAAGCCCGTCAAGATGGAGATCGGAGACGCGGGTTAGTTTGGTCATCGTGGCGAATAATAAGTCTCATCGCGGCTTGGCACAAGCGGCGAGTGTCAAGGTCGGCCAAGCACTTGAAAAGGAAGGGAGCGCCAAAGATGGGCAAGACATCTCTACCACGCAACATGAACCGATTTGCGAATCGAGCTATTGGTCATTTTACAGGGAATGAGAATCTTAAATACCTTCCCTAAAGAAAATGACTTCGATGAACGACCTCGCAGTTCCGAAGCATAGACAGCCAGCGAAACAATTGCGGCGCAGGTAGGCGATTCCCGATACTCTAGGCTATGCTAGTCTGGGCTTTATTAGGCGGTTGAAACACCCAAAGCATTTCACCCGTTAGGAGGCAGCGTGGGTTCCAGAAAGTATCAGAGCGTTTCGGCTATGGATGCGGAGGCTCGAAAACTCGTCGTTCGCGATATATTCACGAGATTCCATGTAACGTACGACCTCGCCAACCGCGTGCTCAGCCTGCGGCGCGACCTGGCCTGGAGGCGATCTGCCCTGAAGCGGATGGAATTCGGCACACAGGGCCGCTTTCTGGACGTTGCGACGGGGACCGCCGATCTCGCGATCATGGCCGCCGAAGCCTTCCCCGAGATCCGGGTGGACGGCATCGACTTCGCGGAGCCGATGCTGAAAATCGGTCGAGAGAAAATCGAGCGCCGCGAACTGGGAGCCAGGATAGCGCTCGCCCAGGCGGATGCCCTCGACCTACCCTTCCCCGACGCGACCTTCGACGTCACGGCCATCGCCTTCGGCATCCGCAATATCCCCGATATGGAAAGCGCGCTTCGCGAAATGTCGCGCGTAACCATCCCGGGCGGCCAGGTAATGGTGCTCGAGATGAGCGCCGCCATCGCCCCTCCCCTCCGCGTCCCCTACCTTTTTTATCTGAACAAGATCCTGCCGGCGATTGGCAGACTCATCGCCGGCGACGATTCCGCCTACGTCTATCTCGCAGAATCGATCGTAAAGCATCCGGGCCCCGAGACTTTCGCCGCTATGATGAGGGCCTCGGGGCTCGCTGGCATCGAAACGCTGCGCCTCACCTGGGGCGCGGCTCACCTGCATACCGGCCGCGTTCCGGACGGGTCGAGAGGGGAATCGTAAGTGGAGCTCTCGAAAATTCTCGAGCCCATCGTCGACGAGATGGCGGCAGTCGAAGGGAAGCTGGGCGCCCTGGCCGCGAGGATAGCGTCCTCGGACGGCGCGAGCTCACGAGGCGCTATCGTCCGAGACGCTTTCTCAGATGGCGCCGGCCGCTCGGGCATACTCGAACAGATATCCCGGCACCCCTTCGCCGTTCCCGGGAAACGCCTAAGGCCCGCCCTCGTCCTCCTCTCGGCCCTCGCCGGGGAGCAGTCTTCGAAAAAGAGCGGTATTCCCGAGGAGGGTCCCCGCGGAGTTCCTCCTTCCCGAGCCGCGGCGATAGGACTAGCGACCGCCGTGGAAGTCCTCCACTCGGCGTCCCTCGTCCATGACGACATCATCGACGGGGCCGAGGAGCGCCGTCACCAGGTGAGCCTCAACAAGCGCTTCGGCAACCGAGTGGCCGTCCTGGCCGGGGATATCCTCTATACCGAGTTCTTCAGCCTGATAACCGAGTTGCCCGTGAACGCCGACCTCCGTTCCCGCCTCCTCTCGCTCTTCCTCGGCACTACCAAAAAGATGTGCATCGGCGAGATCCTCGCCCAGGAAGCCCTCTCCCCCGAAAGGGAGGCTTCGGGGCGGAGCCTCGGCTTCGACGAATACCTCGAGATAAGCGAGGATAAGACGGCTTCGCTCTTCGAGGCATGCTGCGCTGGGGGGGCTCTCGTAGGCGGCTCGTGCGACGAGGAAGTCCGCCGCCTCGGCGATTTCGGCCTCCTTTTCGGGCTCACCTTCCAGATGCTGGACGATCTCGAGGACCGCGACCACGGTCTCGACCCGGGGATCGACCTGCGCGAGCGGGCGGAAGAATACGCGAGGCGCACGCGGGCCGCCGCCGCGGCCTTCGAGGATTCCTCGCTCGGAGTCGGGGAAATCCTGGATTACGTCCTCGCCAAAGCTCTTTCTTCTTGACACCGGAGTACGCGTCGAATATGGTCCCTATATGCGGAGGCTAACATGGGCGGAATGGCCGCTCTGGCGAGCTATCTCCTCCTCGTGATCCTTGTCGTGGGCTTCCTCCTCGGGATTACCCATGTACTCGGCGAGCGGCATGAAGAGCGCGGCACTGGCATCCCCTACGAGTCGGGCGAGATGCCGACGGGGAGCGCCCGAGTGCGCTTCCCGGCCGATTTCTATCTGGTTGCCATGTTTTTCGTCATCTTCGACGCGGCTTCGGTCTTCCTCTTCGCCTGGGCCGTAGCCGCCCGCGAGCTCGGATGGGCCGGCTACGCGGCCATGCTGATATTCCTTCTCGAGACCGCGACCGCCCTCGCCTATCTATGGAAGACCGGGGCCTTCGATTGGGGCAAGATCCGCGCTTCGGAGCACCTGAGGCGGCATGGGCTGACGCGATGAGACCGAGCGATCCTTCCCGTCACCCCTTCGCCGATATTCAGCTGGCCCGAAGGTCCGATCTCCTCGCATGGGGTCGCTCTCGCTCCCTATGGCCCTTCAATTTCGGCCTCTCCTGCTGCTACGTGGAGCTCGCGACCTCCCTGACCAGCAAGTACGATCTCGCCCGCTTCGGCTCCGAGATCATCAGGGGCTCTCCCCGCGAGGCCGACGTCATGGTCGTCGCCGGCACGGTCTTCAAGAAGATGGCGCCCATGGTGCGGCACATGTGGGAGCAGATGATGGAGCCGCGCTGGGTGATCTCGATGGGAGCCTGCTCCAGCTCGGGAGGGATGTACGACATATACAGCGTCGTGCAGGGGGTCGACTCCTTCCTACCGGTCGATATCTACATCCAGGGCTGCCCTCCCAGCCCGGACTCCTTCATGCGTGGCCTCACCCTCCTCCAGGAATCCATCGAGCAGGAGAAGAGGCCTCTCTCCTGGGTGGTTGGGCCACAGGGGGTCGTGAAGCCCCCGAGGCCCTCGATGCGCGACATCATGCGCGACGAGCGCCGCGACCGAGGCGGGCTCGAGCCCCCGGACAGGGTGTAGGCATGCCGGGAAAGGACGATATCCTTCGCGAGCTGGCCGAGGCCTTCGGGTCCGACGAGGTCCTCGCCCAGGAAACCAAGGACGGCCTGCCCACCGCATGGATCCCGAAAGCCAAACTGCTCGAGGTCCTGTCCTACCTCAAGAACGCCCCCGGCGGGGCCTACCCCATGCTCTACGACGTCACCGCCATAGACGAGCGCGAGCGCGAGCATCGCGAGGGCCAGCCGATATCCGACTTCAGCCTCGTATACCAGCTCCTCTCCTTCGATCGCAACGAGGATATCCGGATCAAGGTGGCCCTCGAGGGCGAGCGGCCCTCGATTCCGAGCGTCCTCGGGCTCTGGCCCAACGCCGATTTCTACGAGCGCGAGGTCTGGGACATGTTCGGCATAGGCTTCGAGGGGCGGCCCGCGCCGCGCCGCATCCTCATGCCGCCTTGGTGGGAGGGCCATCCCCTTCGCAAGGAGCATCCGGCGCGGGCTACGGAGATGGGCCGCTTCGCCATGGACGAGGGGGAGCAGGCTGCCATGCTCGAGGCCCTGCGCTTCGACCCGCAGGCCTGGGGCGTCGATGGCGCCGAGGGCGACGGGACGTTCTTCATCAATGTCGGTCCCCAGCATCCCAGCGCTCACGGCGTCCTGCGGCTCGTCGCGAAGCTCGAGGGCGAGGTCGTCGTCGACCTGTACCCCGACATCGGCTACCACCATCGAGGCGCCGAGAAGATGGGCGAGCGCCAGTCCTGGCATACCTACATTCCCTATACCGACAGGATCGACTATCTCGCCGGCTCGATGAACGAGCTGCCCTACCTCATGGCGGTCGAGAAGCTGGCGGGCATCGAGGTCCCGGAGCGCGCCATCGTGATCCGCGTCATGCTGGCCGAGCTGTTCCGCATCATCAGCCATCTCGTGTATTACGGCACCTTCAGCCAGGACGTCGGGCAGATGTCGCCGGTCTTCTACATGTTCAACGACCGCGAGCGAGCCTTCGACATCGTCGAGGCGGTGACCGGCGGCCGCATGCATCCCGGCTGGTTCCGGATCGGCGGCGTCGCGATGGACCTCCCGCGCGGCTGGGATGACATGGTCCTCGGCTTCGTGAAGCACCTGCGGGGCACGCTCAAGGACTACGATGCCGCGATAATGAAAAGCCGGCTCTTCAAGGCGCGCACCGTAGGCGTCGGGGCGATCAGCCTGGGCGAGGCCATCGAGTGGGGGGCGACCGGTCCCTTCCTCCGCGCCTGCGGCCTCGAATGGGACCTGCGCAAGAAGAGGCCCTACTCGGGCTACGAGCGCTTCGACTTCGAGATCCCCACGGCGAAGGGCGGGGACTCCTACGACCGCCTCGCCATCCATGTCGAGGAGATGCGCCAGAGCCTGCGCATCATCGAGCAGTGCGTCGAGTCGATGCCGGACGGAAAGTACAAGGCCGACCATCCCCTCGCCGTCCCTCCGCCCAGGGAGCGCACGATGCGCGACATCGAGACTCTCATCGAGCATTTCCTCGCCGTGAGCTGGGGGCCCAACATCCCGCCGGGCGAGGCCTGCGCGACGGTCGAGGGAGCGAAGGGCCAGAATTCCTACTACCTGATCAGCGACGGCGGCGGCATGTCCTACAGGACGCGGATACGGACGCCGTCCTTCGCGCACATCCAGATGGCGCCCATGATGTCGAGGGGGCTCACCGTGTCCGACCTCGTCGTGATCCTGGGCAGCGTCGATTACGTCCTCGCGGACGTGGACAGGTGAGGGGCCGATGCTGAGCGACGAGGATAGGAGGCGGATCGAGTCCGAGGCGGGCCGCTACCCGTCGAGGCGGGCGGCCCTCTCGGAGGCCCTGCTGATCGCCCAGGAATCGCGCGGCTGGCTGAGCGACGAGGGCCTCGCCGACGCGGCGCGCGAAGTCGGAATATCGGAGGCCGCGGCCGAGAGCGTGGCGACTTTCTACGAGCTCGTCTACCGCAGGCCGGTCGGCGCGCACGTCGTGCTGGTCTGCGATTCGGTGAGCTGCTGGATACGCTCGGGCGAAAGCCTGGTCGAAGCCCTCGAGGCCCAGCTCGGCGTCGAGCTGGGCGGGACGACGAGCGACGGGCTCTTCACCCTCCTGCCCGCCGGCTGCCTCGGTCTCTGCGAGCAGGCGCCGGCGATCATGATCGACGGAGAGGCCTACGGCGACCTGACGCCCGAGAGGCTCCGCGCCCTGATCGACGGCATCCGCGGGAGGGCCCATGGCGACGCCGCTCAACGCTAGGATGACCGCCGACGGCATCGCCGTCTCCCTCCGCGACTATCGGGCCGCCGGGGGCTACCTCGGGCTCGCCTCGGCTTGCGAGACGGGAGCCGCCGCCGTCAACGAGGCGGTCAAGAAGGCGGGCCTGCGGGGCCGGGGCGGCGCCGGCTTCCCTACCGCTATGAAATGGGCGGCCCTGCCCCCCGACGACGGCGGGCCGCGCTACCTCGTCGTCAACGCCGACGAGAAGGAGCCGGGCACGATGAAGGACCGCTACCTCATGGAAGGCGATCCCCATCAGCTCGTCGAGGGAATCGCGATCGCGGCCCTCGCGACCGGCGCGCGGAAGGCCTACATCTACCTGCGGCGCGAGTACGGGCGTTGCGCGCGCGAGCTCGAGAAGGCCATCGGCGAGGCGGCGGCGGCTGGCCTCCTCGAGAGCCTCGAGCTCCATCTCCACCAGAGCGCCGGGCGCTACCTGTGCGGCGAGGAGACGGGACTTCTCAACGCGATCGAGGGCAAGCGGGCCGCCCCTCGCAACAAGCCTCCCTTTCCCCAGGTATCGGGACTTTGGGGGAGGCCCACCGTCGTCAATAACGTCGAGACCCTCTGCAATCTTCCCCACATCATGAGGGAAGGCGCCGATTGGTATAAGTCCCTGTCTTCCTCGCCCGACGGAGGCACGAAGATCTACGGAGCGAGCGGTTGGGTTGCGAGGCCGGGGCTCTGGGAGCTCCCCTTGGGCGCGACGGCCGCCGAGATCATGGATCGCGCGGGCGGGATGTCCGCGGGGCGAAGCCTGCGCGCCTTCCTCCCGGGCGGGGCCTCGACCGACTTCCTCCCAGCGTCCAAGCTCGACGTTAAAATGGACTTCGACTCGGTCGCGGCCTCGGGCTCGAGGCTGGGTACGGGGACGATGATCGCGCTCGACGACCGGACTTGCCCGGTCGGGATGCTGCTCTCGCTCGAGCGATTCTTCGCGCGGGAGTCGTGCGGCTGGTGCACGCCCTGCAGGGAGGGTCTCCCCTGGGTGAGCCGCTGCCTCGAGGCCCTCGAGTCGGGCGAAGGCGAGATGGGCGACATCGAGGCGCTGGAGGATCACGCGAGGGACCTCGCCCCCGGGCGGACCTTCTGCGCCCTCGCTCCAGGCGCGATGGAGCCCCTCGCCAGCGCCCTCAAGCTGTTCCGCGAGGACTTCGTCGACCACGTAACGAGGAAAGGCTGCAGGTACAAATGAGCACGGCGATCATCTTCGTCGACGGCAGGCCCTTTTCGATCGAGGGCGCCGAAACCAAGAATCTCCTCGAGGCCTGTCTCTCCCTCGGCCTGGACCTGCCTTACTTCTGCTGGCACCCCGCGATGCATTCGGTCGGAGCCTGCCGGCAGTGCGCGGTCAAGCTCTTCAAGGACGAGGCCGATACGCGGGGCCGGATCGTCATGGCCTGCATGACCCCCATCGTCGACGGCCTGCGCGCGTCGATCGAGGACCCGGAGGCGAAGGCCTTCCGCGCGGGCGTCATCGAGTGGCTGATGGTGAACCATCCTCATGACTGTCCGATCTGCGACGAGGGCGGCGAGTGCCACCTCCAGGACATGACCGTGATGACGGGCCATGTCAGGCGCCGCTACCGCTTCGACAAGCGAGAGCACCATAGCCAGGACCTGGGGCCCTTCATCGCCCACGAGATGAACCGCTGCATCCAGTGCTATCGCTGCGTCCGATTCTACCGCGACTACGCCGGCGGCGAGGATCTCGACGTTCTGGGCTGGCACGACTCGGTATACTTCGGCAGGGTCGAGGACGGGACTCTCGAGAGCCCCTTCAGCGGCAATCTCTGCGAGGTCTGCCCCACCGGCGTCTTCACCGACAAGACTCAAGCCGCCCATCCGACCCGCAAGTGGGACCTGCACACCAGCCCTTCCGTCTGCCCGAACTGCGGCCTCGGCTGTTCCACCCTGCCGGCCGAGCGATACGGCGAGCTCAGGCGCGTGCGCCCGCGCTATAACGCCGACGTCAACGGCTACTTCATCTGCGACAGGGGACGCTTCGGCCAGACCTTCGCCGATTCGCCGAGCAGACTGGCCGAATGCCTCCTCCGCGCACCCTCAGGCGGGCCTCGAGAACAGGCGGCGGCTCCGCCCGATGCCGCCGTCGAGGCGGCCCGCGCGGCCCTCGCCCCAGGGGGTGCTGTCGGCATAGGATCGCCCCGCGCCTCGATCGAGACCAACTTCGCCCTCCGCAGCCTCGTGGGCCCGGACCGCTTCTTCCTGGCGGTACCCGACGAGGAGTACGAGCTCTACTCGATGATGCGTCGAGTGCTCGCCGCGGCGGGGAGGCGCGCCGCCTCGCCCCGCGAGGCAGAGGCCTCGGACGCCATCCTCATCCTCGGCGAGGACGTCTGGAACGACGCGCCGATTCTCGCCCTGCGGCTGCGGCAGGCCTCGCGCAACGCGCCGAACCAGACCGCCATGCGCGAAAAGCGCATTCCCGCCTGGGACGACGCGGCCCTCCGCGAGGCCGTCCAGGACAGGCCCGGTCCCTTCTTCATTGCCAGCCCGGAGCCTACGCCCCTCGACGCTTCGGCCGAAGTCAGCTATCGGGCGGCCCCCGACGACATAGCCCGCTTGGGATACGCCGTCGCCGCGATCGTCGATCCTACCATTGCCGCGCCCGAGAACATGGGAGAGGCGCCCGCCCTACTTGCCCGGCGCATCGCCTCGGCCCTCATGCTCGCCAAGCGGCCCCTCGTGGTCTCGGGTTCCGGCCTCGGCAGCGCGGCCGTCGTGAGCGCGGCGGCGGCCGTGCTGTCGGCCCTCCTCTCCGCGAATCAGGACGCGCGCATCTCCCTCGTCTTCCCCGAGGCGAACAGCCTCGGCGCGGCCATGCTCTCGGCGGGCGGCCTTGAATCGGCGGGCCGCGCCCTGGCTGCGGGCGCCCTCGAGGGCGGCGGGTCACCGACCCTCGTCGTAGCCGAGGCGGACCTATCCCGAGCTTCGGAGCGATCCTCGGATCGAGGATCGCTATGGCTCGATCTCATGTCGAAGGCCGGGATGTCGATCGTCATCGATCACTGCGAGAGCGCGACCACCAGGGCCGCCGACATAGTCCTTCCCGCGTCGACGATCCTCGAGGGCTCGGGGACCTTCGTCTCCTCCGAGGGCCGGGCCCAGCGCTTCTTCGCTCTTCGCAAGGGAGTCGGTCCCGTTCGGGACGGATGGCGCTGGCTGGATGCGCTAGCCACGGCGCCCGACGCAGAGGGGCCCGGCGGCTCCTCGCGATCCAGGAACCTCGACGACATCGACGCCGCGATCGCCCGGGAGCTGCCCGAGCTCGCCTCGCTGACGCGGGCCGCGCCCGCCTCGAGCTTCAGGCTCGTCGATCGGCGGATAGCCCGCGGCGCGAGCCGCGAGAGCGGCCGCACCTCGATGCACGCCAACGTCGATCCGCGCGAGCCCGACCCGGCGACGGATCCCGATTCCGCCCTCTCCTACTCGATGGAAGGGCCGCGCTCGGCGCCTCCGTCCCTCCTTCCGCGCTACTGGGCGGCCGGCTGGAATTCCGACCAATCGCTCAACAAGTTCCAGATTGAGGTCGGCGGGCCCTTGCGAGGCGGAGAGATCGGCGCTCGCGTCTTCGATACGGAAATCGACCGCGACGCGCTCAGGGAGGCGGCCCGCGGCGCCGGATACGGAACCGCGGTACCCCCCGCCTTCGCGAAGCGCGCCGATGCGCTCCTCGTCCTGCCTCGCCGGCACATCTTCGGGAGCGAGGAACTTTCGGCCCGTTCCCGGGCCATCGCCTCGCGCATCCCCGAGACGAGGCTCCACCTATCCATCCCCGACGCGGGCCGGTTGGGCCTCTCGGACGGCAAGTTGGCCGAGATCGGGTTCTCCCCGCCGAGCGCGGATGCGGGCCCCGGAAAGGCGGCCGCGAGCCTCATCCTGCCGATAGCGGTGACCGATCTGCCGGAGGGAGTGGCGAGCCTGCCCTGGGGCCTACCCGATCTTCCCGGCTCTCCCCTGGCTTTCTGGGCCGCCGTAAGGCCCGCCGCGAGGGAGAGTCCATGAGCGCCACGGGCGGCATACCCATAGCGGCGGGCATCCTCATCGTGCTCTTCGGCGTCCTCGTCGTGGCCGCCCTCAGCATCTGGCTCGAGCGAAGGCTCCTCGGATTCCTGCAGCAGCGTTCCGGCCCCAACCGCGTCGGGCCCCTGGGCCTTCTCCAGGTAGTCGCGGACACGATCAAGATCTTTACGAAGGAGAATTGGATCCCGCCCTTCGCCGACAAGGCGGTCTTCGTTCTCGCGCCTCCCGTCGTCATCGCGACGGCCCTCGCCTCCTTCGCCGTCGTCCCCTTCGCGCCCGGCCTCGTGGTCGCCGACATCAACGTCGGCCTCCTTTTCTTCCTCGCGATGTCTTCCCTCGCGGTCTACGGCGTGGCCCTCTCGGGCTGGGCATCCAATAGCAAGTTCTCCCTTCTCGGAAGCGTGCGGGCCGTCGGGCAGATGGTGAGCTACGAAGTGTTCATGGGGCTCTCCCTCCTCGGCGTGGTCGTCCAGGCGGGCTCCTTCAGCCTCGTGGATATCGTCAGGTCGCAGAAGGGTCTCTGGAACTGCGTACCCCAGTTCGTCGGTCTCTGCGTGTTCTTCGTCGCGTCCCTCGCCGAGACGAGGAGGATCCCCTTCGATCTCCCCGAAGCCGAGAACGAGCTCGTCGCGGGATATCATACCGAGTACTCCGGCTTCAAATTCGCCATGTTCTACCTCGGCGAGTACGTGGGAGTGACCCTCAACTCGGCCCTCCTCGTCACCCTGTTCTTCGGCGGCTGGTACGGGCCCTTCCTCCCGCCCATCGCATGGTTCCTGATCAAGACCGTCTTCTTCGTCGCCGTCTTCATACTCGTGCGCGGCTCCCTTCCGCGGCCCCGATACGACCAGCTCATTTCTTTCGGGTGGAAGCTGATGCTGCCGCTCGCCCTAGTCAACCTCGCGGCGACGGGGGCGATCGTCCTCGCGGCTTCCGGGCCGCTGGCGGCCGCGGGAACGCGGTGACCGAAGGAGGAAGGCATGTGGAGCGCCCTGCGTTCGATCTGGATAGTCTTCAAGCATCTCTTCATGCGCCGCGTCACGGTCCAGTATCCCGAGACCAAGCGACGCCTGCCGCCGCGCTGGCGAGGAAGGATAGTGCTGACCCGCGACGCGAGGGGCGAGGAACGCTGCGTCGCCTGCAACCTCTGCGCCGTCGCCTGCCCCCCCTCGTGCATCTCCCTCCAAGCCGCGACGAGGCCTGACGGACGGCGCTATCCTTCCTTTTTCCGCATCAATTTCTCGCGCTGCATCTTCTGCGGCTTCTGCGAGGAGGCTTGCCCGACTTACGCCATCCAGCTCACTCCAGACTACGAGATGAGCGAATTCCAGCGGAAGAACCTGGTCTACGAGAAGGAAGACCTCCTCGTCAATGGCGAGGGCAAGTATCCCGGCTACGATTTCTACGCCGTGGCCGGGGTGCGGCCGGGGAAAGCGGGGGTCGAGACGGATGCGGCCGCCGCTAAGGGCCGCCGATCTCCGGCTGACCCCAGGAGCCTCATGCCATGAGGGAAAAGAAGCCATGAACGTCCTGCTCGCGATCGCCGCCTTCGTCGCCGTCGTCTCGACACTGGCGGTGATCCTGCAGCGGACGGCAGTCCACGCCCTCCTCTACCTCATAGTCTCTTTCTTCGCTCTCGCCGTAGCCATGCTCGCCCTCGGGGCGGCCTTCGCCGCGGCCCTGGAGGTCGTTGTCTACGCGGGGGCCATCCTGGTTCTCTTTGTCTTCGTCGTCATGATGATCGGATCCGAGGGCCCGTTGCCGGGCTCCAAGGCCTGGATCGGCCCCGCCCTCCTATCGATCGTCCTCCTCGGCGAGCTGGCCTACGTCTTCGTTGCCCGGCCCGGCCTCCTCGCTCCGATGGCCGGTCCCGCGGCCGCTTCGATTCCGCCCAAGGACGTCGGCATGGCCCTCTTCGGACCCTATGCCATCTGCGCGGAGATTGCCGCCTTCCTCCTCCTCTCCGGCCTGGTCGGCGCCTACCACCTGGGTCGGCGCGACGCGAGCCCGGCCGACGGCGGGCGGGCTGGCGGAGGCTCGGCATGAACGCCCAGAGCCTCGAGCTCGCCCTCGGCCTGGCCGCCGTCCTTTTCGTCATCGGCCTCGCGGGCATGATCACGCGCCGAAGCCTCGTCTTCATGCTCCTCTGCGCGGAGATAATGCTCAACGCCGCCGGCTTCGCCTTCATCATCGCCGGCGCGCGCTGGGGTCGGCCCGAGGGCCAGGCGATGTTCATCTTCCTCCTGGTCACGGCGGCGGCCGAGGTCGCCGTGGGACTCGCCCTGATCCTTCGCCTTTCGGCGCGCCTTTCCGGCAAGCTCAAGGACCTGGACGCCGACGAAATACGCTCGGGAGGAGCCTAGTCATGGAACTGATCTGGCTCGTGCCCGCCCTGCCCCTCGCCGGCTTCGTCCTCCTCGTCTTCGGGCGCTCGATGCGCGGTAGGACGGCAGGCATCGTCGGAAGCCTCACCGTAGGCCTTTCCGCCGTCTCGGCCTGCATCGTCGCCTGGCTCTTCGCCTCGTGCGGACCCCCCGGCACGGCCATATACGCGACCAGCCTGTGGCCCTGGCTCGAACTCGGATCGGCCTCCCCGGCCATCGCCTTCTCGGTGGACGCCCTCTCCGTAACTATGATCCTCGTGGTCACGATCGTGGGCTTCCTCATCCATCTCTTCTCCATCGAGCATATGGCGGGCGAGGAGGGCTATCATCGCTTCTTCGCCTACATGAACCTCTTCGTAGCCTTCATGCTGATCCTCGTGCTGGCGGACAACTTCCTTCTCCTCTACCTGGGCTGGGAAGGCGTGGGGCTCTGCAGTTTCCTCCTCATCGGTTTCTGGTATCGCGACAGGGCGAACGGAGACGCGGCGCGCAAGGCTTTCATCGTCACGCGCGTCGGCGACGTCGCCCTCCTGCTCGGAATCCTCATGTTGGCCGCCGACCTCGGCAGCCTCGGCATCGGCGAGGCCTCGCGCCGCGCCGCGGCGTCCTGGGCCCCAGGTTCGGGCATGGCCGTGCTGGCGGCCGCCCTCATCCTGGGCGGCGCCCTGGGCAAATCGGCCCAGCTTCCCCTGCATACCTGGCTGCCCGACGCGATGGCCGGCCCCTCGCCCGTTAGCGCTCTCATCCACGCGGCTACCATGGTCACCGCCGGAGTCTACCTGGTCGCTCGCTCCAACGTATTCTTCTCCCTCGCGCCGCAGGTGATGACCGCGGTCGCCGTCCTCGGGGCGGCCACCCTCCTCGTCGCGGGAGCCAGCGCCGTCGCACAGCGCGATCTCAAACGGATACTCGCCTACTCGACGATGAGCCAGATAGGCTATATGTTCCTCGCCCTCGGCGTCGCGGCGTGGACGGGAGCCGTATTCCACCTGGCCACGCACGCCCTCTTCAAGTCCCTCCTCTTCCTCGCCGCGGGCGCAATCATAAATGCCCTCGGCCACGAGCGGGACGTCTTCGCGATGGGCGGGCTGGCGAAGAAAATGCCGCTGCTTTTCTGGACCTTCCTGGTCGGGGCCTTCGGCCTCACGGCTCTGCCCCCGGTTACCGCGGGCCTCGCGAGCAAGGACGCCATTATCGCGCGGCTCTGGTACGTTGGCGACGACGCCAGGATCCTATGGTGGGCCGCGATGGCGGGTGTTCTCCTCACCTCGCTATACACCTTCCGGATGCTCTTCCTCGTGTTCGCGGGCGAGAGCCGCGGCGCGGCCGAGAATGGCGGGAGCGTGGGGCCCCACGCCGGGCCCCACGGTGCGGGGCATGGCGGCAAGGGCGGGAGCGGCATAGGCGCCGCAACCGCGATACCCCTCATCGTCCTCTCGCTGCTCTGCCTCGTCGGCGGCCTCCTCGACTTCCCGCGCTTCCTGGGAGGCTCGCCATTCTTCGGATCCTTCCTGGGCGGCGCGCTGCCTCGATCTGCCGATGAAGGCGGAAGCGGCCTGCAGGAGGCTCTCCTCTCGCTGGGGCCTCTCCTCCTCACTCTGGCGGGAATTCCCATAGCCTGGCTGATGGCCCGGCGCGCCATCGAGAGGGAGGCCGAGCCCGCCGGCAGGCGCTCGTCGCGGCTCGCCGCCTTCGTCCGCGGCGGATTCGGCTTCGACCGCCTTTATGCCTTCCTCTTCGTCGGGCCGATCTCGCGACTGGCCGGCAGGGGCGTCGACGCGGTCAATCTCGCCTCGGAGGGCCTCCGCGGACTCGCGATGAGGGCCTCCCGCCTCATCCGCTCCTCCCAGGACGGCAGGCCGAGGCGCTACCTGGCCGTGCTCGCCGTCGGCGCAGCCATCCTTCTAGCGGCGGTGTTCCTATGATCCTCGCGCTTTTCGTCGCCATCCCCCTCGTTTGCGCCATCGCCGCCTGGGCCGTTGGCCGGTCCGCCGGACCGGGCCACGGCGGACGCTCGGGCCTGGCATCGCGCATCGCGACCCTCGTCGGAAGCCTGGCCTGCCTCGTCCTCGCGGCTTCGCTTTGGCTCGGCGGAGCCCTCCCCGTCCGGCTCGACCTGCCCTGGATAGTCCCGATCGGGGCTTCCTTCTCGCTCTTCCTCGACGGGCTCTCCCTGCCCTTCCTCGCCCTCTCCGGCCTCCTGGGCGCGGTGGCCGTCATCGCCTCCTGGAAGGGAATCGAGGAACGCGTCCCCTTCTTCCATTTCAACCTTTCCCTCACCCTGGCGGGAATCAACGGGGTCTTCCTCGCGAGCGACCTCTTTCTCTTCGCCTTCATGTGGGAGCTCATGCTGGTGCCCATGTTCTTCGTGATCGACATCTGGGGCCATGAGGGCAGGCATCGCGCCGCGGTCAAGTTCTTCATTTTCACCCAGGCGGGCGGCCTCCTCATGATCGCGGCCATAGCCGGCCTTTACGCCGCCCACGGCTCGAGCACCGGCGACTGGAGCTTCGCCTACGACAAGCTCCTTCGCACTCCGCTCTCCGCTACGCTGTCGCCAACCCTCCAGATGCTCCTCATGCTCGGCTTCTTCGCCGGCTTCGCCGTAAAGCTCCCGGCCTTCGGCCTCCACGCCTGGCTGCCCGACGCGCATACCGAGGCGCCCACCGCCGGCTCGGTCCTGCTGGCGGGACTCCTCCTCAAGACCGGCGGCTACGGGATGCTCCGCTTCGCCATCCCTCTCTTCCCCGATGCCTCCAGGGCCTTCGCGCCGATCGCGATGTGGCTCGGAGTCGCAGGTATCCTCTGGGGCGGAGTGATGGCCCTCGGCCAGAGCGACATGAAGCGCCTGGTCGCCAATTCGAGCGTGAGCCACCTGGGCTTCGTCCTGGTCGGCATCTATTCCTTCGACCCCGCGGGACGAAACGGGGCGGTGATCCAGATGTTGAGCCACGGACTCTCCACGGGAGCCCTCTTCATGCTGGTCGGGGCCTTGCAGGACCGGATCGGCACGCGGGACCTGGGTCGCATGGGAGGGCTTGCGCGCGCGGCTCCCAGGCTGGGCGCCTTGGGCCTCGTCCTGACCCTGGCCCTCCTCGGACTGCCGGGAATGGGCAACTTCGTCGGCGAGCTCCTCGTGCTCTTCGGCGCATTCAGGAGCTCGGCCGCGGTCGCCGTCCTCGCGGGACTGGGCCTCGTCATAGCGATGGCCTATGCCTTGCGGATGTTTCAGCTCGCCTTCCATGGCGAGGCCAAGGAGGCGCGCAGCTTTGTCGACCTTTCCGCGATGGAGACGACGACCCTCGGCATCCTCGTAGCGTTCCTGCTCTGGGTCGGCCTCTATCCCCGTGGAGTGCTCGCCCTTATCTCGCTGGCCCTGCCCGGCCTGATCGGAGGGATGACGCCATGAAGCCGGACGACGCTTACGCGGCCTCTCCCCTCATCATCCTCGCCCTCGCCTGCATCTCGTCCCTCGCCGCCGTCTCTTTCGCGAAGCGCAAGGCCCGAGCGGCCTTCGCCGTCTGCGCAATAGGCATGGCCCTCGCGTTGGCGGCGTCCTTCGCCCTGTCCCTGCCCATGATGCCCCGGAGGATCGGGGACCTCCTGTCGATGGACGGCCTCTCCCTGGTCGGGACGACGATCATCCTCGCGTCGGCCCTGGCGATCGCCATCGTCTCCCGGCCCTATCTCGCGCGGAGGGAAGGGGAGCGGGGAGAGTACTACGCCCTGCTCCTGTTCGCTTCCCTCGGCGCCTCGGTGCTGGCGGCCAGCTCGAACATGGCGACCTTGTTCCTCGGCCTGGAGCTGCTCTCGGTCTCGCTCTACGCCCTCGTCGCCTATCGCCGCGAGCGCGCGGAGGGGAGCAGGGCCGCCTTCACCTACCTGATCCTCGCATCGGTGGCATCGGCCTTCCTTTTTTTCGGGATGGCCTTGGCTTACTATCAAACCGGAAGCCTCGAGCTGCCGCGGATATTCGTGGCGGCGGCGGACGGCTCGGGCGGGCCCCTCATGATAGCCGCCCTCGCGATGATGGGCGTCGGTTTCGCCTTCAAGCTCGCCATCGCCCCTTTCCACATGTGGGCGCTCGAGGTCTACGAAGGCGCGAGCGCGCCCGTGGCCGCCCTCATAGCGACGGTCTCGAAGGCGGCGATGGCGATACCCCTCATCAGGTTTCTCGCCCCGCCCATTCTCGCGACTTCGGGCGGCGAAGGCGCTCCCTCCTTCGTCTGGATCATCGCCCTCCTCTCGGGCGCCTCGATGATAGCTGGCAACCTGCTCGCCCTCCGGGAGGAGCGGGTCAAGCGCATGCTCGCCGGATCTTCCATCGCCCAGCTCGGCTATATCCTCGTCGCGCTGATCGCGGGCGGTTCCTACGGGGCATCGTCGGCCCTGTTCTATCTCGCCGCCTATTCCCTCTCGACCCTGGGCGCCTTCGCCTGCGTCGCCGCGATCTCACCGGCGGACGGAGATGCCTCTCGCTCGGATTTCAGAGCTCTTGCGACGAGGCGACCCCTCGCCGCCGCCGTCATGACGGTCTCGCTGTTATCGCTCGCGGGCATGCCTCTCACCGCTGGCTTCATCGGAAAGTTCATGCTCTTCTCGGCGGGCCTGGGCTCGGGCGGCCCGCTGGCCGGGGGCCGCGCCGGGACGGCGACCGGGATTCTGGCCGTTCTCCTCGCCCTCAACAGCGCCCTTTCGCTCTTCTACTATCTACGCCTCTTGTCGCTGATGTACCGCGGGCCCGCGGCCGAAATGCCGGAAGAGGAAAAGAGCCGGGAAGCGGCGGGAAAAGCGGCAAGGATCGGACCAAGCCGCTCCCTCCTTGCGGGCTCCATCCTCGCCCTTCTCGGCCTCTCGATCCTGGCCATCGGAATCGCCCCGGGACCGCTGCTGGGACTGATCTCCTCGCTTGCGGGCAGATGAATACCGCTTGCGCGGCGAATGGGCTTGCAGTATCATGGTTGTATGGATATTCAAGCGATAAGCATGGATTCCGCCCGGTCGAATCTTCTCGATCAGGTGGGCGTCTCCATGCTGGCGAAGGGTCTCAAGGGCGACCAGCAACAGGCGACCGATCTCTTAAAGTCCCTTAATACGGCGGCGCCGCTTCCCGAAGGCGCCGGCACCCGAGTCGACCTTTTCGCCTAGAGCTTTTTCGAAACCAACCATCCTCGTGTTAAATGATCAAGGATTTTGATCGCGTCATAGATCGTAGCGGGACCTATTCCCTCAAATGGGACAATCCCAAAAATCTCCGGGGCCTTCCGGGAATAATCCCTCTTTGGGTCGCGGATATGGACTTTCCTCCCCCGCCTGCCGTCCTCGAGGCGATCCGAAAGCGGAGCGAACACCCGATATTCGGCTACACGCTCCCGGCTCGCGATTACTTCGAGTCAGTATCGGCCTGGTATGCCGATAGGCAGCTCATCAATATCGGACCGGACGAGATACTGTTGGGGCCGGCCGTGATGCCGTCGATCGCCGCCGCCCTCCATGCCTTCACCGAAAAGGGCGAGGGTGTGATGATCATGCCTCCGGTCTACCATCCCTTCTACGGCGTCGTGGAAGAGAACGACCGTTCCGTCGTCGAGGCCCCTCTCGCGCACGATGCCGGTGGCGCCTGGAGGATGGATTTCGAGGGAATGGAACGAGCGGCCCGAGCCGCCGCCGCGTCGGGCATCGAGCTGCGTGCCATCCTCGTCTCGAGCCCGCACAATCCAGTCGGCCGCGTCTGGACCGGAGAGGAGATCGAGCGCCTCCTGGACTTCGCCCGGGAACGAAGCCTCGCCGTCCTTTGCGACGAGATACATTCCGACATCGTCCTCGGCGAGAGTTCCTTCCTCAGCATGGCGTCCATATGCGGATCCCGCGCGAGGGAAGTCCTCGTCTTCAGTGGGCCGAACAAGACCTTCAACATCGCCGGTCTCCATATCTGCCAGGTCATCGCTCGCGATGAGGCGACTCGAGCCAGAATGAAGCGGGCTATCTCGGCCTGGGGCTTCGGACTGCCGAACGCCTTCTCCCTAGTCGCGGCCATCGCGGCCTATCGCGGGGGCGGGCCCTGGCTCGACGAGCTCCTTTCCTACCTCGGAGAGAACCTCCTCTATACCCTCGATTTTCTGTCGTCTCGGCTGCCGGAAATCGCCGTAGCGCCTTTGGAGGGAAGCTATCTCGCTTGGCTCGATCTCCGCGCCGTCCTCGCGAAGCGAGGCGAGGGATCGAGCGAGGAGCCATTGGCGCGCCTCCTCGAGGAATCGGGCAGGGTGCGGCTCTCGCCGGGCAGCGGCTATGGGAAGGGCGGAGAAGGCCATCTCCGCCTCAATCTGGCCTGTCCCCGATCCATCCTCGCCGAGGGTCTAGAGCGCTTCGCGAGAACGATCGCCTCGTAATGGCGCGCGCTGGACCGGCGGCCGCGTTCTAGAAAGCCCCGTCTCGGTTCGGCGATTCGACCGGGATTACTTGGCCGCAGTCCCACATCTCGGCGATCCTGCCACCGTCGAATCGGAACAGGTGAATGGCGATGAGTCCCGGCTCGCCATCGCGAGGGACTATATGCGAATGCACGGCCACGAGGTCGCCCTCGCTCAGGACGTTCTTTACGGTCATTCGCTTATAGGGGAACTGGGCATGGTTCTCCATCATGGCCCCGCGCAAGGCCGCGAAGCCCGCCGCGAAGAAGGCATTATGGTGCCTGCCGTCCATGTTCACGAATCTTCGGTAGGCTTCGTCAATCTTTCCTTCTATGACGAGGTTCAGGAATTGCAATGCCGATTCGCGGTTATCGATCGCTGGTTGCATTTCGCCCTCCTGAATACACTATATGCAATGACCGCCGAAGACAGCAATACTCGACCACGAGTTCCAGTACCAGGCTTTCCCCCGCGTCGGATTCAAGGAAAGAATATTGACGTAAGGCATTCGGCTCGTGAGAATTCATGTAGATGTGGGAGATTGCCCGGCGGCTAACCAAATTCACGAAGCAACCGGGAAATCTCGGTTGATTTGTTTGCTTTCGGGTTATGGGTTAACGGACTGTCTTATCCGAATCCGTGAATGAACATTTCGAGCGTCACAGGAGAACTCGGGAAGAACGACGACGACCATTCGACTGCCTATAGCCTGTCGAAGCAGATAACACTCATGCCGATTGAACCCCTCCGATCCAAAGCCGAGGAGCGCGAGCGCGCTCGGGCCCTCGACGAGGGCCTGCCGTTCAAGCGGCCGCCGGGATAGAGCATGCCGCCGCTAGCTCCTATTTCCACCCTATGCCAATCTGACTTTCCACTACTTGCCAGACCTACTTCCGCGAGTTGCCACCACTGCATTCCACGGCTCGCCAGCCTGACCTTCCCCTTCTCGCCAATCAGTCCTTCCGACCTTCGCCAACAGAAATGCCGAGCGTCGCCGCCCGGCATGCCGCGTAGTCTGAGGGATGGCGCTATGCCTCATCAGAGACAATATTGGCCTCATCGATGATCGAGTGGCCTTGTGCCGCGCCTTCGAAAAGGGTGAGAAGGCATACGCGGTTGATTCGCCGCGGAATGCCGAGGGAACGCCTGTGGATTTCCGCTTTGGCGTTATCAGAAAAGATTGGTGTGGGCCTGCCCGCGCGAACG
>CAVZVX010000185.1:0-4821 GCA_963778775.1 uncultured Spirochaetota bacterium | reverse complement strand
GCGATGATTCGCATCTTGATCGAGTGCCAGGCGAAGGACCAGCGAGAACTGCTTCAGCTCGCCCGGCTCAAGAACCTGGCCGAGACACTCTACTCGCGGGTGGAGTTCTACCGGAAGAAGTTCGACGCGGCCGGAGTGAGGTCCGGGGACCTCAAGTCCCTCTCGGACATCTCGAAATTCCCCTTCACGGTCAAGGACGATCTCAGGGTGACTTATCCCTACGGCCTCCTTGCCTGCCCCGAGGCCGAGATCGAGGAGATCCACATGTCCTCGGGCACGACGGGGGTTCCCGTCGTCGACGCCTACACTCGCTACGACGTCGAGTGCTGGGAGGAGGCGATGGCCCGGACCCTCAGCGGGGCGGGGGCGACGAGGCACGACACCGTGCAGAACTGCTACGGCTACGGGCTCTTCACCGGCGGGATGGGCGTCCACTACGGAGCCAAGCGCATCGGCGCCAACATCATTCCCATGTCCTCGGGCAACACCCAGAAGCAGCTTATGGTGATGCGGGACTTCGGCAGCACCATTCTCTGCTCCACGCCCTCCTACGCGCTCTTCATGGCCGAGGAGGCCAAGGAGACCGGCTTCGACATCAAGGCGACGAAGGTGCGCGCGGGCTGCTTCGGGGCCGAGCCCTGGAGCGAGAACATGCGCAGACAGATCGAGGCCGAGCTCGGCATCGACGCCTTCGATATCTACGGCCTGACCGAGATCACCGGCCCCGGCGTCGCCTTCGAGTGCGAGTGCAAGGACGGCATGCACGTCAACGAGGACCTCTTCTATCCCGAGATCGTCGATCCCGAGACGGGACGACCCCTATCCGACGGCGAGAAGGGCGAGCTCGTGTTCACCACCCTGGTGAAGGAAGGCACGCCCCTCCTGCGCTACCGCACGCGGGACGTCACCTTCCTCTCCCGCGGGACCTGCGGCTGCGGCCGGACCACCGCCAAGATACACCGCCTCTTCGGGCGGACCGACGACATGCTCATCATCAGGGGGGTCAACGTCTTCCCCTCGCAGATCGAGCATGCCCTCATCGAGATCGAGGGAACCGATCCCAACTACGTCATCGTCGTCGACCGGGGAGCGACCCACCTCGACGAGGTCGAGCTCATGGTGGAAGTCAAGCGCGAGCTCTTCTCGGACGAGACGAAGACCCTCGAGACGCTGAGGAGCAAGATCGAGTCGGTGATGAAGTCCAAGCTCGGCATCACGCTCCGCGTGAAGCTCGTCGAGCCCAAGACGATCGAGCGCAGCGTCGGCAAGGCCAAGCGCGTCGTCGACAAGCGCACGCTATAACGGGGGGACACTATGAGGCTCCAGCAGATTTCGGTTTTCCTTGAGAACAAGACGGGACGGCTCGCCGACGTCACCAAGCTGATATCCGGCGCGGGCGTGAACATCCGGGCCATATCGATCGCGGACACCGCGGATTTCGGCATCCTCCGCCTCATCGTGGACAAGCCGCTCGAGGCGGCCGACGCGATCTCGAAGGGCGGCTTCACCACCAGGATGACCGACGTTCTGGCGATCGAGATCCCCGACAGGCCGGGCAGCCTGGCGGCCGTGATGGAAATCTTCAAGGAGACGGGGGTCAACATAGAGTACCTCTACGCCTCGCTCGAGAAGGACGCCTCCACCGCCGTCGTTATTTTCAAGGTCGAGGACATCGACCACTGCCTCAAGATCGTGGCGGAGCACAAGCTCTCGACGGTCGACAGCTTCTAGACAAACCGGCCCCTCGGCGACGACTCGCTCTCCGGGCGCGCCCGCGAAGCCGTTTCGGGATCATCCGAGCTCCTTGGCCGCTCCTATTGCGGCGATGGTGCCGTCGGAAACGGCGGTCGTGATTTGGCGATAATGCTTGGAGTTGACGTCGCCGGCGGAAAAGACGCCGGCGACGCTGGTTCGCATCTCCGCGTCGGCTTCGATATACCCCCAACGATCGGTCTTCAAGCCTCCGCCGAAATCATCGACATTCGGCTTGAAGCCGACGAAGACGAAAACGCCGTTCGTCTTTATCTCCTCGACCTCGCCCGTATTCTTGTCCCTGACCAGGACGCCCATCCGGAAGGGGGCGTATTTCCTGAATTCCTTGACCTCGCGCTCGAGCAGGATCTTGATTCTCGGTTCGCGCGCTGCTTTCGCCTGAGCTTCCTTGTTCGCGCGCAGGGCTGAGGATCGATGGACGATGGTGATCGATTTGGCGAACTTCGCGATGAAGAGGGATTCCTCGATGGCAGAGTTCCCTCCGCCGATGACGACGACGTCCATGCCGTCATAGTACTTGGCGTCGCAGATGGCGCAGTGGCTTATTCCGTTGCCGCGATATTCCTTCTCTCCGGGGACGCCCAAGGGCGCGGGCTGCGATCCCGTGGCGATGACGATCTTCCTGGCCGAGATCGTCTCATAGCCGTCCAGCCTGAGCGTCTTGTTCTCGAGATCGACTTGGTCTATATCCACGGCCGCCCTGAATTTCACTCCATTAGCCTTGGCCTGCTCCGTCATCTGGTGGCTGAGCTCATAGCCGTTCAGGGGATCGACGAATCCGGGATAGTTGGAGACCTGATTCGTCGTCGCCACATAGCCCCCGGGGAGAGCCTTGTCGACGATGATGGCATCGACGTGGGCTTGGGCGAGATAGATCCCGGCAGTCAGGCCCGCCGGCCCTCCCCCGAGAACGACGACGTCGGTCTTAGTTGTCTTGGGAATTATCTTCTTCCGTATTTCCGTCGAGCGTCCGGGAGGGAGGAGGGCATCGAGGTTCCTCATGATGTCGCCCCTTCGAATTCCCCCGGTGAGCCTCTGCCCGACGGCCATTCCCTTGCTGAAGAAGAGAAGGGTCGGACTGCCGCTTACGTCCAGGGCTTTGGCCAAATCGCGGTTTCCCTGGCGGAAGATCTTTACGAATTTCACGTCCTCGCCGTATAGCTCGCTCAAAGGCCCGAATTTTCCGGCCAGATTCTCGCAGGGCGGGCACTCGGTCGAATAGAAGTCCACGATCGCGGCATCCGCGTCGAGTACTTCAGCCTGGAATCGATCCGCGTCTATCTGCATGATACGCTCAAGCATCGAGTGGCACTCCTTCGGGGAAATAGAGACCGATTCCGAGTCCCAGAAGTCCGGTCACGGGGCGGCAATCGGGAGAAAGGATCCGGCCGGACTTGTTCTTCGCGACCGACGCGCATCCGCCGCCGCACGCGAGTCTCACGCCGCAGTCCTTGCATTCGGGGATGCTCGTGACGTCGCGCTCCCGCCACCGGGAGAGAATCTCGCCGTTCAGGCTGACGGTAGGGGAAAAGGTCCCGAGTTCCTCTCCGGGCTTCCCGACCGTCGCGGTACAGGAATATATGCGGCCCGTATAATCGAAGGCCAACTCGGTTTTCGTCCCGGGACATGAATCGAAGAGCGGTTCTGGCAATCCGCCGGTCTCCCAGAGGAATTTGGCCAAGGAGAAGGCCGGCTTATGGAATTCCAGGATCGCGGGTTCTTCCTTGATAAGCGCGTATATGTCCTCGTAAAGACCGAGACGACTGTAGAGCCTGTCGTTCCCCTTCTGGCAGTAATGAAGTTCGTAGTTCCTGCCCAGCTGAGTCTTGAACAGGGGGCTTTTCGTCCAGCCGCGGTCCCTCGCGAAGGCGGCCAGGCGAGGCAACTCTCCGATATTTTCCTTGTCGAGGACCATACGGAGGTTCACGGGGATTCCGGCGGCAAGCGCGCCGTCGACTCCTTCGCAGATTCGATCGAAGGTCGGCGATCCTCCCCTGAGCGGCCTGCGCCTGTCGTGGGCCGCGCCGACTCCGTCCAAGGTCACCTGGATCTCGCGTATGCGCGCCGTCGCGAGAAGGGGCAGGTACTCCTCCAGATAGTATCCGTTCGTGACGACGGCCGTATCGAGCGAGCGTTTCGAGGCCTCGTCGAGGAGACGGCCCAGGGTCTGCCTCGTTCGCTCTCCCGGCAGGAGCGGCTCTCCGCCGAAAATCGTGATGTACTTTCTCCGACCGGCCAATTCGGAATCGACGTAGGCGAAGAAATCCCGTATCAGGCCTTCTCGAGGCTCCTCGTTCCGGCGTTCATACCCCTCTTGGTAGCAGTAAGGGCATTCGAAATCGCAGGCATAGGACGGAACGAAAAAAAGCTGTATTTCCTCTCGGTCGATCCTCTCCGTCCAATCCAGGTAGGCGTTCAGGTACGCCGAGCGCTCGACGTCCGGATCCACGAGGTAACCCTTCTCGGCCCAGATCGATGGATCCGAGAAATCGTCGTCGATGTATTCTCGAGCCATGTCCGGATCGAGGACGTCGGCCTGTCGGCTCAGCGGATTCACTATGAAATACCATGACGAATCCTTCGCTCGGGAGAATATGTTGTGCGCTGATTTTCGCAAGGAGAGCCCCCTGGACGCCGCGGGGCTCGAGGCCCCGCGGCGTCGGCGATCAATCGTGGCAGCCGGCCGCCGCCTTCGAGGTTTTGGCGCAGCATTGGGCTGCGGGCCTTGCCCGGCAAGGCTTGCTGCGGATCAGAGAGACCATGCCCTTCTTCATCGGATATCACCTCCTGACATATCAAACCGCCGGAAGATCAAGAAGCCCTCGCTCCCTGAATCGTCCAGCTGGCTACATCTATTCCGCCTTTCGGGTAAGGCGAAGATTCGACCAATATGGAGACCTTTCCGAATCCGGCGCGCCTGAGCTGCTCCAGGTATTCGCCGCGAGTGACACTGCCTGCCCAGCATTGCGCGACGGCGACGGGGTCGATGCGGAATTCCTCGGGAACGGATTCGATCGAGTAGATATCCGAGACCACGAAACGTCCGCC
>CAVZVX010000184.1:0-15682 GCA_963778775.1 uncultured Spirochaetota bacterium | reverse complement strand
AGCGGCGTTCCGCGGTCGCCGACGACGCGGAGCGGCGCGAGGCCGTGGCGCCCTATGTTCGGCGCCTCGTCGATCGGGGGGTCGACGAGATCGTGCTCGCCTGCACGCATTTTCTCCACCTCCGGGACGATATCGCCGCTTATGCGGGCCCGGCCGTCGAGGTCATAGATTCCCGCGCCGGGGTCGCGAAGCGATTGAGGCAGGTCCTTAGCGAGCGGGGCCTGTTAAATCCTGGAGGCCCCGTCGCTCGCGTCGTCGACGCGGCGATGGATCGAGGGTCTTTCCTCCTGACGGGCGAGTGGCCCTTCGAGATCGAGTATCGCCTCATCGTCGAGACCTTCGGATTGGAAGGCCCCGAATCACTGCCGGCGCGTTAACCTGATATGGAAGGAATCGTACTCTTCGGAGTCAACAATCTCTTTTCGATCCTCTGCGCGGACGGCGAGAGGCGCCTGTGCGTCATCAAGGGAAAGCGCATCAAGGATATGACGGGAGAATACAACGCTCTCGCCGCCGGGGACGAAGTCGACGTCGAGGCCGGGGCAGCCGGACACATCGGCGAGCAGGGACGAGGCACGATTACCGGACTGAAGACGAGACGCAACGTCTTCGGGCGCTACAACGAAAAGGGCCGAGCGAATCAATCGATAGCGGCCAACGTCGACATGGTCGTCTGTGTCGCATCCCCTTCCTTCCCGCCTTTCAGGCCACGCTTCGTGGATCGCGTGGCGATATTGTCCGAGGCGGCCCATGTCCCCCTCCTCATCGCCCTCAACAAGTCCGACCTCGGGACCGACGAGGAGACCGAGCTGCGGCTCGCCCTATACGAGAAGCTCGGCTATGGAATCATCCGGTGCTCGGCGCATACGGGCTTGAACGTGAGGAAGCTCGCCGAGAGACTCGGCGGCATGACCTCCGTGTTCGTCGGTCAGTCCGGGGTGGGGAAGTCGAGCCTGCTGAACGCCTTCGAGCCGGGACTCGCCAGGCGCATCGGCGAAATCTCGGAGAAATACGCGAGGGGAAGGCACACTACCACGATGGCCGAGCTCATCATCCTGCGCGGAGGGACGCGCATCATCGACACGCCGGGAATCCGAAGGCTCGCCCTTCGAGGCATCGAGCCCCTCGGCCTCGACGCCTATTTCCCCGAGCTCGCCGAGCTATCCCCGCTCTGCGAGTTCGGGCTGTCGTGCACGCACACCGACGAATCCGGATGCCGGATCACGCGGGCCTTAGAGGAAGGTCTCGTGCACGAGGACCGCTATGAGAGCTACCTGCGAGTCCGATACGAGCTCGAGGCGAGCGCCAATTACGGCGCGAAGGAGGGCCGGAGCGCTCCTGGTCCGAGGAGCTCGGGGATACGCCGGGGCGACGGCGCGCGAAAGACGGCCCGCTTCCATCATGGAAGGGACGAAAGCGATGACTGACGAGCGAACGCTGCGGCTCCTGGAATTCGCGCGGATACGCGAGGACGTGGCCGGGTACTGCCTCTCGGAGGAGGGACGCGAGGCCATACTCGGCGACTCGCCTCGATCGGCGCCCGGTGAAGTCGCGGCTCTCAAGGCCGATGTCTCGTCTCTCATCGGCATTTTCCAGGAAGGGCGCGATTGCCCCGCGCCGTCATTCCCGGATATCTCCGCCCCGGCCAGGACGATGGCCAAGCCGGGCGCCTGCCTCGAGATGGACGAGCTTTACGCCGTAGGCCTCTGGGCCGAGGCCTACGGCGTCCTCGTCTCTTTCATGGCGGGAGTCGAGGATCGGGGCCTATCCCTCGGACTCGACGACGCGCCGGACCTCGCCCCCGCCGCGCGAGTCGTCTTCCGCATCCTCGACAAGGACGGGTCCCTCCGGGACCTGCCCGAGCTTCGAGACGCCCGAACGAGGATAGCCCGCATACATAGGGACATTTCGGCGATAACCGATTCCTATTACAAGGATCAGGACATCCGGTCCATGCTCCAGTCAGACGAGCCGACATTGAGAGACGGCAGGACCGTCCTTCCCGTCAGGGCGAACTTCAAGGCCAGGATCAGGGGCATCGTGCACGAAGTCTCCACCACGGGCCAGACGGTTTTCATCGAGCCCGAAGCGCTCGTGCTCAAGAACAACGAACTGATCCAGGAGGAGGCCCGGTATCGGCAGGAACTCCTCCGCATGCTCCGCGAGGCGACGGCGAGGCTTCTCGAGCACGCCGCCGCGCTCGCCGTCGCGCGCGGCCTGACGGCCGTCCTGGACGGGATCTACGCGCGGGCGCGCCACGCCCGCGCGCTGGGGCTATGCATGGCGCGCGACCTGGACTCGGGCTTCGTCCTGCGCAAGGCGAGGCATCCTCTCATCGGTCCCAAGGCAGTCCCCATCGACGTGGAGCTGCCCGAAGGCACGCGCACCTTGATCGTGACCGGCCCCAATACGGGGGGCAAGACCGTCACGCTCAAGACCATCGGCCTCCTCGCCTTGATGAACCAGTTCGGCCTCGCCCTCCCGGCCGCGCCCGAATCGGGCTTCGCGGTCTTCGACTCGATCTACGCCGACATCGGAGACGAGCAGTCCATCGATCAGTCGCTCTCCACGTTTTCCGGACATATCCGCGCGATAGGCGGCATCGTGACGGCTGCTTCGTCCGGGAGCCTCGTGCTTCTCGACGAGCTGGGCTCGGGTACCGATCCCGAGGAAGGCTGCGCCGTCGCGATGAGCCTTCTCGATTGGTTCATAGAGCGCGGATGCCTGACCGTGCTTACGACCCACCATAGCATCCTCAAGAATTACGGCTATTCGCGGCCCGCCTGTCTCAACGCCTCGATGGACTTCGACAAGGGCAGCCTCTCCCCGACGTATCGAATTATGATGGGCGTACCCGGGGAGAGTCGCGCCCTCGAGATCGCTTCGAAGAACGGCCTACCGGCGTCGATCGTAGTCGGCGCGAGAAAATACCTCGCCGAGGAGAGGGCGGACGTCAGCGAGCTCATCAGGGGCCTTACCGAGAAGCATCGGGAGCTCGAGGACATCGAGGCCGACAGGCGCAAGCGATTGCGCGAGGCGAAGGAGGCGCAGCGGAAGGCCGACCTCGGATCGCTGCGGGTCAGGCAGAAGGAGATCGAGCTGCGCGAGCGCGGCGTATCCGACCTGCGCAGGCTCCTCGACGAGAGTCGGAAGACTCTCGAGAATCTCGTCAGGGAAATCCGGGAAGGCGAACTGACGCCGGAGAAGACCAGGGGCGTCAAGGACTTCCTCTCGGAGCTCGCGCTCGAAGTCGGGCGGGAAGAGGAACGCCTCGAGAGACTCAGGGCAGAACCCCTTATTAGGGTCGGAAGCGATTCGGACGACGAGGCCTTCTTCCGTGCGCGGGGGGGCGCGAAGGAATCCGAGAACGCAAAGGCGCCCGCGGTGGAAGAAGGCGTCCAGGTCCTCATCGGCACCGCCCGCAAGCGAGGGCGAGTGCTGCGAAGGGCCAAGAAGGGTTATTGGCTAGTCGAGACGGAATCGATGCGACTGACGCTTCCCGAGGAGGAGCTCCTTCCGGTGGCCGATGCGCCCACCGGCCGACCCCAGGTTCAGATCGAGCTGGCTCCGAGGGGCGAGGGCGGAACGAAGGCCGCTTTCGAGCTGGACCTACGAGGGTACAGACTGGCCGCGGCCCTGGACGCCGTCGAGAAGCAAGTCGACGCCGCCGCCCTGCAGGGCTTGTCCCTCTTCCAGATACTTCACGGCACGGGAGAGGGCGTCCTGGGCAAGGGGATACAGGACTATCTGCGCGGCCATCCCGCGGTAGCGGATTTCCATTTCGCACGCCCGGAGGAGGGGGGCTACGGGAAGACGATCGTCCGCTTGAAGTAGGCGGCATTCTACGGGCTTCTCCTCGGATTTTTCCAAGGGCGGCGGACCGACGGTCATCTCGACCGGCCTTTAGGGAAGCCTCCCAGATCGGCCCACTCGATGCCTTCGCCGGAGGGGATGTCGCGAGCCGCGATCCTACCCGCAAGGACGGGCAGGAGCTCCGGATCAAGGCCCGGCCGCAACACCTTCTCGGTACGGAGGACGGCGAGGTCGACTTCGGCGAGAACCTCCCCCGCCCGTATCGCTCGCACCGCATGCACGGAGCGATTCGTCCGGCGATAGTTGGCGGACTCGCTGGGAGCGAGCCGCTTGACGCCATCCCCGAGGGAGGCCTCGACCTGCGCCTCGCCGTATTCGGCCTTTAGGGCAGCGATGGTCTGGTCGGGGTCGAGCGCCTGAGCTCGGCGTATCGCCCGAACCATGTCGGCGAAGCTTTCCGGCGGGAGGGCTATGGCGTCATCGAGACCCGGATCTTCCCTCGAGAGGCATATGTGCTTCTCGACGATGATGCCTCCCGCGGCGACCGAGAGCGCGGGAACGAGCACGGGATCCATGGAATGGTCGGACACTCCCACGGGAAGGCCGAACAGGGAGGAGAGGCCAGGTAGGAGCCTGAGGTTGTATTCCGAGGCCGGGGCGGGGTAGGAAGTGACGCAGTGGAGGAGGGCGAGGTCCGAGGTCGCGTCTCCCGTCGGCTCGCGACTGCCGGCGCGCCGTCCCGCGAAAGGGCGAAGGGCGCGATCGATGTCGGCCAACGTGGAAACCCCGCTCGAGAGTATGACGGGCAGGCCGTAGGAGGCGATCTCGTCGAGAAGTGGGAAATGATTGAGCTCCGGGCTCGCTATCTTGATAGCCTTGCAGCCGATCCCGCGCAAAAGCCGCGCGCTTCGCGAACCGAAGGGCGTGCAAAGGAATTCGAGGCCTAGGGATTCCGCGCATTCCTTGGCGGCCGCGTAAAAAGCCTCGTCCTCCTCCAGCTCGAGGAAGCGGTCGTAGAGGGCGATCGGGCCGCCGGGAAGCTCGACCCATCCGGTGTTCGGATGAATTATCTCGTCCGCGAAGACGCATTGGAATTTGACGCAATCGGCGCCGGATTCCGCGGCGGCGGCGATGAGGTCCCGAGCCTTGGCGAAATCGCCGCCATGGCCGGTTCCGATCTCGGCAACCACCAGAGTCTTGCCGGTTCCGTATCGCCTGTCCCCGATGGAAAAAGAAGCGGCCATATGGGCTCCGTATCCTTCCTGCTTGCGCGCGCAGGCGCAGTGAGATATCATATCATTGCGGTAGCGCCCAATGCAAAGGAGAATCGAATGGAAGTCAACTATTGCGATGTCTGCAGGAAGCCGGTAGAGAACCCGATGCCGATGAGGAGCTTGTTTCGCGTGGCCGATATCGACATCTGCGAGTCCTGCAAGGACGACCTCGAATTGGCGGTAAAGTATACGATCCGAGGCAAGCAGCCCTTCGATTTCGGCTGGTACGACGAGCTTTCCGTCAAGCTGCTCAAGGAAGGGATCCAAAAAGGCAAGATCAACCTCAAGCGCTGATCTTCGCGGCTCAGGCTCCGGGATAGGCCCCATCGGGGCCTTTTTTATGTGCGCTATTTGCCTTATCAAAGGGCTCGTCGCAATCAATTCGAAAATACCGCAAGGCTTGTTTATTCTTTCCACGAAAGCGTCAAAAAACGTCTCTAGTTGACAGCGTTTCGACGGCTGTGCTATGGTTTTTCGGCACATCCGTTGCAAGGAGTTCACATGTCCGGCCACAGTAAATGGGCGACAATAAAGCACAAGAAAGGAGCATTGGACGCCAAGCGCGGCCAGATGTTCACGAAGATCATTAAAGAAATTTCCATCGCAGCCAGGATGGGCGGCGGCGATCCGGAGGGGAATCCTCGCCTTCGCACGGCCGTTCTCAAGGCCCGAGCGGCCAATATGCCCAAGGACAATATAGATCGCGCCATCAAGAAGGGAACGGGCGAGCTCGAAGGCGTCAATTACGAGGAGCTCATTTACGAGGCTTACGCTCCCGGCGGCGGCGCCCTGCTTATCGAGGTGCTTACCGACAATAAGAACCGCGCGGCTGCCGAGATCCGCAACATATTGACGCGGTCCGGCTCCAACCTCGGAGCGACGGGCTCGGTCGCCTATCTCTTCAAGCGAAAGGGCGTCCTTTCCTACGATGGCGAGAAATACACCGAAGACAGGATCATGGAGGCCGCCCTCGAGACGGGCGCCGACGACGTTCAGAACGAGGACGGAGAGCTCGTGGTCTACACCGCACCCGATGCCTTCGAGACCGTGCTCAACGCGATGAATAAAGGCGGCTTCGAGACCGACGGCGCCGAGATATCGATGGTACCCGAGGCCTATATCAGCCCAGACAAGGAAACGGCCTCCAAGGTCCAGAGGCTCATCGACAGGCTGGAGGAATGCGAGGACGTCCAGAATGTCTACCATAATGTCGAAATCCCCGAAGGCCTCGACGAGTAATCAGGGTTCCGAGTCGAGTATGGGGGCCGGATCGCCGGCGAGCCGCGCAAGGCGGATCGCCCGCGGGCCGGCCCTCCGCATTCTCGGCATCGATCCCGGACTCGCGTCGGTCGGCTACGGCGTTCTCGAGGCAAGGGGCTCCACCTTGCGCTATCTCGGCCATGGCTGCATAGTCACCCGAAAGGAAGAGGAGATCGGCAAGCGCCTCCTCTCGATATTCGCCGCCGTATCGGATCTCATCGAGGAATGGGGACCATGCGCGGCGGCGATGGAAAGCCTGTATTTCTGGAAGAACGTGAGCTCGGCCATTCCGGTTGCCGAAGCCAAGGGCGTCATACGCCTCGCGTTCGCGCGCGCCTCCCTTCCGCTCGCGGAATACAGCCCGACGGCTATCAAGCAGGCCGTTTCGGGCTCGGCCCGATCCGAGAAGGCGCAGGTTCAGGAAATGGTCAGGCTGCTTCTTCGCCTCGACGAGCCGCCGCGTCCCGACCATGCCGCCGACGCCCTGGCGGCCGCCATCTGCCGAGCTAACCACGAGGGACCCCTCTTCGACGGACTCGCATAGAAATCGCTCGCGAGACTTCGCGCAGATTGTCCAGGCTTTCTCCCATGCCCATGAATACGACATTGTCGCAAACCCAGCCGAGGCTCAGTCGGGCGGTCAGGCGCGCGAGTATGTTCGCCCCGCGAGCGCGGCCTAGAAATGAAAGCGGGTCTCGATGCTGATGCTCGGATACATCTCGGGAATGCCGAGAGCGGCGTTGCCGCCGGAGTACTGAATTGCGCCCGAGCTCGAATCGCGCACGGGCACGGTTTGGAACAGGACGGCCAGGTCGAGGTTGGGGGTCTTGGGTACCGGGATGTCTATCTCGCCGCCGAACAGCGTGTTCTCGTCGAAGAGCCTGAAGTTGCCGCCCGCGATGGAACTCGCTATCCCGCGCTTGTCGTAGGTGATGGCTCCCGACAGGTCGACGATAGGGATGAGGCCCTTTTCTGATGGCGAACCTGGCGTGGAATTCATCGTCGGCGAGGTTGAACGCTAGCTTATCCGAGAGAAGCGAGCCAGCCGGTGAATGTGCCCGATCCTGGAGTCAACTGCATCTGATCGTACTTTCGGGCACGGAGGATGTCATAATCGGCGTCGAAGTAGGAGGGGATAAAGCCATCATGGAGGATGCGCAATTGAGCCCCATAGGTAAAGATCGCGATGAGGCGTCCTCCTAGGCCGATCATCCAGCCCGTCGTCTGGTCGGGATCGACCGCCAAATCCGTAAACGCCTGCATGGGGAACAGGTCGCCGTCGAGGATCGGAACCATGATGTCAACGCCGTAGGCGGCGACAGTCTTCGCCGCGACGGTGGCGCCGAGATCGTAAAGATAGGGATTGGTATCCGCGACCGCCGTGACTCCCGCCTGCAGGTCCTTCAATAACGGGATCGAAGTATCCACGAGAGGGCGGGCATAGACGCGAGCGCCTATCACATCGAGACGGGCGAGGTTGCCGGCTATCGCCTCGATCCCGACAAAGGGGAAATTGAAGAGCGCATTCGAATAATCGGACATTATGAAACCGTCGCCCAAGCTCAGGTCGTCGATCGAGCCAAATTTCGCGAAGAACGGATCCAAACCCTTCAGCCCATATCGAACATACATGATTTTCGGAAGATAAATGTCCCAGACGCTTTTCCCGGTTCCGCCATAGTTGGGCACCCAGTCGCCGGGATAAACCTTGATGGTGGTGTTCGGGTCGGGATAGAGCATGAAATGGAAACTGAAATCGAAGCCGATTCCGATCTTGCCGAAGGAAAGATCGGGTTGGAAGCCGAGACGCGTCCACGTTTCCGAGCCGTTGTCGGGGCCGGTCAACAGGACGTCGGAGCCCAGAGTCACTCCGCCCGAAAACGCGAAAGCGTTCTTCGGCTGTTCCTTTGTCGGAGTCTGAGTCGGCGCCGGGATCTGATCGGTGGCTTGAGCCGGAGCCTGCACGGCGTCCGACGCCGTCGCTTGAGTCGCATCCTGAGAAAATGCGGCAGCGACGAGGAGTGCGCTCATCAGCAAGGCCATCGCGAGTCTCATATCCACTGCCTCCTTCAGGCCGGGAAGCTGCGTATCTGCTTAGTATATAGCTTCCCCCATTGAAAACCATGCCTGGTCGCGGCGAGCCGAGGCCCTCGGAACTGGACGGAGGATCTTCCTCATGCTAATCTCCGATACCATGAATTTCTTCAGCAGGCTCGAGAGAGTCGTAATCGCGAAGAAGACCTGCCTATGCATCGGGCTCGATCCCCGCGTCGATCCCGGTCGAGCCGACGCGGCCGCCGCCGCCTTCGCGGACAATAGCCGCATCATCGAAGCGACTGCACCCTACGCAGCCGCCTACAAGCCTAACCTGGCCTTCTACGAGGCTCTCGGACCCGCCGGACTGGAAGCTCTCGAGCGGACGATATCCATCGTTCCCGGGGATATCCCCATTATCCTCGACGCCAAGCGTTGCGATATCGACGCGACCGCAGAGGCTCATGCTTCGGCGCTTTTCGGGCGGCTCCGCGGCGATGCCGTGACGCTGAGTCCCTACATGGGCCGCGATGTCCTCGATCCCTTCCTGAAATACCCGGACAAGGGCATCTTCATGCTCGCGCGAACGAGCAATAGGAGCGCCTCCCAGTTCCAGGATCTCGTGCTGGCGGGTTCGGCCGAGCGGCTATTCGTGAAAATCGCCCGTGAATGCGTCGCTTGGTCCGATTCGGTCGGTCTCGTGGTCGCGGGAAACGACCTAGACGGCATGCGGGCCGTTCGTTCCGTCGCCCCCGACGCCTGGTTCCTGTCGCCCGGCATCGGAGCCCAGGGAGGGAGCGCCGATGCGGCTTTTGCCGCGGGCTCGCGATCGGACGGCATGGGCATTCTCATCGTGGCGGCGCGCTCGATAGCGGGGGCCGCGGACCCTGGATCCGCCGCGCGCGACCTGCGGGACGAGATAGAAAGAGCCCGCGACCGCGTAGGCGTCGCAGATCTCGGCGCTCGGGTTTCGTCCGCGGTCCCATTGCGCGATAGCCTGAAGGAAGCCTTCCTGACTTCCCTCATAACTACCGGATGCTTTAGATTGGGCGATTTTACCCTCAAAAGCGGCAAAAAGAGCCCGTTCTATATAGACTTGCGCCGTCTCGTCTCCGATCCGGCCGCTCTCTCCCTTTCTGCCGACGCATACGCTCGGACCGCCCGAGGCATCGACTACGCTCGAATCGCCGGTATACCTGCAGCCGGTCTGCCGCTTGCGACCGCGGCGAGTTTACGCATGTCCCGTCCTATGGTATGGCCGCGCATGCCCGCGAAGGCGCATGGCATGGGGAACAGCATCGAGGGCGATTTCAAGCCTGGAGAGCGCTTGCTCCTCCTCGACGACCTCATTACGACGGGAGCCAGCAAGCTCGAGGCGGCGGATATCCTGAGGGCTCAAGGTCTCGTCGTCGAGGATCTCGTCGTCCTCGTCGAGCGGGGCCGCCAGGGCCGTCGAGACATGGATTCGGCGGGGATACGGCTCAAAGCCTTCGCCCACGTCCGAGAGCTATTCGGGTTGTGCGAAAGGATGAGGCTCGTCGATTCGGCCCGACGCCGGGAGCTCGAGGACTTCGTAGAGGAGGAGTAGGATTCGTCCGAGACTCTCCCAGCCCGAGCGGCCTATCGCAGCATGTCCGCTACGGTGCGTCCTACCGCGAAATCGCGCATGTGGTCGTCCATCTCGCGCCAGATATCGGATGCCGCGCATCCGACCCTTCGGGCGCAGACTTTCTTCTTGCCACAGACGCAAGGGGCGATGTCGATTCCCTCTCCCGATGCCTCTATGATGTCCAAAAGCGTGATTTGATCGAGGGAACGGGCGAAAAAGAAGCCCCCGCCCGGGCCCCGCACCGAACTGATGACGCCGGCCTTTCTCAGCCTGAAAAAAATCTGCTCGAGGAATTCGGCCGAAATGTCTTCCTGCTCGGAGATGGTCTTGATCGAGACGGGTTTGTCCTCGTTGCCCGACTGAACGAGCGCGAGGGCCAGGACTGCACGGAGCGCATAGCGGCCTTTTGTTGTAATTCGCACTTTTTTTCTCCCTTTATTAACTTCATTAAAATACTCCGCAATAATCAGGCCTGCAAGTGGTATTTAATTATTAACCCAAAATCGGGGATCTAGGGCGCGATCATTTTCCAGCAACGATGAACCTTTGAATTCCGAAAATCGGGCGGAATGGTCGATGAGCTGATATCCTCCCATTTGCCGGGAGCGATCGCGACCGCGAGAGCCGGCGTGAATTTGAGCTTTCGCGAATTCGAGGAAAAGAACAGCGTACCCCCGGGCGCAAGGAGATCGGCGCAGGCCTTGACGAGAGAAGCCCAGTCCGCGCTGACGTCGAAGTCCTCTTCGGCTCCCTTGGAATTCGAGAAAGTGGGCGGGTCGGCGATGATGACATCCCAGCTCTCGCTCGAGGCCGCCGCCTTCGTCAAGAAAGCCGAGACGTCCATCCTCGCGCGACGATGGGCCGCTTCGGGGAATCCGTTCAGGACCC
The DNA here is from genome assembly GCA_963778775.1 of uncultured Spirochaetota bacterium. Classification (GTDB taxonomy): domain Bacteria; phylum Spirochaetota; class Spirochaetia; order Treponematales; family Rectinemataceae; genus UBA1306. Next base: position 4,804 of record CAVZVX010000184.1, on the reverse strand, counting down.
AATTTCTCGAGGCCCAAGCGAGATAGGTGTTCGAAAGATCCACGCTCGTCACGGAGAAGGCCCCTCCGGAGGCCGCGTACGCCGAAAAGCTACCGGTGTACGCGAACAGGTTGAGGACCCGTTTGCCTGCCGATAGGTCCCGGACCATGGCTCTGGTCGGCCTATGGTCGAGGAACAATCCGGTATCCAGATAGTCGGAGAGGTTGACGATGAAGGACAGACCGCCTTCCTTTACGACGCGTTCGGCCTTATCGCTGCCGATCCTCTCGTACTGCTTGGCGCCTCTCTGTCTCCTGCGGGTCTTCGTGAATACCTTTCGCGGGTCGATGCCCAATGCCTCCGCAGCGGCCAGGGCCATGATCTCGAGCCATTCTGCCTCGAGGGACTCGTCTTTTTCGTATGGCCTCTCGTATAGGGCCATGAGGAGGGCGTCACCGTAGCGATCCAGGGCGAGAGGGACTTCGGGTATGTCGCGATCGTAGAGACGAAGCGCCTCGACGCCTTCGTCGCGGGCCCAGCGTCGCAAGGCCTTCTCGTTCTTGGCTAGGCGGTTTCGAAAGAATTCGGCTTGGCGGAGATCCTTTGCCGATGCCATGATCTAGCGCGCTTCCGGTCCCTTTCTCGATTGCATTTGGACGGAGAGCAGGGCGTAACCCGACGAAAGGTCTTCGCGCTGGACTATGACCTGATCCGGGACCTTGAGCTTGATATTGGTGAAATTCCAGATAGAATTAATGCCCGCTCGCACGAGAGTTTCGGCCGTCGCCTGGGCGAAGGGCGAGGGCACGGCCAGTATCGCGATTTCGGCTCCGATGGCCTTGATGCCTTGCTCCAGGCTCTCCATGCCCCGTACAGGGACGCCATGGACCTGAGACCCGACTTTTTGAGGGTCGGTATCGAAGGCGGCCACGATCCGAAGGCCGTGGCGCTGGAACTCCTGGTATCCCATGAGGGCCGAGCCGAGGTTGCCCGCGCCGACGACGATCGCCTCGTGGTTCTGATCCCAGCCGAGATAACGCTCGATAGCCTTGATGAGCTCCTCGACCGGGTAGCCTTTCTTGGGCTTGCCGACTATGCCGGTTATGGCCAGATCCTTCCGGACCTGTATGGGCTCGAGGTTGAGCTCTTGCGCGATAACGGTCCCTGAAATATAGAAATCGTTGCTACGTTCCGCTTGTCGGATGATATGAAGGTAGGAAGGCAGGCGCCTGACGGAAGGCGCATACGATATCTTAACTTTGGGCATACGAACTCCATTCGAAAACTACTATATCTGAATCGATAAAAAAGTCAAGAATTATGTCAGTCCCACCAATACTCGGACACGAAATCGGGGGCGAAGCTGGAGCCGGCATGCCGGATGCAACAGGCGCTTTTCGCCTCCCCGAAGCAAGGCGCGAGACGGCGGCAGAAAAGCTCGAGAGTCGTGCCTTTGGCGACGTCCTCATCGAAGAGGAGCACGCTCTCGTCCCTCCAGGACGAAAGCCAGACTTCATCCGAGACGGAGAGGATCGGCGCCTCGTCCTTTCGCTTGAACATGGAAAAGCGAACAAAATAGAGGGGCAGATCGAGATACTCGGCAAGGAGAAGGCCCGGCATGATCGCTCCATGGGCCGCCGCAACCATAAGGGAGGGGGAGTACGAGGCGCGGATTTTTTTTGCGAGTCTGTCGAGCTTAAGGGGCTCGGCGCCGCGCCAGCTATACCTATCGCGGCCGCCCGTATATACGAACCGTGTAATTTCCTCGGGCAGTCGCGCCTTGAAGGCGGCGACCTTTTCGCCGAAGCCGGGATCGAGGCGATAGGCCGACCTCGCGAGTTCGATCGAGGAAGCATAAAGGCGATTCGCCAGGTCCAGGTCCGCGATAGGATGGTCCATTTTATAGCGGCGCGACTCGGCGAGTTCATAATAGACGGTGGGGTGCAAGGGCAAGTCGTGCTCGACGCAAATCTTGTAGTTGAGCATGACGTTGACCAGCGCGGGCGCGAGGACGTAGAGACGAAGGGCTTTCGCGACAGTAGTCGCGCTCGCGACAGTAGTCGCGCTCGCGACAGTAGTCGCGCTCGCGATGGCGTCAACCGCCTTCTCGGAGCGGATCAGAGAGGCGACGAGGGATGCCGTCTCATCGATAATGGCCCCATACGGCGCTTCGAAGGCCATCTCCTCGGGAGCTTCGTCCCAATCCTCGTCCTGCAGATGCTGATCGATCATGGAACCAAGGATATACGCTGAAGTCGAAAACTGTAAGTGTTAGACTTCGCGGCGCATCGCGATCTCCGGCAAATATCGCCAGTATCTGCGCGGCATGAGTCGACATTGCAGTTCGGGGTTTTTTCGCGAGGGATTTTCGGTTCCCTCGAAATAGCGCCTCCAAAGCGAGACTTCCTCATCGTGGTCTCCCATTCCGTCGGGGAGGAGGGCGAGGGCCTCCACGCCTATGGCCGACTCGAAGTCGCCGTCCCTTCGCGTGAAAGCAAAACGCCTCCGTACGTCGACCAAGGCGAAGTCCTCATGACCGAATCTCCGAGCGAAGTGAGGCATAAGGGCAGCGACAATATTGGCGTCCGGCTCGAGAGCCGCAGCTAGAAGTCCGTCGCCTCGCGGCGAGAAGCGAGCCAGACCGCAGAGCCGCTCGATCTCGCGGCTCACGCGTCGCGAAGCGCCCGCGACGGCGCGAAGATCCGGATTGCCGTAATCTTCGAGCACAGCCGATCCATGCAGTCCTGCCTCGGCGCAAAGGCGTAAAAGGGGGAGCTCGAGGGCCGCCTCGCTCATCCATATCCTGACGATAATATCGAAAAGCTCGCCCGAGAAGGCGCGAAGTTCCGAACTCGGGGCTTCGGCGGCGCGGTCCGGCCCCGTGGGCCTCGAGTCCAGGGCGTCCAGAGGGGGAAACCCAGGAAGAGGCCTGTCTCGAAACGAAACGACCCGTAAAGACGGTCCTCTATGCGGCGAAGAATCCGGAATAGGGGAAGAGTTCCCCCTCGGCTGCCGGGGCGCCGACGATCGAATCGAATGAACCCGCTTCGGCAAATGCCCTATGGGCGAGCACGATAAGTCCCTCGAGGGAGCCATCGTAGCTCCAAGTCCTGCCGTTCATCCGAAGCTGAACTCGAGCTGCGGAACGGCTGATGCCGGACTGGGCCCGCATGCGGCCATACCCTTGGGCGTATCGGCGAGGAGGATCCTCAACCGAAAGGGATCCGGCGCCGAGGGAGAGGGAGCGGCGCCGATGGAAAATAGCGGGCGGCCCCCGGAGGACAGGAACCACCGAGCCCGCTTCATGGCAATACCCATCCTGGGAAGATCCTCGGGCCGCAATCGGGACTCGCGTCGCGTCGAAATTATCCGTCCGGCACCGGTCACGCCGATTCCCGGAACGCGAAGCAGCTCGTAGTATTCGGCCCTATCCACATCCACGGGGAAAAATCCCGGATGCCTCAGGGCCCAGGCCGTCTTGGGATCGATATCGGTCGGAAGGTTCGATTCGCCTTCGCCGAGAATCTCCTCAGGTTTGTAACCATAGAAGCGCAGAAGCCAGTCTGCCTGATACAAGCGATGCTCGCGCAGGAGGGGCGGGCTTCGGAGGACGGGGAGTCGCGGATCGGCTGGAACGGGAATAAAAGCCGAGTAGTACACGCGCCGCAGGCCTAATCGGCCATAGAGGGCGGCGGCGAGGCGGACGATCGTCTTGTCGTCGTCGGGGCTCGCTCCGACGACGAGCTGGGTGCTCTGCCCCGCGGGCGCGAAGGGCGGAGGAGCGCCGCAGCGGCCGCGAAAGCGATTCCGGTCTTCCTTGCTCGCAGCCTCGGCCTGGCTCATGAAGCGCATCGCGCCAAGTATCTCGGCGCCGGACTTCTGCGGCGCGAGACGGGTTAGGGAGGAGGCTGTGGGCAGCTCGATATTGGCCGATAGCCTGTCGGCGTAGAGGCCGGCCTTTTCGATAAGCTTGTTCCCGCAACCCGGAATGGCCTTGAGATGAATATATCCGCCAAAGCGCTCGCGCTCGCGAAGGGTTTTCGCGACCTCGATAAGGCGACCCATGACGATGTCGGGATCGGCGAAAATCCCGGAAGAGAGAAAAAGGCCTTCGATATAATTACGCCGGTAGAAGCCGATCGTGAGGCGTACGAGCTCCTCGACGCTGAAGGTGGCGCGGGCTTGGTCTATCGAAACGCGGTTAGCGCAATAGGCGCAGTCCTTGCGGCAGGCGTTGGAATACAGGACCTTGAGCAGCGACACGCAACGGCCATCGCCCGTCCAGGAATGGCAGACCCCGGTCGGGCGCGCGGCGCCCAGGCCGCCGTATGCTTTTCGCGAGCTGCCGCTCGAGGCGCAGGAGGCGTCGTATCGAGCCGCGGCCGCCAATAGCGCGAGTTTGTCTCCGAGTTCCATAAAACTACTATACATACGTATGGGCCATCTGCGCAAGAAGCACGAAAAGATGGGCAGAACGGGAAAGACAGCAACACAATAGCCTGTGCTCTCGCCCCGAAAACGTCTATCGCAGGTGGTGGGATTTCGATTGCGGCTTGAGTCGGCTATATCGTCTGAGTCTTGCTCGCTCGCGGCGAGCCAAGCCGATCACTTTGTCCGTGACCTCGAGGCGCGCGAATTTCCCGTCGTCCCAAGCGCTCTCCTCGACCATTATCGGCCCAGCTCGATGAGCGAATCGTGGAGGATGCCCACGAACCCGTCGACATCGGCCTCGGTCGTGTCGAAGCTCGTCATCCAGCGCTGGAGGCCGCCTTCCCAATCGTAAAAAAAGGATTTATCGCGGGCGGCCTCGGCGGCCCGCGCCGAC
>CAVZVX010000183.1:0-11432 GCA_963778775.1 uncultured Spirochaetota bacterium | reverse complement strand
AGCCCGACCTCGAGGCCGTGGCCGAGGCCGGGCCGGGAGGGTAGTCTCCTCGCCGAATTTCTTCTCCGAGACTATGTCGTTCAAGGACAGGCCCGCTCGCGGGGCCCATCTGCCTGGGTCTCCGAGGCTCGGAAGCGGGTCGAGGCCAGAGTCACTTCCTCCGTCGCCGCCAGCCCTCGCCCTCGTGGGCCTCGTCGCGGTCGTCGTCCTGCTCGGGGTCCTCGTGGCCGCCGGCTGGCCAGGCCGCGCCGCGGCTCGGGCGGCCGCCGGCCGCATAGCCGCCGGCGATTTCGAGCGCCGTGAGAGTCCACGGCATCCGCGAGATCGAGGACCTTGCGGACGCGATGGATGGCATGCGCGCCACGCTGCGCGGGATCGGGACCAGCGGGCGCGCTTTCTCGCGGCGGTCTCGCACGATCTCAGGACTCCCCTCACCTCGATCGGCGGCTATCTCGAGGCGGTCGAGGCGGCCTCGCGAGCGATCCGGCTACCCTGAGCGCTACTTCCGGATCATGCGGGCCAAGACCCGGCTCCTCGAGGCCAGGATCGGGGGGCTCATCGCGTTCGCGAAAATGGAGACCGAAGAGTGGCGGATGAGCTTCGAGCCCACCGACCTGCGACCTTTCCTCGAGGACCGGCGCGCGAGGCGCGCGAAGACGGATCCTCTCGGCATCCGCTTCGAGGCTCGCCTGGAAGTTAGGCGACCTCAAGCTCTCCCTTGACGGAATCTTCTCTCCCGGGCCTTGGAGAACGTCGTCTCCTAACGCCTTCAAATTTTCGCCCGAAGGCGGGCCGGTCCGGCTCTCCGCCGGCGGCGTCCGGGACGGGATCAGCCTCGACATCGACGACGAGGGCCCGGGAATACCCATGGCCGAGCGCGAAAAGGTCTTTGAGCCCTTCTATCGGGGAGTTCGCACAGGAAGCCCGCCCCGCGGGAGAGGCTCGGGCCTCGGCCTCAGTATCGCCCGCTCTATCGTTCGCGGCCACGGCTGGACCATAGAGGCGGACGAATCGCCCGCGGGGGGAGGGCGGATAAGCATCTTCGCGCGAGCGCCTCCTGCTCATCGGCTGGATAGATTAAGGAGGAGAATCGATGAAGGCTACTGGGGCTCGCCTCCGCGATCCTTGCCTTGCTTTTCGCCGCCGACCTCGGGAGCTGAACAGAGTGCCGCGTCGGTTGCTTCGGCCTTGCCGGCGCAGGAGCGCTTCGTCTACGCGAGGACCATCGGCGACAAGCTGGACCGGATCGAGGTGGTTTCGCCTCTCGTCGTTCGAACGGCAGAGTGGTACGAGTGACCAGTCATCTCCGCCGAGCAGGATATCCTTCTCAGGCTCGATCCCGCGACTCTCCTCGCGAGCTATGCCGAAGTGATCCAACCGCGGCAAGGACGCTACGCTGAGGCGCGCGACGACGATACTCGAGAACAAGGCGCCGACGGGACCCGACGAGATTTCCGTATCGGTGATGGATCCCTCGTTATCACTTTCGCGTTTCCTTGGGGCCTTCGGCACAAAGCCAGGATCGTCTTCCTGAGCACGAGCGCGGCAGGCAATTTCGACTTCGACCCAGCGTGACGGGCAAGGAGACGATCCCCGTCGGGAGCGTTTCATCGAATGCGGGAAGGCCGCAGCTCGGCTTGGCCGGGATCTTCGGGGCCTTCTTCGGAAAGAGCTACCTCTTTCCCCGACCGCGTTTCCTCATTACCTCGTCAAGTCCGACAGCGCACCGGCCGGCCCCGGGATCGCCAATGAGCATTCTCACCCTCATAAGCTACTCGTCGGACTTGAGGCGGACTAGGCTCTTCTCTTCTGGTCCTCCCGCGCTCCCCCATCCTCGTCGCGGATCACCTCGGCCAGCCGCTTGATTCCTCTCGTTAATTGCTCGAGCGAGGCGTAGGAGAAATTGATCCCGCATCGAAGGAGTCGAAGTAAAAGGCCGAGCCTACGTCGTAGGCTCGGCCTTTTACTTCGACTCCCCCGAGCGAAACTCGATGCGGATCAATTTCTCCTACGCCTCGCTCGAGCAGATTGACGAAGGAATCAAGCGGCTGGCCGAGGTGATCCGCGACGAGATAGGGAGACGCGAGGAACTTTGAGAGAAGAGCCTAGTCCGCCTCCGATTCCGACGAGTAGCTTATGAGGGTGAGAATGCTCATTGGCGATCCCGGGCCGGCCGATGCGCTCTCGGACTTGACGAGGTAATGCGGAAACGCGGTCGAATACCAGAGGTAGCTCTTTCCGAAGAAGGCCCCGAAGATCCCGGCCAAGCCGAGCTGCGCCTTCCAGCATTCGATGCTTCCGCTCCCGACGGGGATCGTCTCCTTGCCCGTCACGCTCAGGTCGAAGTCGAAATTGCCTGCCGCGCTCGTGCTCAGGAAGACGATCCTGGCTTTCTGCCGAAGGCCCCAAGGGAAGACGCGAAGGGTGTAGACGAGGGATTCCATCACCGATACGGAAATCTCGTCGGGTCCCGTCGGCGCCTTGTTCTCGAGTATCGTCGTCGCGCGCCTCAGCGTAGCGTCCTTGCCGCGGTTCGTCACTTCGGCATAGCTCGCGAGGAGAGTCGCGGGATCGAGCCTGAGAAGGATATCCTGCTCGGCGGAATGACTCGTCAGCTCGTACCAGCTCTGCCCGTTCGAAGCGACGAGCCGCGAAACCACCTCGATCCGGTCCAGCTTGTCGCCGATGGTCCTCGCGTAGACGAAGCGCTCCTGCGCCGGCAAGGCCGAAGCGACCGACGCGGCGCTCTGTTCGGCTCCGAGGTCGGCGGCGAAAAGCAAGGCAAGGATCGCGGAGGCGAGCCCGTGCTTCATCGATTCTCCTCCTTAATCTATCCGGCCGATCGGGCGGGAGGCGCCGGCGCGAAGATGCTTATCCGCCCTCCCCCCGCGGGCGATTCGTCCGCCTCTATGGTCCAGCCGTGGCCGCGAACGATAGAGCGCGCGATATAGAGGCCGAGGCCCGAGCCTTCGCCCGCGGGGCGGCCTTCCCGGGCCGAACTCCCCCGATAGAAGGGCTCGAAGACCTTTTCGCGCTCGGCCATGGCTATTCCCGGGCCCTCGTCGTCGACGTCGAGGCGGATCCCGTCCCGGACGGCGCCGGCGGCGAGCCTGACCGTCCCGCCTTCGGGCGTAAACTTGAAGGCATTGGAGAAGACGTTCTCCAATGCCCTGGAGAGAAGGTTACGATCGAGCGAGAGCTTGAGCTCGCCTACCGCTTCGAGGCGCGCCTCGAAGCGGATGCCGAGTAGGATCGCGTCTTCCCGCGCCTGGCGCGCCAGTCCCTCGAGAAAAGGTCGCAGGTCGGTGGGCTCGAAGCTCATCCGCCACTCTTCGGTCTCCATTTTCGCGAAGGAGATGAGGCCTCCGATCCGGGTTTCGAGGAGCCGGGCCTTGGCGCGCATTATGCGGATATAGCGCTCGAGGATGGCGGGATCGTTCGCCAGGCCGTCCTCGACCGCCTCGAGATAGCCGCCGATCGAGGTCAGCGGAGTTCTGAGATCGTGGGAGACCGCCGCGAGGAAGCGCGCCCGCTGGTCCCGGTCCTCGCGCAGCGTGGCGCGCATCCCGTCCATGGCATCCGCGAGTTCCTCGATCTCGCGGATGCCGTGGACACTTACCGTCGTCTCGAAATCCCCGGCGGCTATGCGGCCCGCCGCCGCCTCGAGCCTCAGCACCGCCCTCCCCAGCTGGGCGGCGACGAGGGCCCCGAGCAGGACGACGACCGCGACGAGGCCCACGAGGGCGAGGCTGGCGGCGACGGAGGAAGTGACTCTGGCCTCGACCCGCTTCCGAGCCTCGGGAAGCCAGGCATAATAGGCGCCGACGGGCCTGTCCTTGAACGACATAGTCTCGGAGAAGAAATTCGGCGAGGAGAATTCCCTCCCCGCCGCCTCGGCCACGGCCTCGAGGTCGGGCTTGGCTCCCGGAGCGAATGCCGCGGAGCTCGAGTAAAGCACGGCTCCGTCTTTCCCGGCGATGACGAGCTCGAAATCGGCCGGGGGCCGATAGCCTCGGGTCAGGACTATCCGCCCGCGGGAATCGACCCGCGCGGCTTTCTCGAGCTCCACTATCGCCTCGCGGCCGTGCACGAAAGGCGGCTCGCGGCCGCTCGTGGAGAGGACGAAGGAGACGACGCCGACGAGGGCGAAGGGCAGTATCAGCGCGCCCGCCGAGAGCCCGCCGAGGACGAGCTTGAGGCTGGCCGGCCTCCTGCGGCGCCCTCCCTGCCGCCCATCCTGCGATGCGACTGCCCGGGAACCATCATCGGCCCTCGCGACGCGTATCATCGCGACGCGTATCCTCGCGACGCGTATCTTCGCGAAGGAAGCGATAGCCCGCTCCGGGAACGGTGACGAGCCATCTCGGGGGGACGCCGTCCTCCTCGATCTTTCGCCTAACGCGCTGAACGTGGACGGCGACGGTCGAGAGATCGCCGTGCTCGAGGCCCCACACGGCCTTGTAGAGATCCTCGGGATCATAGGTCCTGCCTTCGTTGACGGCGAGGAAGGAAAGGAGCTCGAACTCCCTTCGGCTCAGGTGGACTCTCGCGCCGCCGCGCTCGAGGACCTTGCCCTCGAGATCGAGGAGATAGGGCCCGAAGGCGATGCTCCTGCCGACGGGAGCGCCCGCGCCGTACGCGGCTCGGCGCAGCTGGGCCTTCGCCCGCGCGGCGAGGACCTTGGGCGAGAAGGGCTTCGACACGAAGTCGTCGGCTCCTAGACCTAGGCCGGCGATCTTGTCCTCGTCCGATTCCCGGGCGGAGACGATGATGACGGGGGCCTTGCTGCGTTCGCGGAATCCGCGCAGGAAGTCGAGTCCGTCGGCCCCGGGAAGGCCGAGATCGAGGAGGAGGAGCTCGGGCAGGCGCCCGGAGCATTCCACGTCGGCCTCCTCGGCCGAGCCCGCGATGACGGGGACGAGGCCTTCCCGGGCCAGGTAGGCCGCTATGAGCTCGGCGATATCGCGATCGTCCTCGACGATGAGGACGCGCGCGCCCGCGTCCTGCGACTCGATTCCCATTGGCTTCATTATACGCGCCCTGGGCCGCAAGGCTCCATACGGTCGCGATGAACGGCCGATGAATTTCTTCGAACCGAGGGGATAATCGACGGACCGTCCTTGCATCGGGGAGGCCCGAGTGAATATCTTATGTGGCGAACGCGAAAATAGCCCGCAAACGGCCTGTGACGGCCGGCATCCGCGCGGGACCGCCGCTCGCCGCGAGGGCGCGTAACGCTCGCCAGGGCCATGAGTCAAGGAGTACGTATGACGATCGTAGAGCTCCAGGACGTCCGGAAAGTCTATCCCCTCGGGAAAGTCGAAGTCGAAGCGGTGAAGGGCGTCTCATTCAGCATCGAGAAAGGCGACTTCATATCCATCGCGGGGCCGTCGGGTTCCGGCAAGACGACCATCCTCAACATGCTGGGATGCGTCGACAGGCCTACGTCCGGCACCGTCATAATCGGTGGCAGGCCGACGAAGGACCTGAACGACCAGCAGCTGACGACGCTCCGCCATGAGACGCTCGGCTTCATCTTCCAATCCTTCAATCTCATTCCGGTGCTGTCGGTATACGAGAATATCGAGTTCCCCCTCCTCCTCGGGAAGAAGGGCCCCAAGGGCAGGGAGAAGAGCGATTGGATAGAGTATCTCATCCGCGAGGTGGGGCTCGAGCAATGGCGGACGCACAAGCCCAACGAGCTCTCCGGAGGCCAGCGCCAGCGCGTGGCGATCGCCCGAGCCCTCGTGACGAAGCCTCAGATCGTCCTCGCCGACGAGCCCACGGCCAACCTCGACTCGGTCACCGGCGAGCAGATCCTCGACCTCATGAAGAAGATCAACCGAGAAATGGAGACGACCTTCATATTCTCCACGCACGACGCGAAAATAGTGGAACTGGCCGATCATATTGTCCGCCTTCGCGACGGGCTCGTCACGGAGAACGTGCGCCCCGGCAAGGACTCCTCGGCCCAAGGCGCCGAGAGGAGCTAGGGCATGCCCGTCCTCGTCCGCATAGCCTTCAGGAACCTGCTCGAGCACAAGGCAAAGAGCCTCATCATCGGCGTCCTCCTCGCCCTCGGGGTGGTCATCCTCATCGTGGGGAACTCCTTCATGGACACGGCGGCAAAGGGCGTCAAGGACACCTTCATCGGCAACTACACGGGAGACGTATTCATCGCCGCCAAGGCCAGGACCCCGGTCAGCCTCTTCGGCGCCGCCTCCTTCGGCCAGAACGATACTACGCAGACCCTTCCCTACTTCGACAAGGTAATGGCGAAGCTCGAGGCCGAGCCTGGGGTCACCGGCGCAACGAGCCAGGTCACCGGCTTCGCGCTTGCGTCCATAAAAGGCGCTCCCGACACCGATACAGGGGAGGGGCCGGGCTTCGTCCTCCTCTTCGGCATCGACCCCGCGAGCTATTACAGGCAATTCACCTATGCCCATGCAATCCAGGGCAGGCTCCTGGAGCCCGGCGAGGAGGGTCTCGTCGTCTCGCAGGCGACCGTCGACCGGCTCAAGAAAAGCCTGGGCGTCGCGCCCAAGATCGGCGATACCATACTTCTGACGGGCATAGGCAAATCGGGCTTCAAGATCAGGGCCGTACCCCTCGTCGGCGTCGTGGCGTACAAAACCGAGAGCGAGGCGACCGACTTCATATCCTACGCCGATGTGGACACGGTTCGCCTCCTCATGGGACTCACCCTCGGTACCGACGAGGATACTCCCGTCACCTCCGCGCAGAAGGACCTCCTCGCCGCCTCGGGCGACGAGCTCTTCGGCGGTGAGACGGTGATTACCCAGGGAAAGACCGCAGCCCCGAAGGCGCAGCCTCCCAAGGCCGCGGCGCCGAGGAAAGTCTCCCAGGCGGACACCGGCGCCTGGTACTTCGCCATGGCCAGGCTCAGGAATCCCGCGGCCGCGCCCGCCATCATCGCCTCGCTCAATTCCTGGTTCGCCAAGGAGGGTATCGACGCGCGGGCGGACGGTTGGAAGGCCGCTGCCGGTCCCTTCGCCGCCAGCATCGACGTCGTGAGGATCGTCTTCAACATAGCCATCATAATAGTTGCCGTGGTGGCCGTCATCATCATGACCAATACCCTGGTCATCTCCGTGATCGAGCGCACGGGGGAAATAGGCACAATGCGCGCGCTCGGCGCCGGAAAGGGCTTCGTGCGGAGGATGTTCCTCATCGAGACGCTGACTATAGCCCTCGTCTTCGGCGTCATCGGAGCGATAGTCGCGTTCGGCGCGGTCGGGATAATCGACCTGGCCCATCTCAAGGCGACCAACGCCTTCCTGAAGATCCTCTTCGCGGGCAACGTGCTCCATCCCTCCTTGAGCGCCTTGGCGGTGGTCTGGAGCCTCGTCCTCGTCGGCATCGTAGCCGTCGTCGCGCACCTCTATCCCGTATCGCTCGCCCTGAAAATCCAGCCGGTGCGCGCCATGCAGACCGAATAGGTGGAAGCCATGGAATTGATCAAGCTCGCCCTGCGTAACCTTTCGCGCCAGAAGAAGAGGACCTTCCTCCTCGCCGGCGCCATAGCCTTCGGAATCATGATCGTCACCGTCATCAACGGGTTCGTCGGAGCCTTCGTCTCCAACATAAGCGAGAATTTCGCCAATCTGGCCGCCGGCCATATTTTCATCCAGGGCGTGGAGAAATCTCCCTCCGGCAAGGAATACGACATCATCCGCGACGACTCGACCCTCCTGGCCGCCGCCAAGGAGGTCGGGATACCGGCGAAATACATCACCAAGCGCTCGTCCTTCCAAGGAACGATCGTCTTCGCCGGCAAGACCGCCCAGCTCACGATCGACGGAGTAGACTTCGCCGGCGAGACCTTTCTGCCCGAGAGGCTCGTCTTCACCTCGGGGGGCATGCAAGGCATGTCCGGCAAACTGGGCCTCATCATCTCGGAGCCGATAGCGAAGAGGCTCGACGTCCAGGTCGGCGACAGGGTCCTTGTGGAGATGAAGACCTACACCGGACAGAACAACGTCGGGGACTTCGCGATAGCCGGCATCACCGTCGATCCCGGCATACTGGGCTCGATGGCGGGCTACGCCAACAAGGCCTACGTCAACGAGCTCCTGAACCTGGAGCCCGACGCCTATCAGTCGCTCGGCTTCTACCTGCCTTCCCTGGCGGGCATGGACAGGTACGGCTCGGCCCTCTACGAGAGCCTGCGCAAAAAGGCGCAGGTCTTCGAGAGGGGCACCGCGGACGAGCAGCAGAATTACGTCCGAGCGATGATGAACCAGGCCAAGAAGGAGACCTGGTCGGGCATCAAGTATCGGGTCTTCACGCTCAACGACATGCTTCAGCAAGTCCAGCAGATCGTCAACGTCCTCAATTCCGCCAGTCTCGTCATCCTCATCGTCCTCTTCCTGATCATCATGGTCGGGATAACGAATACCTTCAGGATAATCATGTACGAGCGCATACGCGAGATCGGGACCATGCGATCCATCGGGATGCAGCGCGAGGAGGTCCGAGGGCTCTTTCTCTTCGAGGCGACCTTCCTCGCCGTCGGCGGCGTCCTCGCGGGCATAATCCTCGCCCTCATCATCATGGGAGGGGTGTCTCTCGCCGACTTCGGCCTCAACAGCCCCCTGTTCATCATCCTCAAGAACGGTCACATGACCTTCAGGGTTCCCTTCCTCAGGACGGTCTTCGACGTGGTCATCGTCGCGGCCCTGACCCTGGCGGCGGCCTTCTTCCCCGCGAGGAACGCGGCGCGGCTCGATCCGGCCGTGGCCCTGCGTACGGTCAAATAAAGGAGCATCAGCATGAAACGCATAAGGCGAAGCCTAAGGCTCGCGATCATCGTCGCGCTGGCCCTCGCCGCCGCCGCGGCAGCCGGTGCCGCGACGACCGACTTCAAGGCCCTGCTCAAGGCGATAGACGAGCTCCAGACCTTCGACAAGCAGGACTACAGCGCCGTCTACGACATCGTATCCGAGAAGCCAGGCGAGAACCCCAGCACCACGCAAGTCAAGATCTTCCGCCGGGACGACCACGACCAGATCGTCATACTCATACAGGAGCCCGAGAGACAGAAAGGCCAGGGCTATCTCAAGATCGACGACAACGTCTGGTTCTACGACCCGGAGAGCGGCAACTATTCGCACTCGACGATGAAGGAGAATATCAACGGCTCGGAGGCCAAGAACTCCGACTTCAAGAAGTACACCTTCGCCGACGACTTCGACATTGTAAAGACCGACGAGGGCAGGCTCGGGGTCTTCGACACCTGGGTCCTCACGCTCCAGGCCAAGAACGACGAGGTCTCCTACCAGAAGATCAGGCTCACCGTCCGCAAGGACAAGCCCGTTCCCTTGAAGGAAGAGGATTTCTCCGTCTCGGACAGGCCGATGCGCACCATCTATTACCTGCCGACCTATGTGCAGGTCGGGGACAAGCTCATACCGGCCAAGCTCAAGATGGTGGACGAGGTGGACAAGGGTACGCAGAGCGTGCTCACCATCTCGAACGTCTACGTCGGTAAGCTGGACAACAAGTACTTCCAGAAGACCTTCCTCGAAAGCGCCCAATAGGAAAACGGAAATGGAAATCCACCGAGCCATTATCGAAAATGAAGCGGCGAAGCGGCGGCGAGACGCGCTCGCCGGCCTTCTCGCCGCCACGCTGACGCTTTCGGGCGGCGCCCTGGGCGCCCAGGCGGCGCCCGCTCAGTCCCCGTCCGAGGACGATATGTTCGGCGCCCCGGAGACCGTGACGCAGACCGCCAACGTCTCCAAGGAAGCCCAGGGCCAGAGCGACTTCCTCAAGTACGATCAGGTCAAGGTGGGCGGGTCCTTCACGAGCAAGGTCGGCCTCACCTCGGCCTGGGCCTCGCCCTGGGACGGGAGCGAACGCTTCCTCCCGCCCACGAGCGATTACGTCACCCCGGATATTCAGGGAGACGTGACGATCGTCGCGAAGCCGCTCGTCGACTTCGGCGTGAACATGGACTTCCGCACGAGCTGGCCCTTCACGATCGACAACACGAACCCCCTTGCGCCGACGGCCCCCAATATCTCGACGGCCTCCCTCACGAGCAGCGGCACGGGCACCATCCCCAACATCTCGGTCTGGTCCCTCTACTCGAAGTTCAACTGGCTGGACAAGGTCTATTTCAGCGCCGGCCTCCAGCCCCTCGCATGGGGCGTCAGCAAGGGCTACTTCCAGCCCGCCGACAACGTCTTCGCCGCCTCGACCTTCATCGATCCGGCGAACCCGGGGCCGAGCGCCAGGGGCCCATCTCGATAAAGACCACCATACCCCTGGGCGTGACGAACAATTTCTACCTCTATGCCGGCCTGCCCACGACTAGCGCCGCGAACGGGTCGACTACCGTGAGTATGGACCCGGGCGACGCCCGCTTCGCCGCCAAGGGGGAATACGGTTTCGGCAACACCGAGCTCGCGCTCGCCGGTTATTATTCCTACAACGATCATCCCCGCGCCCTCTTCATGGGCACTACCGGTATCGCATCCTGGAATCTGTTCGGCGAGGGAATCCTCAAATACGGGAGCGAGCGCTACTTCGTATCCGGCACGACGCCCGGTCCTACCAACCTTCTCGGCCTCACCGCCAACCAGCAGTCGGGAGATTTCTATTTTTCCGGGACGGTCGGGGGCTATTACTTCGACGCCGACTCCCGCGTCACGATCATGCTCCAGTACTACTACAACGGAGAGGGCCAGACGGGCGCCTCCGCGCAGCAGGTCTATCAATATCTCGTTTCCGAATTGGTCAATAGCGTCAACCGGTTCGACAACATCAACATCGGGACGCACTACGCCTTCGCCTCGATCTCGGACACCGATCTCTTTTCCAAGGCCCTGGGCGCGGACAAACTCGGGGCCTCGCTCATCATCATAACCAATCTCTCGGATCTCTCCGGCTATGTCCTCCCCAGCGTCAGCTGGAAGTTCTTCGACTACATGAGCCTCCAGCTCGGGGCCACGCTCAACTTCGGGCCGGCCGGCGCCGAGTACATCGCCTACGGCGTCGGGCAGCTCTCGAGCTTTTCCGGCGGCTTTCCGAGCACGCCCGGCGCGGCCCTCAATCTTACCCTTACCGTCGGGACGGGCACTTTCTAGACCAGGCGGTTATCCGCGAATAATCCCCGGAATCGCCGCAACCCGGCCCCGTAGAACTCGCTCTATAGGGGGGACCGAGAGATCTTTCCCTTCGTCCATCCTTCGAGCGCGAGGTCGAAACCATGCGAGTGAACATCCCCTTCAAGATCATGAGCCTGTACTCCACCATCTGGATGCGCGCGAAGGCTCGCGTGATCGTCAAGGGCCTCGACGACCTCCCGCCTCGCAAGCGCGGCGAGAAGCGCGTCTACATCCTCCTGAACCACTCCACCACCTTCGACATCGTGGCCCTCATGCACGTATCGAAGGAGCCTTTCGCGA